>JAGQIK010000052.1 GCA_020431405.1 Myxococcales bacterium
GGCCTGCGAGGGCGTGCCCGAGCGCGAGCTCGGCGGCGAGCTGCTGCGCGGCGCGATCCTCAACGGCATCGAGCGCGCCAACGCCGCCGTCAAGGCGCTCGGCCTCGGCGCCGGGACCACGCTCGCCATCGTCGCCATCGACGAGGACCGCACCATGCGCACCTTCCACGTCGGCGACTCGACGGTCGTGGTGGTGGGCCAGCGCGGGCGCGTCAAGCTGCAGACGGTCAGCCACTCGCCGGTGGGCTACGCCGTGGAGGCTGGGCTCATCGACGACGAAGACGCGCTGCATCACCCCGACCTGCATCTGATCTCGAACATGGTCGGCTCCGAGCGCATGCGCATCGAGGTCGGCGCGCGACTGTCGATGTCGGCGCGCGACACGCTGCTCATCGCCAGCGACGGCATCTTCGACAACCTCTACATGCACGAGGTGGTCGAGCAGATCCGCCGCGGCCCGCTCGAGCACGCCGCCGCCGCGCTGATCGGCCAGGTCAACGCGCGCATGCAGGGGCGCGCCGACGAAGACCTGCCGTCGAAGGCCGACGACATGACGTTCATCCTCTATCGCCAGCGCCCCAAGCGCCGGCGCAAGCCCAAGGCGCCCGCGCCGCCCACGCCACCGGTGAAAGCCGACAACGGCGGCTAACGCCTAGTTCGCCTCTTGCCGCGTCAGGCGGCGAAACTCCGCCTCGCCGATGAACGTGATCTTCTGGCCCTTCTTGGCCAGCTTCTCGGCGGCGAGCAGCTTGCGTCCTTTGTGGCCACCCTTGTAGTGCGGCGAGCGTCCGCCCTGCACCACCACGTCGACGTCCTTGTTGACCTCTTTGGCGACCTTGCCGCCGCTCTGCAGCACCAGCACCTCGGCGTCGAAGCGCTTGATGTTGAGCGGCCCGGTGAAGACCACGGTCTTGTCGACCAGCGAGCGCAGCGGCGCCTGATCGGCGCCCGAGACCTTGTCGCCGACGAGCGCCTGCAGCATCTCGAAGGCGTCGGCGTAGCGCTTCTTGCGCGGTCCGATGGCGCGCTTGACGATCGCCTTGAGGCCGTCCTCGAGCCCGAGGCTGTCGACCATGCGCGGCTTGACGATGGTCTGCGGGTCGCCGCGCAGCAGCATCGCCAGCAGCTGTCCCATCTGATAGACGTCGTCGGCGGTCTGCCAGTAGCGCCGCGCGTCGCTGGCCATGCCGGCGGTGACAAACGCCGGGTTGAACGCGTCGACGGTCTGCGGCGCGCCGGCGAGCTGGTGGCGCGCGATGCCGAAGTCGCCCAGCTTGAGCGTGCCGTTGCCGCAGACGAAGATGTTCATCGGCGTGATGTCGCGGTGCGTGGCGCTGGCGCCGTGCAGCTGATCGAGCATGCGCAGCAGCGCGATGATCTCGCGCTTGGCGCGCGCCGGCGTCCACGCTTTGCCGGTCTTTTCGAGGTAGTCGGCTACTGTGCCGTGCTCTGCGAGCTCGAGCACCAGGCAGTACTGAATTGCCGAGCGTCCGCCCTTGGGCATCAGCGGGAACGAGTCGAGCGTCTGGATCGCGCGCTTGCTGCGTCTGAGCAGCTCGCCGAAGTACGACTCGCGATGCCAGCTGGCCTGATCGAGCGTGGTCTTGAGACACACCATATCGGCCGGCTTGCCGCGCCGATTGAGCTCGTCGGCGAGGTAGGCGGTGCCGAAGCCGCCCTGGCCGAGGACCCGCTGGATGCGGTAGCTGACGCCGCTGACGGGACTCTTGATCTCGCGGCCCTTCTTGAACGCTCCCATATAGCCCACGACTCTAGGGTAAGATCTGCGGCCGTGCTACCGCCTCTCGAGACATTCGCGGCGAGCCGAATGGGCGCCAAAAAGAGCGAAAACGAGGACAGCTACCTCGTTGGCAGCATGACGCCCGAGGGTGCTCAGGCGGCCTCGTCGATATTGCTCGCGGTCGCCGACGGCATGGGCGGACACGGCGACGGGCGCACGGCCAGCGCCGTGACGGTCGACGCCGTGGCGCGCCATCTCTTCGAGACGTTGCCGCATGGCGCTGAACCGGCCGACGACGACGCGGTCACGGCGGCCATCGAGCAGGCCTTTCAGAACGCCAAGGTGCGCGTCGAGCAGGTCGCCATGGGCGAGGGCGTGAGCTTCAAGATGGGCACCACGCTGACTTTGATCTTCGTCTACGGCGGCAAGTTCTATCTCGGCCACGCGGGCGACTCGCGCGGCTACAAGCTGCGCGGGCGCGAGATCACGCGGCTGACCAAGGACCACACGGTGGGCGAGCAGCTGCGCGAGCAGGTGATGGGCACGCCCGCCGAGAAGCTCGTCGACGCGCGCTGGGACAACGCGCTCTCCAACGCGGTGGGCGGCGGCTGTCAGGTGCTGCGCGTCGAGAGCGCGATCCTCGACGTGGCGGCCGGCGATCGGCTGCTGCTCTGCAGCGACGGCCTGAGCGTGCTCGACGACGAGATCGTGCGCTCGCTGCTCGAGGCGCAGACGTTCGACGGCGACATCCCGCAGAAGCTCGTCGACGCCGCCGCCGAGGCGGGCAGCCACGACGACATCACGGCGCTGGTGGCGCGCGTCGGCTAGAAGCGAAACGACGCGCCGACCACCAAAAAGAGCAGCGCGCGGAAGCTGTCGAGCTCGGCGGTCTGCACCGTGACCTTGCGCGCGCCGAAGTTGAAGGCCCAGGCCAGCGTTAGCGTGTAGCGACCCCGCTCGTAGCCGAACGAGCCGGCCACGCCGTAGCGATCGGTCCAGTCCGAGGTGGGGTTTAGCAGCAGCTGGTAGCACGACGCTGTGATCGACGGGCAGTTGTCCTCGATGTCGAGCGAGCTGAGGTTGGTGAAGAAGCCGAGGCGGATCGGAAAGCGGCGCGCGAGGTAAAGCTCGGCGCCGGCGTTGAGCTGCCAGATCGGGCGCTTCTTCTGCGGCAGCGCCCCGCTGGCGACTTCGACCACGTTGTAGCTGTCGTAGCCGCCGTAGACCGAAAAATCGAGGCTCAGGCCGAAGCGGCGCGTCTTGATGTAGGCCGCGCCGAAGGCGAGACGAAAGGGCTGCTTGTCGATGAAGTCGCCGCGCTCGTCGACGATGTCCACCGAGGGCTGCGCCTGGCCCTCGACCTGACGTACGACGATCGCGTTGTAGTCGACGCGTCCAGAGAGGCGCAGCAGCGGCGTGCGAAACATCGCGCCGAAGCGCAGGTGCTCGGTGGGGCGCGCGATCACGCCGGCCTGTCCGATGAGGCCGAAGTGCAAGAGCGAGGCGACGGCGGTGGTGGGGCGCGAGAGCTGGTCGATAATCGTCGTGCCGACGCGGATATCGAGCAGCGAGTAGAGGTGCGTCTGGTAGCGCGCGCTGCGGATCGCGAGGTGGATCGCGGCGCCGACCGACAGCCAGCGCGTGACCTTGTAGCCGGCGCCGAGGCCAACCCACAGCGTGTCGTCTTCGGCGATGGAGTAGAGCAGCGAGTCGGAGGTGCCGGTCAGGCTGCCGACGCCGGTGGCGAGGCGCAGGTTGATGCGCCGGCGGGTGACGTTGCTCTGCGGCGTGAGCAGCGAGAGCGACAGCTGCAGCCGGCCCACGCCGTGGTCGTCGCCGCGGCGCACGACTTGGATCCAGGCCGCCGTCGTCGGGTAGCTGATGAACGTGCTGTTTGGGTTTTTGCCGCTGTCGCTGAGGCCGGGCACGTTGACGTCGATGTTCTGGATGTTGAAGCCGTACATGCCGGCGCTGACGCTAAGGCTCGAGCGGCCGATCTCGGCTAGGCCAGCGGGGTTGTAGTAGTTGGCCGAGGCGTCGTCGGCGATGGCGGTGAAGGCGCCGCCGAGCCCCACGGCGCGCTCGCCGACGAGATAGTTCTGGTGGTGGTTGTCGTCGGCGCGGGCGTCGCGGGGGCCGAGAAGCGCCAGCAGCAGCAGCACCGTCACCCGCGCGAGACGGCTACCAGACATCGAAGCGCCCACCGAGGCCGAAGACGAGCGAGACCTCGCTGACGTCTGTGAGCACGTTGCGCACGGCGATGCTGCCCGCGGCGTCGGAGATCTCGAGCGCGACGCGCTCGCCGCTGCCAAAGAGCAGCTGCACGTTGAGCGAGAGCGCGGAGTGGGCGTTGGTCTGCAGCGTGGCGCCGACGGTCAAGCCGAAGAGGTCGATGTGCTCGGCGAGGGCGGGCGCCGTCGCGTCGAGGCGAGGAAAGGAGCTCAGGTTGGTGAAGAACCCGGCCCGCAGCGAGATCACACCGAGCTCGAGCTGCGCGCCGATGTTGGCGTTGATCGTCAGCTCGCGCTCGGAGTAGCTCGTTGCAGGGAGCTGGGCGTGGGTGACGAGCGCGTAGCGCGCGACGGGCAGATGCAGGCGGGCATCGGCGGCGAGCGTCAGTGCGCCGTGGCGCCAGGCGACCCCGACGCCGAGCTGCAGGGGCACCTTCCAGTAAAGCTGCGCGTCGTCGAGCAGCAGGCGCGTGACGGTGCCGCGCAGTCCGGCGATCGATGCCAGATAGCTGTCGATGCGCCCTTCGCCGGTGATGCGCACGTAGGGCGATGTGACGGCCAGGCCAAAGCGCAGCCCCTTGACCGGCTCGGCGATGACGCCGGCCTTGAGGTAGAACGACCACACCGTGCCGTCGACGTAGCTCATGCTGCTCAGCGGGTGCTGCGCGAGCGAAGCGGCCAGGGCGCTGACGTTGATGGCGGCGCCCGTGCCGCGCACGGCAAGGCCAGCGCTGAGCCCGACAGACAGCCAGCGCCAGCCGAAGGCGTAGGTCAGGCCGCCGACAAAGACGCGATCGGTGACGTATGTCGCGCCGCCGCCGTCGACGCGAAAGCCGGCGCAGTTGACGTCGCGTACGGCGTAAGCGTTGCTCTCCTTGCTGGCGTAGGGGATGGTCAAAAGCAGCCCCACGGCGTGACGCGTGTGGCGCGGGCCGGAGAAGCGTTTGGCGAAGCCGAGCGAGGCGGGAAAGCCGAACAGCTGCCCTTCGTCGCGCTCGATGCGGCGGCCGCACAGGTCGATCGCCACCGACGTCTTGCGACGCCACTTGTAGGCGCTCATCTGCAGCTGGATCAGCGTCGAACGTTCGCCGACGATGCCAGCCGGGTTGTAGAAGGCGCCGGTGGCCTCGTTGGCGAGGGCGATGAAGGCGCCGCCCATGCCGGCGGCGCGTTCGCCGATGAGCTGGTCTTGGTAGTGCGTATCGCTGCCGGCCCGCGCGCTGCCGCCGCCACCGACGAGCACGAGGAGCGCCGCCGCCACGATTCTCACGTGCGAGATGTTCGCGCGCGCGCGCGTCTAGGGCGAGTTTTCGCCCGCGAAGCGGCCGGACCGGGGCCTAGCGGTAGCCGCTGCTCTCGCGGCGGGTGGCGAGGTCGGCGAGCAGGCGCGCGGCGGCCATCAGGCGCACGGGGTCGCGCTCGATGCCGCGCCAGCGAAATGTCAGCAGCCCGCCGCGCGCCAGGAGCCAGCCTTCGCCGCACTGCGCCAGCGGCGCCGCGTCGATGAAGAGGCCCTCGGGCAGGCGTGCCGAGGCGTGGCCGATGCGATCGACCGCGGCTTTGAAGTCGGGGAGGTCCTTGCAGTAGGCACAGGCTTCGCTGGCGACCTCGAGCCCGTCACCTTCGTCTTCGCGCTGCAGGCGCGGCGCGAGCAGCACCTCGTGACCGCGCAGCACGAGCAGCGCGCGCGCCTCGGTGCGCGCCGCCCACGGGCCAGCCGCGCCTTCGTAACGTCCGCCAGGCAGCGAGCGCAGCGCTGGCAGGCCGAAGGCGTCGGTGTTGGCGAGGGCGCCGAGGGTGCGCAGGGCGTCCTCGATGCAGAGCTTGTCCTTGGTCGGCGGCAGGTGGCGCATGATCACGCTGCTGCCGTCGCTGTAGATCATGCAGCCGCTGAGGCTGCGCACGATCATCTCTTGCACCTCTTCGTTGAACGCGTCGTAGGTGCCTTCGAGATCGTTGGTGTTGACGATCATCAGCTCGTCGAACGCCTCGTCGCGGCCGAGCTTGACCACGCGCCCGCCGGTGCGCACGAAGCCGCCGTCGCGCGGGCGGATGGCGTAGCGCGGGCCGCCGCCGGGGAGCGGATAGCGCGCCTCGAGCACCATGTCGCCCTCGTCATCGAGACGGTCGGGGTGCGCGATGGTGCCGGGGCCGTCGGCGATCTCGAGCATGCCCGTGCGTCGCGCGGCGGGACGCGGGGCGTGCACGATGGCGTCATCCATCTCGACGACGAAGCCGAGCGTGGGGTCGTAGCGGCCGCCGAGCCGCTTGACCACCTCGCGCCAGGCCTCCATCGCGCGCTTGGTCTCGCGACGCAGATAGATCGTGGTGCCGGCGATGCTGGCGCCGATACCGATGATCGCCGTGATGCCGAAGAGCCACTCCACGCTCAGAGCATAGAGCGTGTCGAAAGCGGCGGCTAGCGGCGGTAGGGATCGTGGCGGTAGTACTTGGGGCGCGAGTCGAGGCGGACGTGCAGCCAGAAGACGCCGAGCCCCGCGGTGCTGAGCCAGCGAGGTCGGTCGCCGATGGCTGCGATGGTCGCCGAGGCCACGGCACGCCAGAGCGCGCGCACCTGCGCGGCCGGCGCTGCGCGGACAAACGCGGCCAGGTGCGTGTAGCACTGCGGCTGGGCGCGCGGCGCGGGGACGACGAGCGTCGCGTCACCGCCGAGATTGTCGAATACGACGATCTCGCCGCCGCGCTCGAAGTGCTCGGCGAAGGCCGCGGCGTCTGGTCGCGCCCGCTCGAGCGCCGCGGCGGGCAAGACCACGACCTCGTACGGGTCGTCGAGGCTGCTCAGCGTCAGCGGTGGGTGCTCCCAGAAGAACGCGCCCGAGGAGGCCGAAGCGAGGCGTTCGGTGTACCAGAGCGCGAAGGCGTCGCTGGACTCGAGCAGCTCGAAGACCCGACGAAACGACAGCGGTCCGGCCTCGGCGTCGACGCGGTAGCGTTCGCCTTGGCCGGCAGGCTCGCGCCGAAGTGTCCACGTCGTGTCACTCATACGCGCATGCCGCGGTTTCGTCGCGCGGTCTCGCGAAAGTGCTGGCTCGTGGCCGACGCGCCGATGGTCGCGACGATCGCCTCGACGCGGCTCGAGCCGAGGCAGCTGAGGATGGCGATAAGCCCAGCGGCGTAGCGCCAGCCCATGCGCGGGTCGTCAGGAGCGGGCCAGTCCGGCTGCGCCAGCCAGTCGGCGAGGTTGTCCTCGCGAAGCAGCTCCGCCTCGAGCACCGGCTGCGCGCAGCGCACCGCGTCGCCGAAGCCGCGCAGCACGAGCCGAAGCAGCAGGCTCAGCGCGTCGAAGCAGCGCCGCTCGCGGCTGACGGCGACCCTCGCCAGCGATCGCACCAGCGCGAGCTGCTCGTCGGCCGCGCGCTGGGCCAAGAAGTCGACCAGCTCGTCGGCCTCGCCGCCCGCCGCCATGCCGACGTAGCGATCGGCGGCGCCGGCGAAGCGGCCCGCGTTGGCGAAGTAGTCGGCGATCTCGCGCTCGGCGTCAAAGCGGCTGGACACAGCTAGCAGCTTAGCGCGTCGCGCAGCGGGCCGTGGTACAAGAGCTGATGGCTCGCAGCAAACGCGCGGTGGTCTTCGATATCGGCGGCATCCTCGAGCTGACGCCCGAGACCGACTGGCGCGCCCGTTGGGCCGAGCGTCTCGGCATCTCGGCGGCCGAGATCGCGCGTCGAGGTGCTTCGCTGTGGTCCGCCGGAGCGGTCGGCGCGCTGACCACCACGCAATACGAAGCGGGTTTGGCCGAAGCGTTTTCGCTCGGCAGCGCGGAGGTCAGCGAGCTGGTCGAGGATCTCTGGACCGAGTATCTCGGCGAGCCCAACGTCGAGCTCATCGAATACTTCGCCAGCCTGCGCGCGCAGCACCTGACGGGGATCATCAGCAACAGCTTCATCGGTGCGCGCGAGCGCGAGCAGGCGCGCTACGGATTTGCCGACCTCTGTGACTCGCTGGTCTATTCGCACGAGGTCGGGATAGCCAAGCCCGACCATCGCATCTATCACATCAGCTGCGAGCAGCTCGGCGTCGCGCCCGCCGACGTGGTGTTTCTCGACGACGTCGAAGAGAACATCGCGGCGGCCGATGCCGTCGGCATGCACGGCGTGCTGTACCGCGACAACGCGCAGGCCATGCGCGCCATCGCTGACTTCCTCGCGCGCTGAGGCGGCGCGCGCGCGCCAGGCTAGCTGGCCTTGGGGATCTTGCGCTGATCGAAGCGCAGCTGCAGCGGCGTCTTGTTACGCCACGCGCCGATGTGAATGTGCGGGTGGCGCGAAAAGCCGTTGTTGCCGACGCGCGCGATAACCTGCCCGCGCCGGACGTGCTGGCCGACTTTGACCTGGAGCTCGCGCACGTGAGCGACCACGACGTGCACGCCGTCGGCGCGCTTGATGGTGATCATCGAGGCCTTGCCGCGCCCCATGATGCCAGGCTTGTTGGTCTTGGGATTGACGTTGACCTTGACCACGACGCCGCCAATCGGGGCCAGCACTTCGGCGCGCCAGCCGAACCAGTCGCGATTGCGGTGACCCTTGCCGCGGTAGGCGCGCGCCCAGTAGCGGCGATCGACCGCGCGCAGCCGCATCACCACGCAGTCCGCACCGAGCGCGTCGCCGCTCCACTTGAACTGGCCGGCGTAGTGCTCGGCGCAGCTGTAGTAGATCTTGAACAGCGGGTGTACGACGACCGCGCCGATGGGCTTGTTCGCGCTGGTCTTGGCTGACGCAGGGGACGACAGCGACGCCAGCGACAGCGCGATGGTGGCGAGAAGCAGCTTGCTCATGGCGCCCTTCTATCACGCCGTCGCGCGAGCGTGGTGGGTTAGCGCCGCGCGCCTTTGTTGGGCCGCGTCGGGTTCAACCTCCTCGCTTCGATGTGGCGCGCTCGCCGAGAAACGCGATGCGCTCGGGGTTGGCGGAGAGCCGCTCGACCTCGACCCAGCGGTTCCACTCGCTGGCGAGCGTCCAGCCGGGCTCGTCGATCTGACAGTTGGGCAGCCGGTAGTGATAGGCCGGGCGCGCGCTGACAAGCTCGCGCTCGTCCCCGCGCACCGCGCGCGCGACGCGCTCGCCATCGATTTCGGCGAACACCGGCAACATGTCGAGCGGGCGGTTGCGCGTCGGGTTGAAGCGCAGGTAGTCCGCGACGAGCTGCGTCGTGTCCGGCCAGTAGCGTGGGTCGAGCAGCAGCTTGGTGTAGTCATCGCCGAAAGGCTCGATGTAGGGCGTCAGCCGGCGCGAGATGTCGATCTCGCCAGCGTGCACGATCCGCTCGTAGAGCAGCACGAAGGCCTTCAGCGTGGAGGTGAGCGTCTTCGCCGAGAGATCAGGCACCTCGATGTTGATGTGCAGGCCGAAGGCGTAGCGCAGGCTCGCGCGCGTGCCCTCGGCGTCGGCGAGGCGCAGGGCGCGTCGCAGGCGCTCGAGCTCGCCGATCTGATCGATGGGCAGCGGCGGTGTGACGATCTCCGTCGGCACGATCAAGCCGGCGACCTGGCCGATGAGGCTCTCGAGCGTCTGCAGCGCGCGCCCGTCGAGCTCGAGGCCGAGCTCGTGCAGCAGATCGAGGTAGCGCTGACTGCTGAGCAGCTTCGAGTCGATGCAGACCTCGAAGTCGCCGAAGCGCGTCTCCTGCACGGCGGCGACGAAGGCGCTTCGCTCGTCGATCTCGCCGCCGAACAGGCGCCTCACGACCTCCGCGACGTCGCGTACGCCGAGGCCCGCGAGCTCGAGCTCGAAGCCGGCGCGTCGCAGCGCGCCGTCCTGCCGGCGCGCGCGCGGCGGCGTGTGAAACCCGCTCTGCAGCATGTTTGGCTTAGGAATGGGGGACAAGCTTGATGTCGATGCGCGTGTTGTCATTGGTGGCCACAGGGCTGTTCTCGCCGCGGCCGATGGCCGTGACGAGGCGCGAGCGGATCCCGGCGTCGACGAGCAGGCCGCGAACGGCTTCGGCGCGTGCAAGCGAGAGGCTGACGTCCATCAGCTTGGAGCGCGGGCTGTCGTGGTAGCCGATGACCACCACGCTCTGGGCGGGGTGCTTGCGCGCCTTGATGCGCGCGGCGAGGGCGCGCAGCTTGGCTTTGGCGCCCGGCTTGAAGATGCTCAGCCCCGGCACGAAGTAGCTTTCGGTGTCTATCTGCACGTTGTCCGAGATGGCGACTTTCGCTTTGGCGCGTCTTTCGGCCTTGGCCGGCGAAGCCACGGGCATGCTCGTGACGGTGTGCGTCTGTTTGCGCTGCTGCGCCGCGGTGCAGCCACCGAGCGCCAGCGCGAGGGTCGTGGTGATGAGGGTGAGGGACCGGATGGACTTGATCTGCATATATGAGCTCCTTTCTATTGCTCGTCGTCTGTCGATTCGCCGCCGGGCACAACCAGCGCCGGGACGTCGATGTTGCGCAGCACCTGCTCGGCGACGCTGCCCATCAGCAGTCGCGCCAGCCCGCTGCGTCCGTGGGTGCCGAGCGCGACGAGATCGAAGTCGCCGCGTCGTGTGCGCTCGACGATGGTGGGAATGGGGGCGCCCGCGGTGACCTCGGTGGTCACGGAGCGTACGTCGAAGGCCTGCCGCGTGCTGTCGGCGAGCGCGTCGAGCTCGGCGCGGCCGTTGCGCAGCGCCTCTTCGAAGGCCATCGAGGAGGCCATCTGCGAGGTCGCCGTCGGATCGGCCATCGCGTAGGTGGCCGGCGTGACGACCTGCAGGATGTGCAGCGAGGCGCCGCAGCGCTCGCCCAGCGCCGCGGCGGCGCGCAGCGCGGCCAGCGAGCACTCGGAAAAATCGACCAGCACGAGGATCTTGTTGGCGAGCATCAGAGGCTCCTTTCGTCGACGCGGCTGATGACGCGCTCGACGTCGCGCTGCGCCTTGACCAGCGTCGAGAGCGTGTCGGCGCGCTGCGCGTCTTGCACGTGGCCGCTGAGCAGGGCGCGTCCACCGATGACGGCGACGTCGACGTCGGCTTCGGGCAAGACGCGCGCGATGGCGTACTCGATGCGCGCGGCGGCGCGGCTGTCCTGCTCGCGCTGCCGCGGCGCGATGGCGAGATAGTTGTCGAGTGTGTAGTCGTGCGCGCCGAGGCGAATCACGTCGAGCACGCGCTGCATCTCCGCGTGCGAGGCCACGTTGCCGGCCACCGTGATGCGTTGCTGCGCGTCGTCGATGTCGACGGCGACGCTCGGCGGCGCGCTGTCGAAGGCCGCGCTGACGCGCGCGAGCAGCGCCTCGCGTACGGGCGCTCGTGGCCGGCGCGCGGGGGCGAGCAGCGATTCGAGCGCCAGCGCGAGCCGCGGCTGATCGCCGGGCCAATGAAACACATCGGTGAGATCGAGCGCGGCGAGCTTGGCAGCCGTGGCACGGTCGCGCACCGCGGCGAAGACAGGGATCACCAGCTGGCGCTCGGCGAGCGCGGCGCGTACAGCGGCGCAGGTGGCCGCCGCGTCGGCGTCGCCCTCGAGCGGCCAACACAGGATCACGGCGATGGTATCGGCGTCGACATGCTCGAGCGCGCGTTCGACGCGCGCTGCGCCGCGCGGCTCGAGCCCCAGCTCGCGCGCCAGCACGCGCAGGTCGACGCGCGCGAGCCGTTCGCCGGCGAAGGCGAGGTTAGGCGTCGAGCGCGCGCGTTCGGGATCGCGCAGGTCGTGGCTTCGTGATTTCTTCTTACGAATCGAGGCTTGCATGCCGAGGTGCAGTGCAAGGGGCGGTCCAGCGGTGAGAGCGAGCATCCTGGCGGTTGCAGCGCGCTGTGAGTGTGGCAAATCAGCACACAGTGGCGCGGCGCCACGGCGCGCGCCCCGAGTCGTGCGCGAGGCGCGCGCTGTGCGCATTAGGAACGCGGCTTGCTTCGATGCAAGGCGTTCCGAGCGAAGGACCACCACAATGCAACGACCATCGACGACGTCCCTCTACGGCTCGCGCGTGCTGCTCATCGACGACGACGAGGACACGCGCGACCTCGGCGCCATGGGGCTGGCCAAGCACGGCTACCAGACGCAGACCTGCAGCAGCGTCGAGGAGGCGCTGGAGCTGCTCGAGCGCTCCAACGGCGAGCTCGGCGCCGTGGTCACCGACCTGCAGCTCGGCTCGCGCAGCGGGCTCGAGGTCTGCGAGTGGGTCACGCAGAATCGACCCGACACGCCGGTGATCCTCGTGACGGGTCACGGCTCGCTCGACGCGGCCATCGGCGCCATCCGCGTCGGCGTATGGGACTTCATCAACAAGCCGATCGACCTCTCGCGCCTCGCCCACAGCCTCGAGCGCGCGTTGAGCCACAGTCGCCTCAAACAGGAGGTCACGCGTCTGCGCGAGTCGGTGGCGCGCCCAGCGGTGGCCGCGCCGATCGTCGGCGAGAGCCGCGCTATCCGCGCGGTGCTCGACCTCGTCGAGCGGCTGCACGAGAGCGATGTCTCGGTGCTGATCACCGGCGAGAGCGGCACGGGCAAAGAGCTCGTGGCGCGCGCGCTGCACAACACCAGCAACCACGCCGAAGGGCCGTTTGTCGCCGTCAACTGCGCCGCGATGCCAGCGGCGCTGCTCGAGAGCGAGCTGTTTGGCCACAAGCGCGGCGCGTTTACCGACGCGCGCGAGGATCGCGAGGGCCTCTTCGTGCGCGCCAGCGGCGGCACGATCTTCCTCGACGAGATCGGCGAGATGCCGATGGAGATGCAGGCCAAGCTGCTGCGCACGCTGCAGGACAGCCGCGTGCGCCCGGTGGGCTCCGATGACGAGGTCGCCTTCGAAGCGCGCGTGCTGAGCGCCACCAACCGTGATCTCGAAGACGCGGTGGAGCAGGGCACCTTCCGCGAAGACCTCTACTATCGCCTCAACGTCGTGCACGTCCCGGTGCCGCCGCTGCGCGCACGCGACAACGACGTGCTGCTGCTGGCGCAGCATTTCATCGAAGCGGTCGTCGCGCGCACCGGCAAGCAGGTGGTCGGGCTCAGCAGTCAGGCCGCCCAGAAGCTGATCGACTACCACTGGCCGGGCAACGTGCGCGAGCTGCAGAACTGCATCGAGCGCGCCGTGGCGCTGACGCGATTCGAGGAGCTGACCGTCGACGACCTGCCGCCCAAGATCCGCCGCTACCAGGCGACGCGTCTGGTGCTCGACGCCGACGACGTCGAGCAGATGCTGACGCTCGAAGCGGTCGAGCGGCGCTACATCGCGCGCGTGCTGGAAGCGACGGGCGGAAACAAGACACACGCGGCGCGCGTGCTCGGCCTCGACCGGCGCACGCTCTACCGCAAGCTCGATCGGCTCGAGATCGGCGACAAGGACTGATGAGCTCCGAGCGCGTGCAGCTCGCGGCGCGTCGGCGCCTGCAGACGATCCTCGAGAGCATCACCGATGGCTTCTTCGCGCTCGACGATCGCTGGCGCTTCACCTACGTCAACGGCGGCGCCGAGCAGATGTTCGGCCGCCCGCGCGCGGAGCTGCTCGGCCACGCGATCTGGGAAGTGACCGCGCCCGCCATCGCCGACCAGCTGCGCGCGGCGCTCGAAGGCGCCGTCGAGCAAGGCCACGTCGGCGAGCTGGTGCTGCGCGCCGACGGCCAGCGCTGGCTGGCGCTGCGTATCTTTCCGATCGACCCCGAGGAGACGCCCGACGACGCCTCCGACTTCTGGGTCTCGGTCTACGCACGCGACATCACGGAGCAGAGCCGCTACGAGCGCGACCTGGCGCGCACCAACGAGGAGCTGCGCCACCGCAACGCCGAGCTCGACCAGTTCGCCTACGTCGCCTCGCACGACCTGAAGGCGCCGCTGCGCGGCATCAGCAACCTCGCGAGCTGGATCAGCGAGGATCTCGGCGAGGATATCTCGACCACCACGCGCGAGGACCTGGCGCTGTTGCGCGGCCGTGTCCAGCGCATGGAAGACATGATCGACGCGCTGCTGGCCTACTCGCGCGCAGGGCGCGACGCCAGCGAGCCGGAGGATATCGACGTGCCGGCGCTCACGCGCGAGGTGGTCGACCTGCTCGGCGCCGATGACGTCGAGTGGTCACTGGACGACGCGCCCTTGTCGTTGAGGACCGAGCGCATGCCGCTTGCGCAGGTGCTTAGCAACCTGGCTAGCAACGCGGTCAAACACGCCGACGTCGAGCACAAGCGGGTCGAGATCGGCTGGCAGCTGCAGCAAGACGGCACGCCGCGGTTTCACGTGCGCGACAACGGCGCGGGCATCGAAGCGCGCTACCACGAGCGCATCTTCAAGATGTTCAAGACGCTCAAGCCGCGCGACAAGGTCGAGGGCACGGGCATCGGTCTGGCGCTGGTGCGCAAGCTCGTGCAGGCGCGCGGCGGTCGCGTGTGGGTCGAGTCGGAGCCCGGCCAGGGCGCCACGTTCTACTTCACCTGGAGAGACAAGCACGAGCGAGAGGGATAGATGAGAAGCACGCGCGAGCTGAGTATCCTGCTGGTCGAAGACGACCAGCTCGACGTGCGGACGGTCAAGCGAGCGTTTCGCGAAAACAACATGACCAACCCGCTTCACGTGGCCAGCGATGGTGTCGAGGCGCTGCAGATGCTGCGATCGGGTCAGCTCGCGCCCGACAACCTGCTGCTGCTGCTCGATCTGAACCTGCCGCGTATGGACGGGCTCGAGCTGCTGCGCGAGCTGCGCGCCGACGCGCATCTGCGGCGCTTGCCAGTGGTCGTGCTGACGACATCGGCGGACGAAAACGATCGCGTCACGGCGTTCGACCTCAACGTCGCCGGATACATCATCAAGCCGGTGACCTTCGCTGCGTTTGTCTTGGCGATGGCGACCCTCGGCAAGTACTGGTCGCTGGTCGAGCTTCCTTAGGCGAGCTGGCCTAGATCGTCGCGCTCGGCGACGAGCTCTCTGCGCTGTGCCCACAGCACGCGCGCGGCGAGCGGCTCGTCGACGGTGCGTATGGCGTCCTGATAGGCGTCGAGCAGCGCCTCGTCGCGGCGTCGCAGCTCGACCAGCAGCGCGGTGGGCTTGTCGCCGTCGATGAAGTGGGCGAACGCCGTCCAGTCGCGGTGCAGTCGCGAGAGGGCGCCTTCCTGGGCCGGCGGCGGCTCGCGCTCGCCCGCGTGTCGCAGCATGGCGCGCAGATCGGCGGCGAAGCGCGCGCGCCGCCCCGCGCGACGCGAGACAAGCTCTGCCAGCTCGGTTTGCAGCGTCACGTCGCGCGCCGTGTGGTCGAGCTGCTGGGCCGACTCGATGCGGCCCACCAGATCCTGCAGCGTCTCGGCGCTCGCTGACGAGAGCTTGGGAGGGCGTGCTTGCTGGTCGGTGTTGTTGTTGTTGTTGGTGGTGGTGCTGTAAGTAGTCATGCTCCGCAGTGTTGCGAAGCGCGTGCCAGCGTCCTAGGCGCTAGATCGGCGAGGCGGCCGGCAGCACGAAAGAGAAGCGGCTGCCCTCGCCGACGGTGCTCGCGAGCGCGATCTCGCTGCCGTGTGCATCGATGATCCCGCGCACGATCGAAAGTCCTAGGCCCGCACCGGCGCGTTTGTGGCGTTTGGCCTGATAGTAGCGATCGAAGACGTGCGGCAGCTGATCGGCTGCGATGCCCTCGCCCTGGTCGCTGACGCAGAAGCGCACACCGGGCGGATCTGACACGACGCGGATGCTGACGGTCGCGCCGCGCGGGCTGTGCTCGATGGCGTTGCGGCCGAGGTTGGCCAGCACCTGTGCGATGCGATCGGCGTCGGCCCGCACGGCGGGAATCGCGTCGCTGACGTGCACGGCCAGCGCGACGCCGCGTGGCTCGGCGAGCGCCAGCAGCTCGGCATGCACCTGGTCGACCAACGCCGCGACGTCGACATCGCTGCGCAGCAGGCTCAGCGTGCCGGCTTCGATGCTCGCCGCGTCGAGTAGATCGCCGATCAACCGGTCCGCGCGGCGCGCGGCGCGGCGCAGCGTCTTTCGCGGGTCGACGCCGGCGCGGCGGGCCACATCGTCGTCCTCGAGCAGCTCTGCGGCCATCGCGATGGCGTTGAGCGGGTTGCGCAGGTCGTGCGAGACGATGGCGAGCAGATCGTCGCGCGCCTCGATCGCGCGGCGCGCGCGCTCCTCTGCTTGGCGCAGCTCGGTGACGTCGGCGATGGACATCACGCCGGCCACGAGCTCGCCAGCGCCGCCTTGCACCGGCGCGGCGCTGACCTGAACGACCAGCCGCGCGCCGTCGTCGCCTTCGCTCTCGCGCTCTTCGCCCTCCACGCGGACGCCGCCCTCGAGCACCGCGGCTAGCGGCAGCGAGCTTTCCGCGGCGTCGCCGAGCAACACGAAGCGGCCGAGGTCGCGCGCGCTGCGCGGCGCACCGGGCGCTCCGAGGGCCGGCAGCGCGCCGAGCAGCTGTCGCAAGCGCTCGTTGTAGAGCAGAAGCTCGCCATCGGGCGCCGCGACGACGACGCCGGCGGGCATCTGCTCGAGCACGGCGCGCAGCAGATCGCGTTCGGCGTCGCGCTCGCGTCGCGCGCGCTGCGCCTCGCGTTGTGCCGCGTGCAGGCGCACGGCGCCGCGCACCGAGTCTGCGACGCGCTCGAGGTTGGCTTTGAGCAGGTAGTCCGACGCGCCGGCCTTCATCAGCTCGACGGCGATCGCTTCGTCGGCGCCGCCGGTGAGCACGACGATCGGCACGGCGTCGTGCCGCGCGCGCAGGGTGCGCACGACCTCGAGTCCGTCGGCGTCGGGCAGCCCGTAGTCGAGCACCACGCAGTCGAAGCGCCGCCCTTCGAGCAGCTCGAGCGCGCTTCGCGCCTCGTCGCGCGTCTCGATCGACTTGATGTCGAGCGCGGCCCGCAGCGCGCGCGCGATGGCGCGCTGGTCGACGACGTCATCGTCGACGACGAGCAGCTCGAGCGGCGGGGTGCGCGTGGTCACACGCGCAGTCTAGCGCCGCCGCGCCGCGCGCCAAGGCCGCACTTCAGCCGAGCGAAAGGTGCGCCTCGTCGTGCACCTGCGTGCGGATGCTCACCATCGGGCGGTTTTCGCGGCCGTAGTAGAGGCGGTTGGTCAGCAGCACGACCCACAAGCGCTTGGCCAAGTCGATCCACAGCGACGTGCCGGTGTATCCGTTGTGCCCGACGCTCTGCGGTGAAAAGGCCTGGCCTGCGCCGGCGTCGTGGCCGTGGGGCAGCTGCCAGCCGAGCGCGCGGCTGTCTCCGTAGCGCACGGCGCTGCGGTGGTCGAAGAACGCGCGCACCACGTCGCGCCCGAAGATCGAGCGCGCGCCGCGATAGGCGGCCACCAGCTCGCGGGCGATGATGTGGATGTCGTAGGCGCTGGCGAAGAGGCCGCAGTGACCGGCGATGCCGCCGACGGCGTGGGCCGTGTCGTCCTGCACCTCGGCGACCAGCCGCCGGTCGCGCCACGGACAGAGCTCCGTCTCGGCGAAGCGATAGCGCTCGAGGCGCATCGCGCGCTCGCCCGGCGCGTCGAGGTCGATGAAAAACACGTGGCTCAGGCCGAGCGGAATGACGACCCGCCGCGCGAAGAACGCGTCGAGGCGCTCGCCGCTGAGCGTTTCGACGATCCACTCGAGCAGCAGAAAGGCGGCGTCGCCGTAGACCGTCTGCTCGCCGGGGTTGCCCTCGAGAGGCTCGGCGGCGACGAGCTGCCGCACGAGCGCCTTGCGCTCGGCGCCGTTTCGGCTGGGCGCGACCAAGCCGGCGGCCTCGCGACGGGCCACAAGCTCGTAGTAGGGACGCCAGCCGGGCAGCCCCGCGCTGTGCTCGAGCAGGTGCGTGACGCGCAGCGCGCCGCTCGGCAGTGCGGCGAGGGCTGGCAGCACATCGGCGACGCGCGTCTCGAGCGACAGCGCGCCTTCGTCGACGAGCAGCATCACCGAGGTGGTGGTGGCGAGCACCTTGGTCAGCGAAGCGAGGTCGTAGACGCGGTCGACGCGCGCCACGGGCGGCTGCTCGTAGGCGCGCTGGCAAACGACCTCGCCCTCGCGCGCCACCAGCAGCGCCGCCGCCTGCACCTTCTGACCGATGACGGCGGCGGCCACGATGTGATCGAGCGTGGCGGCGGTGGCGTCCATACCCGACTGTAGCGAATCTGGCGCATCGCGCTCATCGGCGTCGGCGGCGCGCTAGGCGCGGGCCTCGTCGAGCAGCGCGCGCGTGGCGCTGGCGAGCTGGTCGAGCAGCGCGCGCGTGCGCGCCGGGTAGCGCCGCCCTGGATAGACGGCGTAGATCGGCACGGTGCGTCCGCGCCAGCGCGGCATCACGCGCACCAGCGCGCCGCGCGCGAGGTGCTCGCGCACGAACAGCGACGGCATCAACGCGACGCCGGCGCCGCCAGCGACCAGCGAGAGCTGGGCCTCGGAGTTGGTTGCGCTGGCGCGATAGCGCGGCGCCAGCGGGTGTTGGCGATCGTCATCGAGGTGATAGAGCGTGGTGCGGGCCGTGACGAGCTCGCCGTGTGCGACCCAGGCGCAGCGCGCCAGCGACTCGAGCGTGTCGTCGAGGGTGGCGGCCAGCTCGGGCGCGGCGACGACGATCAGCGGGTCTTCGCCGAGCAGCCGCGCCACGGCGTCCGTCTCGTGCGGCGTGCCCATGCGCACGGCGACGTCGATGTTGTCGCCGACGAGATCGCGCACGCGGTCGTCGACGACGAGGTCCACCGAGAGCTTTGGGTGCGCGCGCAGCAGCGTGCTCAGCACCGGCGCGAGCAGCGTCTGCGAGAGGCCGATCGGGCACGTCACGCGCAGCCGCCCGGTGGGCTCGCTCTGGCGCTGCTCGAAGGCGTCGCAGGCCTCGCTCCACGCCGCCAGCGCGGCGCTCATGCGCTCGTAGAGCAGCTCGCCCTCTTCGCTCAGTCGCAGCTTGCGCGTCGTGCGCTCGATGAGACGCACGCCGAGCTTCTGTTCGAGCGTGTTGATGTGGTCGCTGACGGTGCTGCGTCCGAGCTGCATCGCGGCGGCGGCCGCCGAAAACGAGCCGTGGCGCACGATGGCGACAAAGAGCGCAGCTTTGCTCAGCAGGTCGGTGTGGGCTGGGATTGTCCGGTCCAATCGAACTTACCTGTCAGATTGTAGCCATAGTGCCACGATTTCGGACTTGCTATCTCTTCGGTATGAAAACAACAGCCACGGCAATCCTCATCGCGACGCTCGGCCTCGGCGGCTGCGCGAGCACTTCGTCCACCCACAACACGCCCAACGTCTCGTCCGCCGCGCTCGGCATCGAGGTCGTCACCTCGGCGGAGGCCGCTGGCGCGGTCAACTCGGTGCTGCTCGTCGGCGCGCGCGAGCTGGTCATCGTCGACGCACAGTTCACCAAGAGCGGCGCCAACGCGGTCGTCGAGGCGGCAGCCAAGACGGGCAAGCGCGTCAGCCGCATCTTCATCACCCACGCACACCCCGACCACTACCTCGGCAGCGCGATCCTGGCGCGGCGCTTTCCGAGCGCGAAGATCATCGCCAGCGCCGACGTGGTCGCCGAGATGAAACGCAGCGCGATGGCGGTGGCCGCCTCGCGCCAGAAGATGCTCGGCCCCGAGTTTCCCGGCATGCCGATCATTCCCGAAGTGTACGCGCGCGACACGCTCGTCATCGACGGCGCCGAGGTGCGGCTGATGGCGGGGCTCGCCGGCGACACGCACCCGATCACGGCGCTGTTCGTGCCGAGCAGCGGCACGCTCGTTGCCTCGGACATCGGCTACGCCGACGTGCACCTGTGGACGGCCACCAGCGACGACGCCTCGCGCAGCGCCTGGGCCAAGCAGACCGAGGCGCTCGGCAAGCTGCCCGGGCTGAAGCGCGTCATCCCCGGCCACCAGCTGAGCGGCTCGGCGCAGACGCCGGCGCTGCTGCGCTACACGCGCGCCTACCTCGACACGTTCGCGGCGGCGCGCAAGCAAGCGAGCGCGCCGAAGGAGCTGGTGGCCGCGATGAAGAAGGCCTACCCCGGCGCCCACGTCGACTTGTTCCTGCAGCTGGGCGCCAAGGCAGCCTTCGCTGCCAACAAGAAGTAGGATCGGGTAAACATCGGCCAGGAAAGGAGCACGCGATGCTTCGAGCACTGGCCATCCTGGCGCTGAGCGCGACGCTGCCGCTCGGCTGCAAACACGACACGCCCCCCCCAACATCGGGCGCCAACAAGTCGTCCACCGCCACCACCAAACCGGCGGCCGCAGCGGCTGCCCCGGCCGTCGCCGCCGCGGAGCGCGCCTTCGGTGTGCTCAAGAAGGCGCTCGGCAAGCGGCTCAAGGAGGCGCTCGCCCAGGGTGGGCCGGCGGCGGCGGTGCGCGTCTGTCGCGACGTCGCGCAGAAGGTCACCGCGCAGGTCGCGGCCGCGCAGGGCATCGCCATCGGTCGCACCAGCCACAAGCTGCGCAACGCCGCGAACAAGCCGCGTGCCTGGGCGGCGCCCTACGTCGCGCGCGCCGCGGCGGGCGACAAGACCGTGCGCGCCGGCGCGGTGGTGCAGCTCGGCGGCGGGCGCGTGGGCGTGCTGCGCCCCATCGGCACCGTCGGGGTGTGTCTCAAGTGTCACGGCGATGCGAAGACGATCGCACCTGCGCTGCAAAAGGAGATCAGCGCCGCCTACCCGCAGGACCACGCCGTCGGCTTCGCGGCCGGCGACCTGCGCGGCTTCTTCTGGGCCGAGGTGCCGCCGTCGGCCTACAAGAAGTAGGCGAGGCGCAGCATGGCGTGGTCGTCGCGCAGCAGGCCCCCTTCGAGGCCGTCGCGCTTGCCGACGTAGGCGTTGACCTGGACGATGACGCGGAAGTGGTTGCCGAAGCGGCGCGAGGCTTGGCCGCGGATGTACGTGCGCAGATCGCGCACGTCGGTGACGGCGCCGACGATAAAGCGTGTGCCGCCGCTGTCGGGCAGCGTCAGGCGCGTGCCGAGGAAGGCGTCGTTCTTGAAGAACGTCAGCGGTGCGTCGGCAGGGCGGCTGTCGTAGTAGTACTCGCCGAGCAGCGCCAAGTTGACGCCCGAGCCGGCGATGTCGAAGAAGTTGTACTCGATGCCGCCGCCGGCGCCGCCGTAGAAGCGCAGGTCGCGCGACCACAGCCGCCCGAAGCCTTCGGCCTTGAGCACCACCGGGCCGATGGTCCACGACACGTCGAGCGAGGCCTGGTGCGTCAGATCGTAGGCTGGCACCACGCGCTCGTCGGTGATCTGCGCGATGAGGCGCGGCTGGCGCGAGACGCCCGAAAACAGCCCCAGGCCGATGTCGAAGCCGCCGGCGTTGACGGCCACGCGCGCGGCGAAGCTCGGCTGCCAGCGCCCGAGGCGCGTCTCGTAGAGCGCCGAGTCGGTGTCGACCAGCGCGGCGAAGCGAAGGCGCCCCTTCTCGCCGGGAAACGTCGGCTGGCGAAAGACCGGCAGCGCCATGATCTCGAACGACCACGCGCCCGGCTGCCAGGCGATACGCGCGTAAGGCTGGCCGAGCTTCTGGTTGCCGCTGGCGTCTTCGACGAAGTCGATCTGGTTGATGATGTCGACCACGCCCACGCCGCTGAGCACGCGCCAGCTGAAGATGCCGGCGCCGGCGCCGAAGACCCAGTCGCCCACGCTGGCGACGTAGTCGGCGCGGCGGATGTCCCAGTGCGAGCGTTGCTGGTCGATGGGATCGAGGCGCAGGAACGGGCGCAGCGTGAGCAGGTGCCGCTCGCTCTTGGACTGCAGGTAGAACTCGGGCTCGGCGACCAGCGAGACGCTCGAGCCCTGCTCCTGCGCGGCGTACTTGGCCTTGCGGAAGAAGGCGCGCCCGTCGGCCGCCATCGAGCCGCGGTAGTCGACCTTGGCGCCGCAGCCGGCGCACAGCACAAACGTTATGGCGAAGAGCGAGCGCACGTGTGTTTCAGCGCGCTAGCGCAGCCGGCGCAGGCGCGACTTGGAGAACTGGCTGACGGTCAGCCCTTGGTTGAAGCGGAAGTTGGAAAACTCGAGCACGGTGCTCTTGCCCGACTCGTGGTTGACCATCGTCCAGCGCAGGGCGCGCTCGTGCTTGCCATCGGGGCGGCTGAAGCGGCTGTAGCTGAGCGTCTTGACGCGCGCGTTCTTGCGGTCGAAGAACGTGATCTGCTCGATGCGATAGCCCTTTTTGCTGACCAGCAGCACGCGGCGGCTGTAGCCCGAGCCCGAGCGCTTGGGGCGCGCTTCGATGACGTAGTGACCGCCGCGATCGGCGAGGCGCTTCCAGTGGTAGTCGGCGGCGTCGTAGCCGGAGAGGTCCTCGTAAGAAAACTCGCTGCCGACGAAGCGGCCGGTGCGGTTGGACGACGAGATGCGGCGCACGCGACGCAGCGCCGGCAGGTAGAGCCACTGGTCATCGTCGCCGCCGCGCTTGTCGTGCGTCAGCAGCGCCGTGCCTTTCACGTCGGCGGGGCTGTCGAAGATGATCAGCGCGTAGCTCTGGCCGCCCTTGTCCTCGAGCGTGCGAAAGCGGATCGCGCGCGTGGCGACGTTGCCGTGGGCGTTCTTGAGGATCATCTTGAGGCTCGCCTGCTGGTCGCCGTAGCCAGACAGCTGCGCGGCGGCCTTGCGCGCGATGTCGGCGCCCGACGGCGACGCGGCGCGCGAGACGCGCTCGGCGGCGATGGCGAGCGTCAACGTCGCGGCGAGGATGCTGTAGAGGACGAGCTTGCTGCGGATCTTCATGCTTCACCTACCTGTGTCTTATGGGTCGGAGCTCGGGTTTCGAGGGCGTGCGACGGAGCGCGCGCGGGGCGCTTGCGGTCGAAGGTCGCCAGCAGCGCGGGGAGCAGCAGCAGATCGGCGGCCAGCGCGGCGCCGAGGATCAGGATCGTGAGCAGCCCCAGGTGGCTGGTCATCTGAAACGACGAGAGCAGCAGCACCGCGAAGCCGATGCTCAGCACGATGGTCGTCGAGCAGAGCGCGGCGCTGATCTCGCTGAAGGTCTGGCGCGCGGCCTCGGTTGGCTCGAGCCCTTCGGCGCGCTTGCGCTGGTAGCGCGCGAGAAAGTGGATCGTGTCGTCGACGATGATGCCGAGCCCGACGGCGCCCGAGATCGAGGCCACGATGTTGACCTCGCCGAAGAGCAGCTGCCAGACGCCGTAGGCCAGTGCGAAGGGGATCAGGTTGGGCAGCACCGACAGCGCGCCGAGGCGCACGCTGCGCAGCGCCAGCGCCAGCAGCGCCGAGATCAGCAGCAGCGACAGGATGTTGCCGCGCATCATGGCGCGCGTGTTGCGGTCCGAGAGCGACGAGAAGATAACCACCGGGCTGATCGGCTGCGTCCACAGCGGCGCGTCGGCGTTGCGCCGCAGCCAGGCCTTGCTGCGCGCGGTGAAGGCGCGCAGGTCGCGGCTCGAGAGGTTGGTCAGCGTGACCGTCACGCGGCTGCGCGACTTGTCGAGGTCGACGCGGTCGGTGAGGTCGAGCCCCTGCGGCAGCGACATCTCGTAGAGCAGCAGGAGCTGGCTCGCCACGGCGCGCTTTGCCGGCAGCTTGTACTCGCTGCGGTCGTCGTCGTAGCTGTTCATGCGCAGGCGCTTGAGCACGTCGGTGATGCTGTAGACGTGCGAGACCTCGTGCTGCGCGCGCAGCCACCTGACGAAGGCGTCGACCTGCGCGAGATAGCGCGGCTTGGTAATGCCGTTCTTGGCGCCGCTGCCGAGCTGGTATTCGACCGTGTAGAGGCCTGCCAGGTGCTTGACCATGAAGTCGGTGTCGCGGCGAAAGCTCAGCGAGCTGGCGAAGTAGCCGACGAAGTGGTCGTTGGAGCGCAGGCGCGCGGCGAGGGCGGTAAAGAGCAGCGCCGCGACGAGCCCGGCGGCGAGGATCGGGCGGCGCTGGCGCAGCACCCAGGCGGCGACGGCGGGCGCGATGCGCCGCTTCTCCGGGGCGTCGCTCTCGCGCGTACGCGGCGCGCGCAGGCGCACCAGCGACAGCAGCACCGGCAGCAGCGTGACCGAAAAGACAAAGGCAGCGACCACGCCGAGGGCCGTCATGTTGGCGAGGTGCCAAAACGGCGGCGCCTCGGCGAAGTTGAGGCACAGAAAGCCGATCGCCGTGGTGAGGCTCGTCAGCAGCATCGCTTTGAAGTTTTCGCGCTGGCTGTCGATGATCGCCTGGCGTTGCTCGACGCCGCGGCCGAGCGCACGCAGCACGGAGACGACCAGATGGACGCCGTCGGCGATGGCGAGCGTGAGCACGATCGTCGGCGAGGCGGCCGAGGGCGGGGTGAGTGGATAGCCGAGCCAGCCGGCGAGGCCCATGGTCATCGCGGCGGAGCAGCCGAAGACGGCGGCGATGCTGAGCGTCGGCCACGCGCCGCGCAGCAGCAGCGTCAGCACGATCAGCATCGCGATGGCCATCAGCGGGATCGTCAGCGACATGTCGGCGAGCGAGGCCTGCATGAAGGCGTCGTTCATCATCGCCATGCCCGAGGGCCGCACTTCGACGGTGGGAAACTGGGCGGCGATGTCTTTGGCCAGCGCACGCGCGGCGGCGGCGGCGCGGCTGACCTCGGTGGGATCTTTGCGCCTGAGCTGCAGCGTGACGTTGACGCCGGCGGCCTTGCGATCGCGCGCGACGAGGCTGCCATCGAGCAGCGGCTCGGCGCCGACGATGCGCCGCAGCTCGCGCAGGTCGTAGGCGCTCAGCGCGCTCGGGCGACCGGGCACCAGCGCGCCGACCTTGAGCTCGTCGCCGACGGCGCGCGAGTGCTGGAAGTTCGTCAGCGAGTCGACGCGCGCGGCGAAGGGCAGCTTCCAGGCGCGCTCGGTGAGCGACTTGATCGCCGCCAGCACGTCGCTGCGGAAGATGTCGCCCTCGCGCGGCTTGACGACAAACATCACGTTGTCGGTCTTGGTGAAGACCTTCTCGAGCTTGTCGAAGGCGGCGAGCTTGCGATCGCTCTTCGGAAAGAAGATGCGGTAGTCGGTGGAGAACTGCACGCGCAGCGCGCCGAGGCCGAGCGCCGCGGTGACGGCGATCGAGACGACCACCGTCAGCGCGCGGTGCGCGAGCACCCAGCGCGCCAGGCGCTCGCCGATGTTAGGGAGATAGGACTTCACGGCGATTGCTCCTCAGGACTTGGGGCAGACGGTGACGTTGGGGTTCTTCGAGCAGCTGAAGTCGTCGCAGTCGAAGTAGCCATCGCCGTCGTTGTCGATGCCATCGCTGCAGCGCGCGTCGGTGTCTTCAGCGCCGCAGAAGGTGACGGCGGGGTTTTTCGAGCAGCCGAAGTCGCGACAGTCGACGTAGCCATCGTTGTCGTTGTCGAGGCCGTCCTTGCAGCTCGCCACGTCGCCCTCGAAGTTTGCGGGCGTGCCCTGATCGGGCGCCGCCTGGTCGGGGGTGCTCTGGTCGGGTGTGCCTTGGTCGGGCGCGAGCTTCGTGACATCGGGTTTGGGCGGCGCGGCGTCGGACTGGGGCGACGCGGCGTCAGCGCTGCCGGCGTCTTGCCGTGGACCGAACAGCGGGCTCGGCACCGGCGCGTTGCCCGGGTTGGTGCCCGCCGGCGGCGGCAGGTTCAACAGGCCGGCGAAGCAGCGATCAGGCCGGCGCGTGAGCTCGGCGAGCGCGTCGCAGGAGCCCGACTGGTCGGTGATGCACTGGGCCATGGTGCGGCGAAAGCCGTTGCATGGACCGTCGGCGAGCAGCGGCAGCGTCACGCCGCAGGCCTGCACCGCCATCTGGGCCTCGTAGCAGAGGTCATCGGTGGCGCTGCCGCTGTCGTCGAACAGCTGGCAGCCGACCTGCAGCAGCGCCGACAGCCCGAGCAGCGAGAGCGCGACCAACAGCGTCGCCATAGCGCGCAGAGTGCTCATCGTCAGAAACCCATCCCGCTGAGCTCGCCAGCGATGTTGGTGTAGAAGCGCGCGACGTCGAAGCCGCTGCGCACGTTGACGTCGGCCAGGTTCTGCTGGCCGAGCTGTTCCTTGTGGTCGGCGGGGATGCAGCCGCGAAAGCGCCCCCAGCGTGCCGAAGCCACCGGCGCGAGGCCGTCGTTGGGCACGATCTTGTCGTCGCCGGCGCTGCTCGAGATCACCTCGCCCGTGCCGATCAGATCGAGCGCCAGGTAGTCGTGGCTGCCGGTGAAGTGCTCGCTGAGGCCGTCGCCGCCGTCGCTGGTCTTGCAAAGCTCGGCGAGGCGCGCGTCGTGCTCGGTGGTGGCCACGCCGAAGGGGCGCGAGTAGCCGGCCCACGACTGGTAGTAGATGCCGGGCGCGTCGACGATCTCGGCGTTGAAGGCCTTGGCCGTCGAGCTCGAGAGCGCCATCAACGCCTCGCGCAGGTGCACGTCCTCTTGCAGCGTGCGCTCGGTGAACCAGCCGCCGAGCAGCGTGGCGATGCGGTTGATGCCGTCGAAGCGATCGCCGTCGGGTAGATAGCCCAGCGCGAGGTCGGCGGCCGGCGTACCGCGGTGCGCCGTCGAGATCATCGTGATCGAGGCGACGCTGCTGCGGATCGCTTCGTGGCTGGTGTCGTCGAGGTCCCAGTGCAGGCCGCCCTCGCTGACGAGGTAGCGGCAGTCGAGCCCGCCCAGCGAATGGCAGATCAGGTTGACCTTGGCGGCGCCCGTGTCGGCGCGCACCTTCTGCACGTGGCGCCACAGCACCGCGGCGCGGATGCGCGGCGCGTCGAAGGGCGGCACGGTGGCGAGGCGCACGTCATGGCCGCCGACGTCGCGCATCATCTGCAGGATGCGGCGGCTGTAGGAAAACGCCGGCGAGTTGTCGATGCCGTTGACCATCAGCACCGGGTAGCGCGCCGGCGCGTGCACCGGCGCCGGTGTGAAGGCGTCCTCGCAGCCGACGCCGAGCAGCCGACAGGTGCTGGTCAGCACGTCGCCGTCGCCGGGCACGGCGCCGCTGAGCACCGTGCAGCCGAGGCCGCTGAGCAGGCCGCTGATGGTGTCGACGTCGCCGGGCGAGAGGCGGTCGCAAGAAAGCGGCGCGAAGGTCTCGCCGATGCAGGTACGCAGCTCGCGGTTGAGCTCCTCGCAGTGGTCGTTCTGCTCGGGCGGTGCGAAGAGGCCGCAGCCGCTGGTGGCGACGAGCAGAGCGCCGATGATCGCCGTACGCATGGTCTAGAGCCCTCGCGCCGCCAGATCGGCGGCGAGGTTGGCGTAGAAGCGGGCCGCGTCGAAGCCGCTGCGCGGGTCGACGCCGAAGCTGCCGATCTGGCCCACCATGTCGTAGTGGTCTGCCGGCACGCAGCCGCGAAAGGTGCCCCAGCGCGCGCTCGCTACCGCGACCAGCCCGTCGTGCGGGCCGCTTACCAGCGGGCTCGGCAGCGAGCCCGCGAAGGGCGCGCCGAGCAGCAGCAGCTCGTTGAGTGAATCGTGCGCTGTGTGCTCGAAGAGCAGGTGCCCCGTGTCATCTGTGCACACTTTTGTGACCGCGGCGAGGTCGAGCAGCTGCTCGTTGCCGCCGATGGCGCTCACGCCGGCCCACGAGAAGTAGGGGATCGACGGCTCGTCGACGACGTGGGCGTTGAGCTGCGCCAGCGCCTCGGGCGTCAGCTCGGCGAGCGCCCGGTCGATGCTGCCCTGCGAGAGCGCCGCGCCCGAGCTCGAGCCAACCCACGCCGCGAGCAGCGCCTTGGCGTCTCCCTGAAGCGCCGTCTGCGCCACGCGCGCCACCTCGGTGCCGTAGTGCGGCGTCGAGATGGTGGTGATCGAGGCGACACGGCTCGCCACCTGCTGCTGCTTGTTGGCGTCGTCGGCGAAGAGGCCGCCGGGGCTGACCATGTAGCGGCAGTCGAGCCCGCCCACGGCCCAGCAGATCAGGTTGACCTTGCCGCTGCCCGGCTGCGATTCGACCACCTGCCACAGGTCGAAGGCGCGCTGGCGGCGATCGGCCCAAGGCGAGAGACGCACGTGACGCACGGCGTAGCCGAGCTTGCGCAGCGCCTCGAGGATGCGCGGGTGCCAGTCGAAGGTCGGGCTGCCGTCGATGCCGCTGACGAACAGCAGCGTGTGGCGCGTGTAGCCCGCCTGCGGCTCGGGATAGAGCGCGTCGGGGCAGGGCCAGCCGAAGAGGCGGCAGAGGCGCTCGTCGACGCGGCCGCTGGTGGGATCGATGGCGCGCTCGCAGTTGAGCCCATCGACCTGGTCTGCGACAAAGCGCTGCTCGTCGTCGTCGAGCAGGCTGCAGTCGACGCGCGGCGCCGGCAGATCGCAGCGACGCAGGCGCTCGGGCAGCTTGGCGCAGACGTCGCTCGGCGCGTCGCAGGCGCAGGCGAAAAACGCCGCCAGCAGCAGCAGGAGCAGCAGCACGCGGCTCATCGGTTGTCCTCCAGGATCACGTCAGCGGCTTTTTCGCTGACCATGAAGATCGGCAGCGCGATGAACGTGCCGGGGATCTCGGGAAACACCGAGGCGTCGACCACGCGCAGCCGCCGCGCGCCGCGCACGCGAAAGCGCGCGTCGAGCACGGCACGCGCGTCGTCGTCGGCGCCCATCTTGTTCGTGCAGCAGGCGTGATGGCCCCAGGTTTCGCGACGCACCCAGCGCGCTACGGCTGCGTCGTCGCGCGTGTCGTCGCCGGGCCAGACCTCGGTGGGCGCCAGATCGGGGAAGTCCTTCTGCATGCGCGCTTCGATGCGGCGCACGAACTTCACGCCGGCGACCATCGCGCGCATGTCGGCGTCGCCGAGCGGGTCCTTCTCGTCGAAGTAGTTGAAGTTGATCTCGGGGCGCACGAAGGGGCTCGCGCTGCGCAGGCGCACATAGCCGTCGCGGTTTTGCGTGTGCGCCTTGAGCAGCAGCCAGCTGAAGCGGTCTTTGCGCACCAGCGCGTCGCGCGAGTAGCCCGGGTAGTAGCCGCGCGCATCACCCGGCACGGCGAAGACCTGCAGATCGGCGAGCGGCAGGTCGGGCGACGAGCGGCGCAGCACCGTGGCGAGAAAGCCGCTCGTGCGATAGACGCCCTGGCGGCCGTGCTGCCAGCGCGAGAGGCAGGGGTCTTCGTTGCTTTGCGGCGCGCTCGTCGTGGCGCCGGCCAGCGTGCACTGCTCGACGATGCCGAGCGGCCCGCCGAGCTGGCTCACCACGGCCGCTTCGTAGCGGTCCTGCAGGTTCTCGCCGACGCCGGCGAGCGCGAGGCGCTCGGCGATGCCGTGCTTTTGCAGCTGCTCGCGCGGGCCGATGCCCGACAGCATCAGAAGCTGCGGCGTGTTGAAGGCGCCCGCCGAGAGGATCACCTCGCGGCTGGCGTAGTACTTGGCCGTGCCGCCCGGCGCCTGCTGCTTGGAGAGCGTCGCCGCGTAGAGATGCCCGCCGGTCTTGACCTCGACGCCGATGGCCGTCGGCACCGCCGCGCCGTCGTCGAACAGCACGCGCGTGACGAAGCTGTGCGTGCGCACGGTGAGCGGATGACCGGCGGCGACGGTCTCGAGGATCAGCTCGCGCGGTCCGTTGCGCTTGCCGTCTTTGGTGGCGAGCGGGATGCGAAACAGGCCCGTGGTCTCGCCGTCGCGCAGTGACGCGTTGATGTCTTGCGACAAGAGCCGGCTCAGCTCGCCCCCCACGCCGAGCAGCGCCAGCGGATCGCTGCTCGCGCTGCCGCCGGGGCGCGACTCGTCGGCGTAGGTCGCCGCCGCCGAGGCGAGATACGACGAGACCTGCCGGTCGCCGATGGCGAGCGCGGGGTCGGGGATCTCCACGCTCAGCCACTGGCGCACGCGGTCGTAGTAGGCGTGCATGCGCTGCGCGCGCCAGCTGGCGTCGCCGGTGATCGTGGCGATGCGGTTCCAGTCCGACGGCGACGGCAGGATCGTGACCATCGCGTTGACCGCCGTCGAGCCGCCGAGCCCGCTGCCGCGCGGATAGAGGATGCCCTCGGGCGTGTGCTTGCTGTCGGTGCTGTCGACGCTGCCGTCGCGGTGGTGGCGCACGAAGTACCACCAGGCGAGGTCGGGGTCCTCGGTGGCGCGCGCGTGGAGCGCCGGCACCTGGTAGGTCAGCTTGCCGCCCACGTCGGCGCCGGCCTCGAGCAGCAGCACGCGGCGGCCCGCCTTGGCCAGCCGCGCCGCCAGCGGGCCGCCGCCCGCGCCCGCGCCGACGACGATGAACTCGAAGTCATCGCTGCCCGGGGCGCGCTGCGATGCGCCGTCAAGGTCGCAGCCCATCGCCAGCAGCAGCGCCAGCATCAGCGCCAGCATCGCCAGCGGCAGCCGCATCAGCAGCGCGTGTCGTGTGTGTCGCTCGCACATGGCGGCGGGCTATAGCGACTCGACCCGCCTCGGCTCCATGTCCGAAATGCGCAGAGGGCGTTGCGCAATCGGCAACGGACAGCGCGCCCGCCGCTCTGTTAGCTGTGTCGGCCGTGAGCAAACGAAACGACCAGACGACCGCGCGCGCCGCCTTCAGTCGTCGCGAAATCATCAAGATCATTGGCGCGCTCGGGCTGCCCACACTGTCTTTGGGCTGCGGCGACCCAAACGCCCAGGCTCAGCCGCAGCCGCGTCCCGACGCCGGCGCCCCGCCCGACGCCCAGGCAGCGCGCGCGCGCTATCGCGACAACGTCGCCGCGCTGATGGACGTGTTGATCCCCGCCGAGCGCGACGCGCGCGGCGCCGTGACGAGCCCCGGCGCGCTCGAAGCGGGCGCCGAGCAGGTGCTCGAGCTCGCCAACCTGGTGCACCTGCTGCGCGGCCAAGGCCTCTTGCCGCCGCTGCCGGCGAGCTTCACCGACGGGCTCGACGGCTTCGACGGCGCCCTGCGCGCGCTGGTCAACGCCGACCTCGACGTGCTGGCCTTCGCGCAGGCGCCGCTCACGCCCTTTCGCAGGCTCGCGCGCGAGCAGATGGAGCGCGCGGTACAGGCCGGCTTCGACGACCCGCTGCGCCGGCCGGTCTTCGAGCTGGTGCGCACGGCTTGCTTTGTCGCCTACCTCGGCGCGGTGACCTCGGACGTTGGCCTGCGCGCCATCGGCTACGACCCCTTCGAAGACTTCGCCGGCGGCGTCTACGTCTCGGGCTATCCGCGCCGCCGCGCCGACGGCTCGATGGACGACTACACCTACAACCGCGCGCCCGCGGCCACGCCGGGCGACGATCTCTCGGGCGTGCTCGACGCCGATGGAGAGCTGCGATGAGCGACTACTCGGAGATCGTGATCATCGGCTCGGGCTTCGGCGGCGCCGTGATGGCGGCGCGCCTCGGCGCCCACGTCAAGGCGCGCTTCGGCGACAGCGTGCGCGTGGAGGTCGTCGAAAAGGGCGGCGATCACACCGCGGCCTTCGACCCCACGGCCAAGGGCCCGCCGCTCAACGCGCAAGGCAACCGCTTTCGCCACACCTACGACCTGCGCTACCTCGCCGGCCTCACCGACGTCTTCACCGACATCGACGGCGCCTTTCGCGCCGGCGTGCCGAGCTTCAACGTGCTCGCCGGCAAGGGCATCGGCGGCGGCTCCAACGTCTACGCCGGCGTGAGCCTGCGCGCGCCGGCCGAGATCTTCGCCGAGCAACAGGACGGCCGCCCGCTGTGGCCCAAGCGCTACTCGCGCGCCGCGCTCGCGCCGCACTACGACAGCGTCGCCAAGACGCTGCACGTCAACCGCCTGCGCTGGACCGACAAAGACGTGCCGCACTGGCAGCTCTGCACCAAGCGCGACCTGGTCTTCGCCGAGGGCTGCCGCCGCGTCGGCATCACCGCGCTGCCGGTGCCGCTGGCCAGCGAAAACGACGCCAACGAGGGCTGGTGGACGCAGGGCCAGCGCTTTTCGGGGCGACAAAACCTCAGCCAGAACTACCTCGCGCAGGCCAAGGCCGCCGGCGTTCGCTTCAGCGCCAACGTCGAAGTGCAGCGCATCGAGCCGTTCGAGAAGGGCTACCTCGTGCGCGGCGTCGACAGCCGCGGCGGTGCACAAAAGCCCTTCGAGCGCGCATGCAAGATCGTGATCGTCGCGGCGGGCGCCATCGCTTCGACGGGCCTGCTGCTGCGCTCGCGTCCGCACTTTCAGGGCGCGCGCGAGCTCGACGCGCCGCTCGCGCGCGGCGCCGCTGAAGGCATCCTCGGCAAGCGCGTCTCGGGCAACGGCGACTACGGCGTCAGCGGGCGCATCGCCGACGCCCACGCCGAGGCCGTCGAATCGCACAAGGGCAAACCCATCGCCAGCTTCTGTCCGAGCCTCTGGAAGCAGCACAAGGTGCTGATCCTGCCGTTTCACGCCGATCCGCTCTATCTCGCGCTGGGCCAGATCTCGACGCTGCTGCGCGCCGATCGCCCGCAGGCCGCCGGCCGCGCCAGCGCGCGCGCGGCCCTCGGCGCCGATGGCCGTCAAGAGCGCCACTGGGGCGCGGCCTACAAGGCGCGCCTCTCGCGCTTCTCCGAGCGCGTGTTGAGCATGGGCTGTCTCGCCGTCGACGAAAACGAGGGCGAGATCACGCTCGGCCCCAGCGGCGCGCCGCAGGTGCGCTGGCGCGAGACGTCGGTGCGCACCGAGCGGCGCTGGAACGCCGCGCTCGACGCCATGCGCCGCATCTACGAGGCGCTCGGCGGCGAGATGTATCTCGACGGCTACCGCAAGGACGGCACCGTCAACACATCGCACCCGCTGGGCGGCGCGCGCATGGCCGAAGACGGACGCTACGGCGTGGTCGGCGACGACGGGCAAGCCTTCGGCAATCGCAACCTCTTCGTCGTCGACGGCTCGGTGATCCCCTCCGCGCTGGGGGTCAACCCGTCGATGACCATCGCCGCTGTCGCCGAGTCCATCGCCGCGCGCCTGATCACGGGCGACGGCACCGAGTCACTCGAGGCGCGCCTCGCCGCGTGAGCCACCACCACCGCAACCACCGCCGCTGCAACCGAGGAAAGACGGATGACCCGCAAGTTCAGTGAGGAGCAGATCGTCGGGATACTCGAGGCCATCGAGGCCGGCGAGTCGATCGACAAGGTCTGCTTCGACTATGGCCTCTCGAGACACCTCCTGCGCGAGCGTGTCGTCGGCGAGCTCTCGCCCGAGGAGCGCCTGCGCGTGCTCGAGGAAGACAACCGGCGCCTCAAGGAGCTACTCGGCCAGCTCTCGCTCGAAGGGCTGCTCGACGCGCCTAGTCGTCGCTGGTAGGCGCGGTCGCCTCGGGCTGCGAGCCGTCGGGCGAGATGAAGCGCTCCGGACGCGTCTGGTCGAGCCGCTCGACGGTGCGCACGAGCGCGTCGCGAAGCGCGCTGACCCGATCGCGCGAGGCGAGCAGCTTGCGGTGCGCCATGAAGATCGGCTGCTCGCTGAGCGGCGCGAGCGGCAGGCGGCGCAGCGCGTGTCCGGCATCGATCGCGTAGTCGTCGGGCAGCACCGCGAGGTAGCCGCCGCGCGCGCAGGCGCGCACACCGAGGCTCAGCGCGTTGACACGCAGCATCACGCGCCGGCGCAGGTTGCGCGGCCAGCCGTCGGGGATCGCCGGCGGCGGCGCCACGAACGGGAAAGCCAAGCACTCGTCGAGCGTGACCATCTCGCGCTGCGAAAGCGCGTGCGACTCGGCGGCGTAGACGCTGTAGCTGGAGCTCTCGAGCCACGTCACCTCGAGGTCGTCGGGAAGCTCGGCCTGCTCGACCAGCGCCAGGTCGAGCGCGCCCTTGCGCAGCGCCAGCGGCACCTGGTCGTCGGGCACCGTGTAGATCTGCGGCTGCAGCTCGGGATGCTCGGCGGCGAGCAGCTCGATGGCGGGCAGCACGTAGGTGGCGGCCACCGAGTTGCTGGCGCTCACGCGCAGCTCGCCGCGAAAGGTGCTCTCGCGCATCGCCTGCAGGCCGTCGTGCACGCGTCGCATGGCGTCGCGCACGTGCTCGAGCAACACGCGGCCTTCCTCGTTGAGCGCGATGCGGCGCGCGTCGCGGTCGAAGAGCGCGCGCTCGAGCGCGTCCTCGAGCTGCTTGACGGTGCGCGACAGCCCCGAGGCGCTGGTCGCCATCTCCTGCGCGGCCGTCGGCAGGTGCTCGCTCTCGGCTACCGCGCGAAAGGCCGGCAGCCAGTTCCAGAACTGGGCGAGCTCGCGTACCCGCGCCAGCGAGCCTTCGTCGCTACTCATCGCAGCGCATCATTGGGCATCGCTGTCGCGCGCACAAGGGGAGGATTGATCTACGAACGCCACCCGCCGCCGAGGGCTTGGTAGAGCCGCACCGTCGCCTCGAGCTGCGCCTTCTTGGTTTCGATCAGCTCCAGCTGCGACTCGAGCGCATCACGCCGGGTCATCAGCACCTCCATGTAGTTGGCGCGCGCCGAACGGAAGAGCTGGTTGGAGATGTCGATCGAGCGCGTCAGCGTCTGCACCTGCTTGGACTTGAGCTCGACGCTCTTTTCGAGGTTGCGGATCGCCGCCAGCTGGCTCGAGACCTCGACCACGGCTTTGAGGATCGTGCGCTCGTAGGTGTAGACGGCCTGCATCTGCTTGGCGTTGGCGGCGAAGTAGCGCGCCGTGAGGCCCTTGCGGTTGAGCAGCGGCATGGTGATGCCGCCGAGCACGCTGTAGAACAGCGACTCGGGCGTGGTGAAGAGGAACTTGGGATAGAACGCCTGGTAACCCACGCCCGCCTCGAGGCTCAGCGACGGATAGAAGCTCGCCTTGGCGACCTTGACGTCGAGCTTGGCCGCTTCGAGCAGCAGCTCGGCGCGCTTGACGTCGGGGCGATTGGACAAAAGCTGCGACGGCAAGCCCGCGTTGACCGCCCTCGGCACGATGTCCTTGAGCTTCTTTTGGCTGCGCGCGACCGGCTGCGGGAAGCGGCCGACGAGGAAGTTGATCCTGTTTTCGGTGGCGATGATCTTGCGCCTGAGGTCGAACTCGCGGCTCTGGTTCTTGAGCACCTCGGCCTTGAAGCGCTGAACTGCGAGCTCGGTGACCTTGGCCGCCTCCTTCTGCAGCTCCACGATCTTGAGCGCGTTCTGCAGGATCTTGATGTTCTGTTTGACGACGTCGAGGCGGTTGTCGAGCGCCATCAGCTCGTAGTACGAGCGCGCGATCTCGCTCACCAGCCGCGTGACCATGAACTTCCGGCCCTCGACGGTCGACAGGTACGTGAACATCGCCGACTTGGTCGCGTTGCGCAGCTTGGCCCAGACGTCGATCTCCCAGGAAGCGAAGAAGCCGAGGCTGTAATTCTGCAGGTGCTCGGGCACCTCTTTGCCGGGCTTGTACTCGGTGGTGGCGTCGCTGGCGCCCTGACTGGTGTACTTGCCGACCTTCTCGAGGCCGGCGCTGACTTTCGCGCCGAGCTTGGGCAGGTACTCGCCGCGCCGCGCCATGATCTCGCTCTTGACGACGCGGATCTCCTGCAGCGCGATGTGAAGCTCCTGGTTGTTCTTCAGCGCGGTACCGATCAGCGACTGCAGGTTCGAATCGGAAAACAGCTCGCGCCACTTGATCGCGCTGCTGCCGCCGCTGCCCTTCGCGCCGCCACCGCCACCCGCGCCGCGGAAGCTGCCCGGCACCTTCTTGTTCGCCTCGCGCGCCTTCTGCTTGAGCGAAGGCACACAGCCGGTGGCGAGCAGCAGCGCGCAGACCAACAGCGTGGCTGTTCTAGCCGTCCACATGGCGTTTGGCCTCCTCGTCGCTGAACGTCGACGCGCGCTGGTCTTTGATCAGGTGCCGCCCCTCGGACAGCTTGCCAAAGACGTAATAGAGGCCCGGCACGATCAGCACGCCGAACACGGTGCCGAAGAGCATGCCGCCGAGCGCCGACCAGCCGATGGTGTGGTTGGCCACGGCGCCGGGGCCTTTGGCCACGACCAGCGGCACGAGACCGGCGATGAAGGCAAACGACGTCATCAGGATCGCGCGGAAACGCACGCGCGCGCCCTCGACCGCCGCCTCGAAGACCGTCGCGCCTTGGTTGTGCTTCTGCACGGCGAACTCGACGATCAGCACGGCGTTCTTACCGAGCAGGCCGACGAGCATCACCAGGCCGACCTGCGCGTAGATGTCGTTGGCCAGGCCGAAGACCTTGAGCAGCAAGAACGAGCCGAAGATGCCCACCGGCAGCGAGAGCACCACCGCCAGCGGCAGCAGGAAGCTCTCGTACTGCGCCGCGAGCACCATGTAGACGAACAGGATCACGATCAGGAAGATGTAGAGCGCCTCGTTGCCGCGCGCCGCCTGGTCGAAGGACAGACCCTCCCAGGCGATGTCGTAGCCGCGCGGCAGCGTCTTCTTGGCCACCTCGCGGATGATCTTGATCGCGTCACCGCTGGTGTAACCCTTGGCGGGCACACCGCGGATCGCCGAAGAGGTGTAGAGGTTGTAGCGCGTGATCTCGTTGGGCCCCTGCGTCTTCTTCATCTTCATGAAGGCCGAGTAGGGCACCATCTTGCCGCGGTCGTTCTTGACGAAGAACTTCATGATGTCCGACGGCGCGCGCCGAAACTGCGGCGCCGCCTGGGTGTAGACCTTGAAGAAGCGGCCGAAGCGGATGAAGCCCTGCTCGTAGGTGCTGCCGATCAGGATGTCGAGGTTCTCCATCGCGCGGCCGATGGAGACGCCCTTCTGCATCGCCAGCCGCGGGTCGAAGATCAGCTCGTACTGCGGGTAGTTGGCGGCGAAGAAAGTGAACAGGCCGGTGAGCTCCTTGCGCTTGCGCAGCGCAGCCATGAACTGATCGTTGACCTTGGCGAAGGCGTGGTAGTCGGCGCTGTTGGTCTTGTCGAGCAGGCGCAGCGCGAAGCCGCCCGCCGCGCCGTAGCCGGGCACCGCCGGCGGCTCGAAGTACTCGATGATGGCGCCGATGTCCTTGGTCTTGTGCTCGAGCTCCTCGATGATCTGCTGCACCGTTCGCGAGCGCTTGGACCAGTCCTTGAGGTTGATCAAGCACGTGCCGGCGTTGGAGCCGCGACCCTCGGTGAGGATCTCGTAGCCGGCCAGCGACGAGACCGACTTCACGCCTTCGACCTTGTGCGCGATCTCCTGCAGCCGGCGCGAGATCTCGTTGGTGCGCTCGAGCGTGGAGCCGGGCGGCGTCTGGATGATGGCGTAGATGATGCCCTGGTCCTCGTTGGGGATGAAACCCGAGGGCAGCACCTTGTTGATCGAGAAGATGCCGTAGCCGAACAGGCCGAGCACAGCGAACGTCACCACGCGCCGGTGCACGATCAGCCGCAGCAACCCGACGTACTTGTCGGTGGATTTTTCGAAGCCGCGGTTGAACGCGTCGAGCAGGAAGCGGATCGGCGAGCGCCGCTTGGGTTTTCCGTGCGCCGTCTGCTTGAGGATCATCGCGCACAGCACGGGCGTGACCGTCAGCGCGACGAGGCCGGAGAGCACGATCGAGGTCGCCATCGTGATCGAGAACTGCCGGTAGAAGATGCCTACCGGCCCGCTCATGAAGGCCACCGGCACGAACACCGCTGCCATGGCGAAGGTGATGGCGATGACAGCGCCGCTGATCTCGCCCAGCACGACCTTGACCGCCTCGTAGGGCGTGAGGTCTTCCTCGTGCATCTTGGTGTGCACCGCCTCGACGACGACGATCGCGTTGTCGACGACGATGCCGATGGCGAGCACCAGCGCGAAGAGCGTGATGAGGTTGATCGTCAGACCGAACAGCTGCATGAAGGCGAACGCGCCGATCAGCGAGATCGGCACGGCTAACGTCGGTATCAGCGTCGAGCGCCAGTCGCCGAGGAAGATGAACACCACCAGCGCGACGAGCACGAACGCCTCGCCGAGCGTGTGCAGCACCTTCTCGATCGACGCGTCGAGGAACTTCGAGACGTCGTAGCTGATCTGGTATTTCATGCCCGGCGGGAACGTCTTGCGCTCGAGCTCTTTGAGCTTGGCCTTGACCTTGGCGATGACGTCGCGCGCGTTGCTGCCGTAGGACTGCTTGAGCACGATGGCCGCCGACGGGCGGCCGCTGAGGTTGGAGTAGATGTCGAAGAACTCGCTGCCGAGCTCGACCTTGGCGACGTCGCCGAGCCGCAGCACCTCGCCGTCGGCGTTGGCGCGGATGACGATGTTGCGGTACTGCTCGGGCTTGTTGAAGCGGCCCTTGTAGATCAGCACGTACTCGAGCGCCTGCGAGCGCTTGCCCGAGCTGCGCCCGGTGCGGCCTGGGCGGCCGATGATGCTCTGCTCGTTGATCGCCTCCATGACCTCTTTGATCGAGACCTTGTAGGCGCGCATGCGGTCGGGGTCGAGCCAGATGCGCATCGCGTACTGGCGGCTGCCGAGGATGCGCGCGCGGCCGACGCCCTTGATGCGCTTGAGCTCGGCGAGCAGGTTCACGTTGGCAAAGTTGTAGAGGAACTTCTCGTCGGCGTGCTTATCGGTGCTGAACAGGTTGATGTACATCAGCATGCTCGGCTGCACGCGCGAGACGACCACGCCCTCGCGCTGCACCAGCGGCGGCAGCCGGTTGAGCACGCGGTCGACGCGGTTCTTGACGTTGACGACGGCGCGGTTGGGATCGGTGCCGAGGTCGAAGATGACCTGGATCGTCGCCTCGCCGGCGCTGGTGGCGTCGGAGATGAGGTACTTCATGCCCTGCACGCCGTTGATCGAGCGCTCGAGCGGGATCAGCGTCGAGCGCACGAGCACGTCGGCGCTGGCGCCCGGATAGGCGATGGCGACGATGACGCGCGGCGGGGCGATCTTCGGAAACTGCGAGACCGGTCGCTCGCCGATGGCGAGCAGCCCGAGAAGGATGTGCAGCAGCGCCACCATGATGGCGAGCACGGGGCGGTGTAGGAATCGACTAAACATCGCGATTAGCCCGCCGGGATGTCGAGGTGCGCGAGCACTTCTTTGGGGTGCTTGTAGACCGGCTCGATGTGCTCGCCGTTTTCAACGCGGCGCAGGCCCTCGAGCAAGATCTTCTCGCCCTCGCGCAGGCCCTTCTCGACGATATAGATGTGCGGCAGCTCCTCGTCGGCGACGAAGACCTGCCGCTGCCTGACGGCGTTCTTTTCATCGACGACGAAGACGTACTTCTTGGTCAGCAGCTCGAAGGTCGTCTTCTGCGGGATCAGCAGCGCGTTCTTGACCGGGATGTCCATCAGGACGCGTCCGGTCTGGCCATGGCGCAGCAAGCGCTTGGGGTTGGGGAACGTCGCGCGGAAGGCGATGTTGCCGGTCTCGTTGTTGAAGTCGGCCTCGATGGTCGAGATCGCGCCCTTGTGGTCGAAGACCTTGTCGTTGGCCATCTGCAGCCGCACCTCGGCGTGCCCCTGCGCGCGCTGGCGCTGCTTGTAGTCGAGGTAGTCGGCTTCGCTGACGTTGAAGTAGACCCACATCTTGCTGTTGTCAGACAGCGTGGTGAGCAGCTCGCTCTCGCCGACGAGGCTGCCGCGCCGCACACGCAGCCTGCCCACGATGCCGGCGAAGGGCGCGCGGATCTCGGTGAACTTGAGGTGCACCTTGGCGAGCTTCATCGCGGCACGCGCCTTGGCGCGCTTGGCGGCGGCGAGCGCGAGCTCGTTGGGCGAGACGACCTTGTGGTCGGCCAGCTTCTTGGTGTTCTGGTACTCGATCTGCGCGAACTGCGCCTCGGCCTCGGCCTTGGCGTATTCGGCACGGTACAGCGCCGGCAGGATCTGATAGAGCCGCTGGCCCTTCTTCACCACTTGGCCTTCGTCGACGAAGATGCGCTGCAGGTAGCCCTTCTCCAGGGCGCGCACTTCGATGTGCCGGATCGACTTGATCTGGCAGACGTAGTCCTTGGTCGTCATCACGTCGCGTCGCAGCGGCTTGGTGACGAGGAACTTGGCCTTCTCTTTGTGGTGATGCTCTTCGTGATGGCAGCTCGCGAGCGCGAGCAGCCCGACGCACGTCAGTGCTCTCTTCATGACCTCTGCCTAACTGGTGTTCAGGTCCGGCAGACGGGCACGCGCAGAACGCGCGCTCCGCGTCCGCCTACACGGCGCTCTAGTGCAGCAGCAGCGTGGCTAGGCGGAAGCGGGTGGGCCGCGGCAGAGGCCCGTGGGGACGATCGTCTCGACGGCGCGGCCGGGCGCGGCGACGAGCAGACGCTGGGTCGGGGGGCAGGTCGTCTGTGGTGCAGCGAGCGCGAGCGTGCCGGCGGCGGTCTCGCGCTGCGCCGACTCCTCGGAGTCGCTCTCGGAGGACTCGAGCGCGCCGAACAACGTGGTGACATGTCGGGCGTGGTGCGACGCCGGCGGGGTGAGCCAGTCTTGCTGGTGCGGCGTCGTCGACGCGCCGGGCGCGTTGGACGACGGCAGCGCGGCGCCTAGCAGGAGCAGCAACAACAAGAACGAACGAGAGCTGGCGGCGCTCATGACCATTGTCAGGTTGTTACATGCTCCCGATTCCTGGGAGAGTCAAGTCCAGCGAGGCGACATTGATCCTGCACGGGCGGGCGCCTCTCGGATAGTGTAGTCGCTATATCGACCGAAACGGGGAGCACCGTGCCCACCAAGACCGAACTCGAGAGCCTCGAGAGCCTGCTTCGCAAACTGCCCGAAGCAGATCAGGCCGAGGCGTTCCGCATCCTCTACGGCAACATGCCCGCGACGCTCGAAGTGCCCGAAGCGGCGGCCACGCTCGCGAAAGAGCACGACTTCGACGCCGCGCTGTACCGCTTCGAGGCCGCCAAGGAGCAGCGCCGTCCGCCGCGTATCGTGCGGGTCGGCGTGATCCAAACGCGGATCGTCGAGCCCACCGACGCGCCCGTGCAAAAGCAGTTCGACGCCATCTGCCAGCGCACCGAGAAGCTGGCGCACGCCGCCGGCGCCATGGGCTGCAACGTGCTCGGCCTGCAGGAGGCGTGGACCATGCCGTTCGCCTTCTGCACGCGCGAGAAGCACCCCTGGCTGGAGTTCGCTGAGCCCATCGACGGGCCGAGCACGCAGTTCCTCGCGCCGCTGGCGCGCCGCTACAACATGGTGATCGTCTCGCCGATCCTCGAGCGCGACGAAATCCACGGCGGCACGATCCACAACACGGCGGTGGTGATCAGCAACCGCGGCAGCGTCATCGGCTACCACCGCAAGAACCACATCCCGCGCGTCGGCGACTTCAACGAGTCGACGTATTATATGGAAGGGGACACGGGTCACCCAGTCTTCGCCACCGAGTTCGGCAACATCGGCATCAACATCTGCTACGGCCGCCACCATCCGCTCAACTGGCTGATGTTCGGACTCAACGGCGCCGAGATCGTCTTCAACCCGTCGGCGACGGTGGGCGCGCTGTCCGAGCCGCTGTGGCCCATCGAGGCGCGCTGCGCGTCGATCGCCAACAACTACTTCACCTGCGCCATCAACCGCATCGGCACCGAGAGCTTCCCCAACGCCTTCACCTCCGGTGACGGCAAGGAAGCGCACCACGACTTTGGCCACTTCTATGGCTCGAGCTACGTGACGGCCCCCGACGGCGGGCGCTCGCCGGGCCTTTCACGTACGCGCGACGGCGTGCAGGTTTGCGAGATCGACCTCAACCACTGCCGCCAGGTGCGAGACAAGTGGGGCTTCCAGATGACGCAGCGGCTGCGCGAGTACGCCCACTCGCTGAGCGTCGCCTCGTCGCCGGCGTTTCGCCCGCAGATCGTCGCTGACGCCCCGACACAGCTCGGCCCAGGCAGCGCCGACGCGCGCGTGGTGCGCGCCAACCAGACGCCGCCGCCGCAGCTCGGCGCCCCGCCGCGGCAGCTCACGTCGGGCCCGCCGCGCGACGGCGAGTGAGGATGGCCTAGCGCCGCTCGGCGTCGCCTAGATCGGCGGCGCGCGCGCGGCCAGGCAGCTCGCGCGTCGCCGGCGCCGTGTACTCGGCGGCCGGCGGCACGTCGACATCGACGAGCGCCTCGCCGCTGGCCGGCAGATCGAAGGTCACGCTGAAGGTGCGCCCCGCGCGGCAGCGCTCGGCGATCGGGCTGTAGAAGCCCCAGTTGTTGTAGTAGCTCGGCTCGCTCGGCGGCTCCGACAGCACGCCGAACGTCGCGACGTAGCGTCCCGGCGGCAGGTGCACGCTGGTCCACATGGTCGCCGGCTCGATGCCGCGACCCCAGACGGTGCAGTCGGCGCAGCCCTGATAGGTCTGCACGACGCGGCCATCCCAGACGAAGTCGGAGCCGTCGGCGCGCACCGCGTTGACGGCGTGCGGCGGCGGCGGCGGCGCGCCCTCGCACTGCGGCGCGTAGGGCGCGACCGTGTGCGCGTTGCTGATCGTGAATGGGCTACAGAACATACCGACGGTGATCACGTAGGGCGCCGCGGACGTCTTGCTCGTAAAGCGAAAGCGCACGGTGCCGTCGGTGCTCGAGCCAGCGGGCTCGCGCGGCGTGCAGACGCCGGACTTGGAAACCGGCGCAGGCTGCAGCGGATCGTCGGTGTTGATGGGCTCCGGCCCACAGCCGATGGCGAGCAGCAGCGTGGCGGTCGTCGCGAGCGTGGTCGTCTTGAGCATCGGTGTCCCCTTTTCAGGGGCCGAGCAAGAGCACGCGCCATACCAGCGCGACAGCTACGCGATCACAGGAAGTTAGCCGTCAAGCGGCACGTGCCAGGTGTGTCATGGCCTGTGCCAGTCGCGCAGGAAGATGGTCAGGAGCTCGTTGCGCGACTTGGCGCCCAGCAGCTCGAGGACCTCGGCTTGCAGCGCCTTGACGCTGTGAACGCTGAGCGACAACAGCTTGGCGATGCTCGCTGCCGATCGATTGAGCAACATGTAGTCGAGCACGGTGCGCTGCTCGTCCGAGAGGCCCGCCGACCTGGCGACGTGTTCGCAGCGTGCGCGCGCTAGCGACGCGACGACGTCGGCGCGCACGTGGCGCACGCGCACGTGGCAACACCAATCCAGTTGCGTCGCGGTGAGGCTCTTGTAGCGCTCGGTCTCTTCGTCGAAGTAGACCACCGGCGTGTTGGCTCGCGCCGGGCATCGCGAGCAGGGCGACGTTCTGCCGAAGAGGACCTCGTGGCAGGACTCGCCGGCGAGCTGCTCGATCTCGACCCCGCCGACGGACACGCGCACCAGGCGCCCGAAGTCGGCTGCCGTGGTGGTGACGAGATAGTCGATGTCGGCGGTGCGCGCGTCGGAGGGTCTGGGGATCGGCTCGCTGCGCTTGATCGTCACCAGCAGCGCGCTGGCGAGTATGCGCATCTCGACATCGATGCGCAGACGACGTCCGCGCCGGGGAGCGAACGGCAGCTGGCAGCGCGTCACGACGCCCATCAAGCCGGCGGTAAAGATCTGTCGGTCGGTGCTGCGTCTTTCGGGCAGCGAGAAGACGCCTGGCCAGCGCGTGCCTTCGATGTCTTCGCGGTGAGCGCCTGCGACGCCTTCGAAGGCCTGATTGGCCAACATGATGGTGTGGTCGGTCGCGAGGATGGCCACGGGGTTCCTGTCGCGCTCGACGAGCAGTCGCAGCGCGACCGGCACCGTCTCGACTGCACGCATGTAGCTATCCTCCGGCCTTGTATGGTCACCAATACGCTCGACTATCCCCCTCCCATCTTGACGATGCGCGCGAGCGCAAAAAAAGATTCGTTCGCGTCAAACAAACACACGGAGCAGATCGAGGCGCGACTCGCAGCCCAGTTTCGCCAGCAGATTGGACTTGTGGTACTTCACGGTCCGTTGGCTGATGCCGAGCTCCGCAGCGATCTCGGGCATGGACAGCCCCCGAACGAGCGTCGCGAGAATCTCGCGCTCGCGCGGCGTCAACCCGGCTTTGCTGACCGTAGCGTCGAATCGCTGGTCGAGCAACGCGCTCGCTTCGTCGTCGCCGACGAGACGTGATCGAACGCGCGAGCGGTGAGCCTTTCGCTCGACCACCTCGCTGATCCGGTAGCGTTGGTTGTTCGAGTCGTAGCGGGCCAGCGGGCCCGAGGCGATGGGACAGCCTTCGCACGGCTGCTTGCGACCGGCGAGCACGTAGTGGCAGCGTTGGCCGACGAGATCCCCTCGCGCTGCGCCGTCGACCACCACGCTGAGCAGCGTGCCGAAGTCGTCATCGTCATGTGTGACTTCGTACTCGAGCTCGGTGCTCTGCTCGACGGGCACGCCACGACGCGTGTGTACCTGGTCGACGGCGACGACGATGTTGTCGCCCATCCTCGTGGCGACGATATCTACGCGGGCCGTGTCTTCCGCGGAGCACAGCAGGGCGGGCGAGCTCACCGTGGCGTCGTGCGGGACGGCTTCGAACGTCGCGGCTGTCGGCCTCCACGGGCTGGTGCTGCAAAAGAGCGAGAACCCTTCGAGCTCCTGGCAGTTGCGGCCGATCAGCGCGGCCATGGGCGGGTTGATCGCCACCACCTGCAAAGACGTGTTGAAGATGACGACGGGCTTGGGGTCTCGCTGTACGAGCGCGTGCAGGAGCGTGTCACGTGATTGCAATGATAGATCCCAGGTTCGCCTAGAAATATTGTAGGCGCTGAGAGACAGAAGTGTAGTGTGAATCACTTAACTGGATCGCCACAAAATCACTGACAAGGGCGACATTATTGACGCCCTTTGACAGATTTGCATCCTTCTGACCTGTCCATAGGGTCACCTTGGCCGTCTGATCGGACAGTGGTGGAGCATGCTGCCCCTTCGTTATCGTTGAGAAGTGCTGCAGTACCAGACCCGCCTCGCGACGCTCAGCAAGCTAGTAAACGCTGTAGACATCAGGACCTACGAGGCGCGCGACGCCGATCTGGACGCGCTCGCGGCGCAGGTTGGCGACATTCTCGACAGCGCCCTGGCGGTGCTCGACGAGATCGTCGCGGGCGCCGACGCCTCGGATGAGAGCGAGTCACTCGATTCGCTCGAATTCGACCCGGGGGCGATGACCCCCACATCGTATCTCTCCTTCGATCGTGCGGTGGATGGTGCCGTCCGCCGAGAGATCAGGTCCACACGCGCCGTCGGCGAGATCGCATTCATCGCCCAACTCGAGCTGCAGCAGCGCAGCCAACGGCTGGCTTGGGGTCGCGCGCAACGCCGCAAGCTGGTCGTCCTCGCCGAGTGTGACAGCGCGCTGCGGCGCGTGCTCAAGGCCGCCAGCGCGGTAGACACCGCCGTCGCGCGCGCCTTCGGCGGCGCGCCGCAGCAGCGCTTCGAGTCGGAGCTGCAGAGCTCGCTCGACGTCCGAACGACATACGCGCGGTTTCGCCGCGCCGTCTATGGCCATCAAGCGCTGCCCTTGCTCAAGCGCTTGCGCGCCGTCGGCACCGAGATCGCCGTGCTCATCGGACGCGCGACATATCCCCGAATGCGCGTCAGAGATCGACTGCTGATGCGCCAGCTGCAGTCGCGCATCCTCGAGTGGCTGCGCCACTACGAAGGCCCGCGCAGCGAGCGCGACGGAACGCGGCTGTGGCAGGACATCTGCGGCTTCGTCGACATGCTGATGCAGATCAGCAAGCGACAGGAGCTCGTAGAGCACGACCGCGAGGTGGCCGCCCGGCTGCGCGCCGAGCTGGCTGCCTCGGGCGGCCGACTTTGCCCCGTTAGCGAGCTGTCGCCTCTCGAGGGGCTCGACGCGTCTGTCGACGATCTGCTGGCTGGCGCCGATGCGATCTCGGCCGCGCAGCTCGTGTCGCTGCTCGATGGTCTGTTTGGCGCAGACGACATGACGCCACCGCAGGCGTTGAGGTTTTGCAGCTGATGATGCCGCTGAAGCAGATGATCGGAGCAGTCGAGCGCGAGGCCACGGGCGAGTTCATCTGCGTCACGAGCCTCGCCGAGGTGCACGTGTACATGCAGTCGGGTCGCATCGCGTGGGCGACTGATTCGACGCATTCACTCGCGTTCGTCAAGCACCTCAAGTGCACGACGCGCCTCGACGACGCGACGCTGCGCGATGTGTTTCGTGATTGCCGGCGCGAGCGCCTGCCGCTGGGAGAGACGCTCGTCAACCGCGGCGTGGTTAGCTGGGATGACGTGCGCACGGCGCTGTGGCACCAGATCGCCGGTGCTCTGTCCGTGTTGTCTACGCTGGAGGACGGTGAGACCGCCTTCATCGATCGCACCTACAACGTCTACGATCAGCGACTGACGTTCTCGGTCCACGAGCTGCTGGCTGCCAGCGCTGCTGCTGCCGCTGACGACGCGCCGTCGCCGCGCGCACTGACGCCCATCGACAGCGAGGAAGCGGCGCTGGTGGCGCGCGTGGCGCGACAGCTGCGCAGCCGCGTCGCTGCCGTCGAGCTCTTCGATGGCAACCAGCTGGTCGAAGCAGCGCCGGTTGCCAAGCAAAGAACACCGCCGCTGCTGGTGCAGACGATCACCGAGCGCGCGCACTTGCTCGCGGCGCGAGGGTCCTACGGCGCGGTGGTCGGCATACGGTCTAGCGGCCAGCGCTCGCTGTGGTGCCACCTGCTGTCCGACGACGACTACATCATCACGGTCGGTACGCTGGCCTCGATAGTCGACCTGCCGCAGCCTAGCGGCGGAAGCGGCACTTCGAGCCCGTTGACGGACATTGTCGCGCCCAGCGACGCCCGGCTCGACCGCGAGCTGCAGAGCTTCCTGCGCAACGCCGATGAAGTGGCAGCGCTGCTGATCGTGGGCGAGGACGACGAGGTGATCGCCAGCTACACGCGCGAAGCGGTTGACCCGCGCGACTGCATGGAGCTGGCGGTGCGACGGCGCAACTGCCTGGCGGTCGCCAGCGCTGGGCGCGCCGACGCGTTCGCGCGCATCGCGACCCGCGAGGAGACGTTCTGGATCCTCGGCACCCGAACGGGGCTCTCGGCGAAAACGACGGCCTGGCTGTTCGTCGACGGCAGGCTGTCTCAGGGGATGGGCTGGGCATACTTGGCGGCGCTGGCGCGACTTCTCAACGTGCAACCACGGGAAGATAAATAGTGGTCCTAGAGCTCTCCGATTTCAGCCTACGCGTGGACGAGCGCCTCGTCGCCGATCAGGTCAATCTCCGGCTGCCTGCGAAAGGGCTCGTGGTGCTCACGGGCGAGCGCGGATCGGGAAAGACCGCGCTGCTGCGCTGTCTGGCCGGTTTCGACTTGCGAGGTCAAGCCGACGTGGGCGGAGCCATCACGCTCGAAGGTCGGCCGGCAGCTCGCGACGAGCTTCGATCTGTCGCAGCGTACGTCAGCGAGCAAGCGCCGCCGCTGTCAGACAGCGTGCGCGACAACCTCGTATCGGGGATCGCCGACTGGCGCGAGCTCGGCTACGCGCAGTGCGTTGCAAAAGTGCGCCGGCACCTGCTTCGACTGGGGTTCGCACGTATCGCCGGCGCGTTCGAGTCGCCGTTGATAGCGATGCCTCTCTTCGCTCAAACGCAGATAGCGATCGCGCGTGCTCTGCTTCGCGATCCGAGACTGCTGCTCGTCGACGGAATCGCCGACTACGTCGAGGACGACGAGCTGCGCCAGCTTGTCGAGTTGCTCGACCGCGAAGCGTCTTGTCGCGCGGTGCTGTTGGCGACAAGGCACGTGCATGTCGCCGCTGCCATGGGGGGCACGCGCTTCAGCATCGCAGAAGGCCGCGTGATCGCGGCTCAGCCGGTGCGCACGCGTGAGCCCACGGCGCAGCTGACGGGGACGTGCGATGGGCGCTAGTCGTCAGCGCGCGACCTCCGAGGTGCGCGAGCGTGCAGCCGTCAGCTCGAAGGATCGCAATCTCGCGCACAGCCTGATCAACGTGCTCTTCGTCGTTCGCACCTCGTGCGCGCACATTCGATCGGTGGCTGACGACGACGAGCGCATCACGCGCGAGCTCGACACCGTCGAAGGCACCATCGCGCAGGCGACCGAGCTGATCCGCCGCATGCTCGGCGCGCGCCGCGACGACCGCGTCATCGACGTCAACGAAGCGATCGAGGGCTGTCTGCCGCGGCTGGAGCGGGCGTTGGGCAGCCAGATCCAGCTGCAGCTCGGTCTGTCCGAGGTCGACGACGTCGTGATGGACGGCCTCGAGCTCGAGCACATCGTCGTCAACCTGCTGGTCAACGCCCGCGAAGCGATGCCGGAGGGCGGTCGCGTGTCCGTCTCGACCAGCCAGCGCAACATCGACGTGCCTCGCGCACGGTCACTCGGCGTCGAGCCCGGCCGCTACGTCGTCATCGAGGTGCGCGACACGGGGCACGGCATCCAAGAGAACCTGCTGGAGCGCATTTTCGAGCCCTTCGTCACGTCCAAGCGCGACGGCTCGGGGCGAGGCCTCGGCTTGAGCAGCGTGTGTGACGTGCTGCAACGGCAGGGAGGCGTGCTCGTCGCCTCGAGCGCGGTGGGCCGCGGCGCCAGCTTCGAGGTTATTCTGCGAGCAGCTCCCGCGGAAAGCGCCCGCGCTTCCTACGCGTGTTGAAGACGGCGCCCCGTTGCTCGCGGTGTCATGGCTTGTGCGAGATCGGTTTGGCGCCCACGCGGCGCAGGCGGCCGCGCTTGTCCACCTCGAGGCGCAGCATCGCTAGTGGCAGGCGGTAGCCGTAGGTTGGCTTGATGTGAGCCGGCACCGCGGGCAACACCGCGACGGTAACCTCTAGGTAGCCTTCGCTTTCGAGCTGCAGCGTCGTGCGGTCGATCTCGCGCTGCGGATGGCCCGGCGAGACGCGAACGGTCGATGGCGAGGGGCCGCTGAAGCGCGTGTAGCCCAGCACCAGGCTGCGCCCCGAGCGGCGCCAGACGCGCGTCTTGGTGCGGATCGAGCCGTCGATGACGTTGTAGGCGCGGCGATCGCGCGAGCTGGTGGTCACTCGCGTGACGAGGCGCCACCCTTTGGGGCCTCGTTCGGCGCGCGCCTCGACGTGATAGCGCAGCCCGCGGTGCGTGACCGTCTGCGCCGCGCTCTGCTTGCCCCAGCGATAGCGTGGTTTGCGCCGCGCCGACTGCGGCTGCGGCGTCGCGCGGCCGGCGTAGGCGGGCGGCGCGGCGAGCGAGAGCAGCAGCGCCGTGGCGGCGAGTCGTTGCACGATCGAATGATATCAGCACCGCTGCCCTGTGCTTGAACGGCGTCGTCGTCGCTGCTAGACAAGCCCACCTTTGGGGTAAGGACGCGAGGACGCCATGAAGCCAGGGCTTTCGGCCGCCATCGCAGCGTGTCTGCTCGTCGCTTGCGGCAGCGATACGCCGCCAAGCTCGCCGGACGTCGACGCCGGCGCACACGATGCCGCGTTGCTCGCCGATGGCGCGCCGCCGCTCGCCTGTCGAACGCCCGCGGCGGCGCCGGCGACGCTGGCCTTCACCGAGGTCACCGACGAGCTCGGCCTGGGCGCTGCGGCCTCGCCGCGACCGCTCGGCTCGGCCTTCGTCGCCGGCGATCTCGACGGCGACCGCTACCCCGATCTGATCGTGATCTATCCGACGACCTCGCGTACGCAGCCCGGCGAGACCCCGACGGCCTTTGTCTTGATGAACCGCCCCCACCCCGACGACAGCAGCGGCAAACGCCGCATCTTCGTCGACGCGACCGAGGCATCGGGCGTGCTCGCGACGCGCGACGGCGCAGGGCGGCGCGGCTTCGGCTCGGCGACCCTCGGCGACCTCGACAACGACGGCAGCCTCGATCTGGTGGTCTGCGCCGGCTTCCCCGACGCGACCACCGTCGACCCGTGCGACGCGCTGCTCAACGACGGCAAGGGCCACTTCACGCTCGCGCCCAGCAGCGAGCTCGACGCCAAGGTCTTCTGGGTGCCCAACGGCGTGCTGCTCGACATCGACCGCGACGGAAAGCTCGACTTCTGGCCCGCCACGGTGGGCTTCTGGCCCAACATCCAGGGCGAGGCGATGAAGCTCTTTCGCGGCAACGGCGACGGGACGTTCACCGACATCGCTGGACAGCTCGGGTTGAGCAAATACACGCCGCCGATGTTCGGCGCCACGGCCTGCGACATCGACGACGACGGCGACGACGATCTGCTCGTCGCGTCTTACGGGCGCACGTTCAACATGGTCTTTCGCAACGACGGCAACAAGCTGACCGAGATCGGCGCACAGCTCGGCGTCGCCTCGGACGACCGCGAGGACTTCAGCGACGATCACTCCTACCGCTGCTACTGCGCCGCCAACGCAGGTGCCTGCCCGTCGACCGTGCCGGCGCCCGACGCGCTGCTCGGCTGCCCTGGACGCGGCTGGATCGCCGGCGTCTCGGATAAGCCCGCGGCGCTGGGCGGCAACACGTTCTCCATCGCCTGCGGCGACATCGACAACGACGGCGACATGGACCTGATGACCGCCGAGATCCGCCACGGCGACGTGGGCAGCGCCTCGGACCCCAGCGAGCTTCTGATCAATCAGCTGGCGCAGACGGGCAAGCTCGACAAGCTCGTTCGCCCTGGCAACCAGGCGATGGGGTTGCACCGTCCCTACAGCGGCATGCTTTGGAACGAGGGCGACATGATCCCCGTCTTCGCCGATTTCGATCTCGACGGGCGCAAAGACATCTTCATGGCCTCGTCGGACTACCCCGACCAGCACGCGTGGCTGTGGCAGCAGCAGCCCGACGGCAAGTTCGCCGAGGTCAGCGCCAAGGCCGGCGTAGCGCAGCCGGTGGCGCAGGGCGTCGTGGCGGTGGACTACGATCTCGACGGCGACCTCGACCTGATCGTCGGCACGTCCCTATGGCGCGTCAGCGAGCCGAAGCTTAACGAGGTGCACGCCTACCGCAACGACGTCGGCCAGCAGCGCAACTTCATCAACATCCGCCTCGTCGGCGGCGGCGCCGGCAAGGCCAACCGCTCGGCCTTCGGCGCGCGCGTGCGCGTGACCGCGGGCGGCGTGACGCAGACGCAGCAGATGCAGGGCGGCTACGACACGCAGAACGCGATGGGGCTGACCTTCGGCCTCGACGCGGCCTGCATCGTCGACAAGGTCGAGGTGCGCTGGCCCGACAAGCAGAACAGCATCTCGGTCTACGAGCGGCTGCCGGCCAACTACCACGTGGAGCTGCGCCAGGGCGACGCTGCCCCGCACTATCTCGACGCGCCGTGAGCTCGGCGCCGCGGGCTCAGCGCCCGTGCGCGTCGACGTGGACGTTGCCGCGCGCGTCGCACCAGGCGACGCCACAGGCCTCGGTGGTGTGCGCGTAGCCGATCGTGCCGTCGGCGGCGATAGCGATCACGCCGAGCAGGCCACCGTGCGCCGCCACCTCGCCGAAGGTGCGATGCAGCGCGCGCGCGAGATCGGCCCCGTCGAGCATGCGCGTGACGATGCGGCCGCAGACGTTGAGATCGATGATCTGCTCGCCGAAGCCGGTGGCTGACACCGCGACGCGCGGGCAGGCGTAGTTTCCGGCGGGCGTGGCGGAGTCGCTGACGCGGCCGACGGGCTCGTGGCCGCGGCCGCCCGTCGAGGTGCAGGCCCAGATGTCGCCGTGCACGTCGCAGCCCACGGCGCCGACTGTGCCGAAGCGGTTGTCCTTGCCGTCGTCTTCGAGGTCGGCGGGCAGCTGCAGGTGCGCGTCCATGGCGCGCTCGGCGGCCTCGGCGCCGGCGCTGCCGATGGCCGCCTCGCGGTCGGCGGTCTCGCCGAGCTCGACGAGCCGGCGCCAGCGCTCGATCGCGCGCGGTGTGCGCACGTCCTGCGGCGTGATGCCGAGCGTCTGCATCAGCCGCCGCGCGCCTTCGCTGTCGAGGTTGCGGTCGCCGGCATCTTGCAGCGCGAGCGCGAGCTCGCTCGGGTTGAGACAGTCCTGCACGTTGTAGATCGCCGAAGTGCGCTGCTGCGCGCCATCGGCCAGCGCGACGCTCATGCGCGCCACCCCGTCGCGCTGCAGTCGCGAGCCACGGCCGGCGTTGAACAGCGGATCGCGCTCGAGGTCGCCGATGGCGGCCATCACCCCGTCGCGCGCTCGCTCCGTCATGCAGGCCTGGGCCCGGCGCGCGATGTCGGCCAGGCGGCGGCCGCGTTCGCGCCGCTGTTCGGCGCTGGTGGTAGCGAGGTAGTTGCCGGCGCCGCCATGAATGACCAGCGCGGGCAGCGTGACCGTCTCGACGACGAGCGTGTATTCCAGCATCGAGCACGAGCATGCCACGCGTGCGCGTGGGACAGAGCCCATAACGAACAGTTATAGATATGGCAACGCTTAATGACTTTCGATGAAGCCCTCCAGCGTCCATAACCAGAAGGGGAGGGAGGGCATCGATGGCAGCGTACGAGCGAGCATACGACGAGGTCGCAACGCCGACGGGGAACGCGCGCCGCCTACCGCGTTGGCCACTGCGCGTCGCCGGCGCAGCAGGCGCGGCCGCCAAGCCGGAGGACGAGCCAGTGATAGCGAGCGCGACGATGCGTCAGGTCTACGGCCTGATCGAGCGGGTCGCCACGTCGAGCATCCCAGTGCTGATCCGAGGCGAGACCGGCACTGGCAAGGAGCTCGTCGCACGGGCGATCCACCAGCGCTCGCGGCGCGGCGGTGCGGCGCTGCGCTGTCTCAACTGCGGTGCGATTCCCGAGCAGCTCGTGGAGAGCGCCTTGTTCGGCTACGAAAAGGGCGCCTTCACCGGGGCCGACAAGATGCGCATCGGCGTCTTCGAGGCGGCAGACGGCGGCACGGTCTTTCTCGACGAGATCGGCGAGCTGTCGGCGCAGGCGCAGGTCGCGCTGCTGCGCGTGCTCGAGACGCGGCGCCTGACGCGCGTGGGTGGGATCCGCGAGATCGAGGTCGACGTGCGTGTCGTGACCGCGACCCACCGCGACCTCGCCGCGATGTGCGAGCAGGGCACGTTCCGTCCCGACCTGCTTTATCGGCTCAACACGATGCTGCTCGAGCTGCCGCCGCTGCGCGAGCGCCCCGAGGAGATCCCCGCGCTGGTGGAGCGCTTCATCCGCGCCGCCAACGCAGCCAACCAACGCCGCGTCGAGGGCATCGACGACGCGGCGCTCGAGCGGCTGGTGGCCTACCGTTGGCCAGGCAACGTGCGCGAGCTGCGCAACGCCGTCGAGCGCGCGGTGGTGCTGGCGCAGGGCGCGACGATCACCGTCGACGACCTGCCGAGCACGCTGACCTGCCAGGCGTCTTCGCGCGCCTCGCAAGACGCGCCGTTAGGCTTTCGCGCGCAGGTGCAGCGCTTCGAGATCGCGCTGCTGCAAAGCGCGCTCGACGCCTCGGATGGCAGCGTGTCGGCTGCTGCGAGGCTGCTCGACATGCCGCGACGCACGCTGACCAAGAAGAAGCGCGACTACGATCTCTAGCGCGCGCAGGTCTCGGTGCTAGGCGGTGGCTCTGCGCGGCGCCGAGAGCTGTGTCGGGTCACGCAGCAGCGGGTCGTAGGGGCGCCAATCGCTCGGCTGATCGATGGGGTAGGTCGGCACCGCGTAGGGGCGCTGATAGACGCGCTCGAGGCTGCTGGCGCCGTCGGTGTGCACGGCGAGGTGCCGAAACGACGAGGCGACGTAGAAGATGCGGTAGTGAAAGAGCGCCTTCTGCACGATGGCGTCAGCGGCACGCGCTTCGAGCCCTAGCTCGCGCCAGAAGCGCGGCGTGACGGTGAACGGCGGCTTGTCGGTGATGGCGACGTGCAGCGTGCCGCCCGCCGCGTTGGGCACGTCGAGGCGCACGCTGCGGCCGAAGTCTCCCTGGTGCTTGGCGGCGACCACGGCAGCGAGCTGCACCGCCGGCTGCGTGTCGTAGCCCGGCGAGCCGCGCAGGGTCAGCTGCAGCTGCTCGCCGAGCGACGCGCTCCAGGTCGCCGCGACGGCCGCGGGATCGTGCAGCGGCAGGTAGATGCGCAGCGCGCGCGGCGTGGCGACGGCCTCGGCGAGCAGGTGCGTGTTGCCGCCGGGAGCGCCGGTGCCGACGATGTCGCCGACGTCGACCACCGAGACGGCGCCCAGGCGGCGCCACGGGCTCTTGGCCACCGCGTCGAAGATCTCCCGCGCTTCGTGCATCTTTGGCAGCGGCGTCTCGCGACGCGCCCAGGCCAGCTCGGCCAGCTCGTCGGCAAGCTGCGCCCCGAGCGCTTCGTCGCCGTCGGTGGTGATCTGCGCGGACCAGCCGACGTCCATCGCCTCGCTGTAGGGGTGGACCATGAAGAGGTTGGCCGAGATCACGCCCGGCTGCCGCTCCATCTGCGCCAGCCGGCGAAACACCGCGCGCATCGGCGCGAAGAAGTCGATGCTCATGCCGCCGCCGAGCACCATCGGCAGCTTGCGCCATACGTGCACAGGACGCACGAACTCGCCGCGAAGCGTGCGTACTAGGCGGTTTGCAGCGCGGAAGCCGGTGGCGAACAGATCGCGGTGCGGGTTGGTGTGGTAGGCCGTCACGATGTCGGCGTTGTCGAGCATCGGCGCGCTGAGGTTGGCGTGCAGATCGTAGCTCGCCGCGACACGCACGTGGGGGCCGACGGTCTGGCGCACGCGCTCGAGCAGCAGCCCCTCGGGCGAGCGATCGAGCCCGGCCACCTGCATCGAGCCGTGCAGCGCGAGGTAGACACCGTCGAGCGTGCCGGCGGCGCGCAAGCGCTCGAGGGTCGTCTCGAGCAGCCAGTCGAAGGTTTCGCGCGTGACCTTGCCGCCGCTGACAGCCATCGCCGACCACAGCGGCACCGTGTCGACGTCTCCGGCGAGGCGCGCCGCCTGGCGAAAGCCAGTCAGCTCGGCGTTGCGCAAGAAGCCTTCGAGCTCGCTGCCGCGCAGGCGTGTGACCTGATCGAGCGCGTGTGGGCCGAGGCAATGCAGCGCCTCGAAGTCGGCGCGGGTCGTCGGCAGCGGCGAAAACGCGTTGGACTCGTTGAACACGCGCCCGTAGGCGATGCGCAGTGGGCGGCTGCCGCCACGGCCAAGGCTAAAGCGTGCCATTGAACAGCTCCCCGACGAACAGCCCGAGCAGCCGCTCGCGAAGCGGTGGCGAGGCGGCATCGAGCACGCGGTGAATCAGCGCCGTCTGCTCGGGAAGGCGCCCGTCGACCACGCCGAGCTGCGCCATCAGCGCAGCCGGCGAGACCCCTGCGCTGGCCGCGTCCTCGCCGGAGACGACGGCTTCGAGCATCTGCACCACAGCAGCCGGCGCCTCCTGGCGCGCGGGCAGCCCCTGCATCGCGGCGGCGAGGTCGTCGTTGAAGGTGTCGATGCAGGCGGCGTTGCCGGGGTCGATCTGCAGGTGGATGTGAGCCGGCGAGACGCCGTAGTGATAGGTCGGCTGCACGAACCAGCCGCGCGCGGCGAGCCGGTCGGCGAGCTGCCACAGATCGCCCACCTCGGTGGCTAGCGCGATGAGCCCCATGTCCGGATCGCCGACCACGCGCAGGTCGTCGATGGCTTGCACCGCGGCGAGCACCTTGTCTTTGGCCTCCCACATCTGCTTGACCATCTCGCGATAACGCGCACGGCCGATGAAGCGCAACAGCGCCCAGGCGGCGCCGAGGCCGGCCAGCGACTTGGAGCCGAGCTTCGTCGAGTTGACGATGGCGTAGCCCGTCCACTTGGCGCAGGCGTAGTACTGCGCGTCGCGCAGCTCGCGCCGCCGCTGCAGCAGCACCGAGACGCCTTTGGGCGCGAAGGCGTACTTGTGAAGGTCCATCGAGATCGACGTCACGCCTTCGACGGTGAAGTCAAACGCCGGCTGTTCGATGCCCAGCTCGCGCTGGAAGGGCAGCACCCAACCGCCGATACACGCGTCGACGTGCATCAGCGCGCCGTGCGCGTGCGCCAGCGCGGCGAGCTCGGCGATGGGATCGATCTTGCCGTGCGAGTAGCTCGTCGCCGAGCCGCAGACGAGGATCGTGTTGTCTCCGATCTTGCGGCGTGCGTCGTCGACGTCGGCGCGCATGGTCTGCGGGTCGAGCTCGACGGGCACGACCTTGACGCCGAAGTAGTGCGCCGCCTTATGAAAGCTCGCGTGCGCCGAGACCGGCAGCAGCATCTCGGGCTCGCTCACTTCGGGGCGTGTCTTTCGCGCGTAGTCGCGCGCCGTCTTGACGGCGAGCATGATGCTCTCGGTGCCGCCGGCGGTGGCGGTGCCGACGGCGCCATCGGGCGCGCGCAGATGCGCCAGGCAGGCGCCGACGAGCTCGTTTTCCAGCGTGCGGGCGCTCGGGTAGACGGTCGGGTCGAGCCCGTTGATGCCCATACACGCGCTGAAGGCCTCGCGCGCGACCTCGCGCACGTCGGCGCCAGCGTCGTAGGCGAAGGCGAACGCCCGCCCGTCGCTGCGCAGGTCGTTTTGCCGGCGCGACTGCAGCGCTTCGATGACTTCGGTCTTGGAGAGGCCCTCTTCCGGAAACAGCTCGTTCATCGTCGCTTCCTTTGGCTTCGTTTCTTGGCGGTCTTCTTGGAGTTCGAGGTCTTCTTGAGCGGCGCCAGCACGTGCTCCCACAAGAAGCGGTGCACGGGCGCGAGGTCGATGCCGGTCATCACGCGCTGAACGACCAGGCCGTCGTTGACGCTGCGCACGAGCTGCATCAGCGCCAGCGGATCGCACGCGTGCATCGTGCCGGCGGCGATGGCCGCGCGGATGCGCGCCACCATCGCCTCGCGATGCGCGGCGAAGACGACGTTTCCGATGTCGATGAAGCGCTGCATGCGCTCGCGCGGCGCCGCGCCGATGGCCTGGCCGAGAAAGAGCAGCCGGTCTTCTCGGCCGTGGTGAAAGGCGTGGATCGCCGTGACCTGCGCGTAGAGCTGGTCGACCGGGTGCTCGTGCTGGGCGATGCGCTCGAGCACGTAGAGCGCCTGCTCGGCGAGCACGTCTTCGAGCGCGCTCTCGGCGATGGCGGCGATGTCGGGGAAGTAATAGAGCAGCGTCGGACGCTTCATGCCCAGCGCTTCGGCGAGGCGCGCCATGGATGTCTCGAGCCCGAGCTCCTGCAGCGCCGAGATGGCGCGGCGGGCGAGCTGACGGCGCTTTTCGATGTCGAGCGGGCGACCCATGCGGCTCCGTTTCCTGACAGAGTGTCAGATAACCGAAGCCTGACGATTCGTCAAGGAACTATTTTTCGGGCCGCCCCTACTGGCCGTTCCAGTCGCCGATCCAGACGTTGTTGGCGTTCCAGGCCGGGCCGGCGTTGTAGACGCTGCGCGTGAAGGTGCCGTTGCCGTTGGAGAGGTAGACGGCGAGGTCGAGCCCGCTTCCGGTGTACGAGATCCAGTCGGACCTGCCGTCGGCGTTGAAGTCTCCGACCCAGACGTATCCGGCGTGAAAGGCCGGACCGGCGTCGTAGGTCACGCGCGTGAAGCCGTTCTGGCCGTTGGACAGGTAGACGGCCGTTTGATAGCCGCTGCCCGTGTACGAGAGCCAGTCGTCGCTGCCGTCGCCGTTGAAGTCGCCGACCCAGACGTTGTTGGCGCTGAAGACGGGCCCTGCGTTGAAGGTGTAGCGCGTGAACGAGCTCGTGCCGTTGGAGATGTAGAGCGCCGTCTGGTAGCCGCTTCCCGTGTACGAGAGCCAGTCGGCGTTGCCGTCGCCGTTGAAGTCGCCGATCCAGACGTAGCTGGCGCTGAATACCGGCCCGGCGTCGAAGGGATAGCGTGTGAAGCTGCCGCTGCCGTTGGAGATGTAGAGCGCCATCTGGTAGCCGCTGCCGGTGTACGAGATCCAGTCGTCGTTGCCGTCGCCGTTGAAATCGCCAACCCACATATAGCCCGAGTGAAAGACGGGCCCCGCGTTGTACGTCGAGCGCGTGAAGGTTCCGTCGCCGTTGGAGAGATAGACGGCCATCACGTAGCCGCTGCCGGTGTAGGAGATAAAGTCGGTCTGGCCGTCGCCGTTGAAGTCGCCCACGCGCGTGGCGTCGGCGCGCCAGGTGCCCGCGTTGTATGTCGTGCCGAGGAACGTGCCGTTGCCGTTGGAGCGGTGCACCACGACGTAGCTCGTGTTGGGCACCAGCGACATCCAGTCGCTCTGCCCGTCGCCGTCATAGTCGCCGACCCACAGATAGCCGGAGTGAAACGGCGAGCCCGAGGTGAACGTCGTGCGCGTAAACGTTCCGTTGCCGTTGGACATGTAGACAGCGTTGGTGTAGCCGCTGCCGGTGTAAGACATCCAGTCGCTGCGACGCAGCGGCGGCGCGCCCATGTCCACCGACCCGTCGACGCTGCTGTCCGGGCTGGTCGCGTCGACCGTCGTGTCACCCGCCGCGCCGTCCACCGTGGCGTCGCCGCTCGGCGTCTCGCCCGCGCCCGTGTCGCCCGCGCCCGTGTCGCCGCCCCCGTCGGCGGGCGCGTCGATCGAAGGCAGGTCCACCGTCACGTCACGCTGCAGATCACGCGGCGCGATGAAGTCGGTGAATCCGACGCCGTCGCCGGAGGTGCTGTCAGGATTGGACGTGGAGCGCGAGCCGCCGCACGCGCTCGCGCTGGCGAGCAGCGCCACGCAGACCAAAGTCGTTCGCATGCACACATGGTAGCGCGCCGAGGCCCTTGGCGGTGAAGCAGCGCGCCAGCTCGGTCCGAAGCCAGCACTACGCGCACGCCGAGAGAGTGTGCGATGTTGGTGACGAGATGGCTCGCAGCGAGACACGTCGAACGCTCGCGCGCATGTCGACCGAGGGTATCGTCTCGGCGCTGATGGTCGGCGCTGGCGAGACGTACGTGTCTGCCTTCGTTCTCGCGCTCGGGTTCAGCCAGCTTCACGCCGGCCTGGTGGCCGCGCTGCCGCTGCTGGCCGGTGCCCTGATCCAGCTTGGCTCGCCCTACGCGGTCTACCGCCTACGCTCGTATCGACGCTGGGTGGTCATCTGCGCGGCGACGCAGGCGGTGAGCTTCGCTCCGTTGATCGTCGGCGGCCTTCGAGGGCGATTGCCGCTGCTCGTGGTTTTCGCCAGCAGCGCGCTGTACTGGGGCTCGGGCCTGGGAACAGGACCGGCGTGGAACGCGTGGGTTGAACAGCTCGTGCCGCGCGCCGTCAGGACGGGCTACTTCGCGCGGCGCAGCTGCTCGTGCAGCTGGGCGTCTTCGTCGGCATCGCCGGCGGCGGCGTGCTGTTGCATCTGTCGCAGACGCGCGCGGAGCGGCTGCAGGCGTTCTCGCTGCTGTTCGCCGTCGCGTGCCTGGCGCGCGTGAGCTCGACCACGCTGATGGCGCTGCAACCGGAGCACGCGCCGCCCTCGGTGCACCGACTGACCCTGCGCACGTGGCTGCGTACCGCCCGCGACAGCACCGGCGGCCGACTGCTGCTGATGATGCTGGCGATGCAGCTGTCGGTGTACGCGGCTGCGCCGTTCTTCACGCCCTATATGCTCGAGACGCTGAAGCTCAGCTACGGCAGCTACACCGCGCTGACGGCCGCTGCCTTCGGCGCGCGTATCGTCACCATGCGCGTGATCGGCTGGCGCGCGCGCTCGATGAGCGCCTGGAGCTTGTTGCGCGTGGGCGCCTTCGGCGTGGTGCCGATGGCCGGGCTATGGGCCGTCGCCGACAACTTCGCCTACCTGCTGGCGCTGCAGCTCGTCTCCGGGGTCGTGTGGGGCTGCTACGAGCTGGCCGCGCTGCTGCTGTTCTTCGAGACGATCCCCGCCGCGCATCGCGTCAGCGCGCTTACGTGGTTCAACGCGGCCAACGCCGCCGCGATCGTTGTCGGCGCGGCGCTGGGCGGCAGCCTGCTCTCCTGGCTTGGCGTGACCCATCGCAGCTACGCGCTGCTGTTCGTCGCGTCTTCGTCGGCGCGCCTGCTCACGCTGCTGCTCAAGCCGCGACGAGGCCTGCCACCCGCGACCGTGCGCACGGTGCCCACGCGCGTCATCGCGGTTCGCCCCGGCACCGGCGGGCTGGTGCGTCCGGTGGTGCCAGCGCTCGAGGAAGTCCGACGTCGGCACGTGTAGCCGGCGCGCGACGAGCCAGGCGAAACGCGCGACGGCGCGCGACACGGTGCGACGGGCGCAGGCGCGGTGCATCGGCGGCCGCGAAATCGCGAGATTTGTGAACCGGCACGGTCGTTGCTCTCCGTGGTGTCAGCAAGCCCCAAAAGGAGAGTCAGCATCATGACCGCAGCCACTTACGCCGCTCGCATCGCCCTTGTCCTCGGCCTCGTCTCGACGGTTGTCATCGCCTGCGGCGGCGAGGGCGTCGATGAAGCGCCGGTGTGCACCACCCGAGATGGCAAGCAGACTTGCTCGCGGCAGATCTCGGCGGTGTTTCTCAACCAGCCGAGCTGCGCGCTCTCGCCCACGGGAGGACAGGTCGACGACGGCATCATGTGCGCGACGTTCCGCTCGCTCGCCGCGGGCGCCGGCTGTGCGATGCTCACCTGCACCACCACGTATGGTGTCGACAGCAGCGGCCTCAAGAAGTCGCTCTCGCAGGTGTGCTGCTCGTGCGGCGGGTACAGGATGTGCGTGACCAACCCGAACCTGCCGCCATCGTCTCTGCAGTAGCGCTAGCGTCGCCGGTGTCGACGTCGCGAGGCAGCGAGCAGCGCGAGCCGCGCAGCCGCCGTGCGGACGTATCGCGCGCTACAGCGCCAGCCGGCGCAGTCGCAGCGCGGCGTGACCGTCAACAACGCGACCGTGGGCTTGCATCGCGCCCGCTCAGCGCTTGGCGCGGCGAAGCGCCGACTCGACGCGCAGCAGCAGCTTGTCTCGCCGCGCGCGTGCGCGCGGCATCTTGGGTCGCGGGACGTACCAGCTCTTGGCGGCCATGCGGCGCTGCAGCGCAGCGTCCTTGAAGACGACGCCGTGCAGCGCGAGCAGGACGTCGCGTGCGGCGCGCAGCAGCTCGCGGTCGCGCGCGCGTCGTGTTGCCTTGCCGATGGCATTCCACAGCTGGCGCCGCGCCCGCCAGGCCGTCTCGTAGTAGAGGTGCAGGTCCTGCTTCGGCTCGAAGTGCTTCAGCGACCAGACGTAGGTGATGCGGCCGTCGCTGGCAACCTGCCGACGCGGCGGCGCTGGCTTGACGCCGCTCGGCGCGTCGGGCTTGCGGCGAAAGGGATCGGCGCGCCAGGCCAGTGGCTTGTCCGAGAGGTCGCGAATTTGGAAACAGACGCCGTGCAGCGGCTGACCCGAGATGCAGCCCTTGTCGCCGAGGTGCAGCCGGATGATCGCCTCTTCGATCTTGCCGCGCCACGCTGCACCCGTGCGCAGCACGTAGCGAAGCTCGTTGCGGTTGCGGTAAATGCCGGCGCGGGTGTTGTAGATGTAGCGATTGACGACCTTGCGCTGCTGTTTGGGCGCGAACGTGACCGCCCATACGTGATAGCGATCGAACAGCGGCGGGCTCGACGCGATGGCCTTGCGGCCGCGCTCGATGAGGTTGGTCGAGTCGCGGAACTTGCCTACTGGGAATCGCGCGCGCTTCTTGCTCGGCACCAGCCGCGTGGCCACGCGCCGTCCGTCGACGCGCGCGACGAAGCGCGAGATCGGATTGGGGCGCCGTCGCTGCAGGTAGCCTTCGTCCTGCAGGAACTGCTCGCGAAAGTCGAGCCCCACGGGAAAGCCCATGTGAACGCGCTGGCGACGGTCGCTGTGATTGCGAAAGACATACGTCACCTCGACGAGCACCTTGGAGTCGTCGGCCAAGAGACTCTGGCGATGGACGGTCAGATCGACCTGCTCGCGCACCATCTGGATGTGCTCGTTGCGCATCGGGATCACGCCGCCCGGCCCGAACTTGACGTAGGTGCCGTCGGCGCGCGCCGTGTTGGCGAGGAAGAAGGCTCGCACCAGCAGTAGCGCGAGCAAACACGCGCGTCTCGATGGTTTGCTCACCGGATCACCTCCACACCCGCCGCTCGTCTCGCGCCCCGGCGCTCACTTGAAGCGCAACCGCAGCTTGTGTCGCACCGTCAGCGCGCGCGCGCGGCTGCACACTTTGCGCCGCAGCTTGTCGAGGCGCGAGATCGCGACGACGAGCTTTCCCATGTCCTCGGCGAGCATCCTGCCGCGAAGCTTCGTCGGCACGCCCTCGTAGCGCTTGCTGAGCTTGATCGTACGCAGCTTGTGACGCTGGCGCGCGACCATCTGCGGGTAGGTCACCAGGCAGAGCTTGTATTCGCCGGCAGCGAGCGAGACGTCCCAGAGGAAGCGCTTGAGCGTGTTCGAGCGCTCGCCGATGTAGCGGGTGATGAACGTCTCGCCATGGCGCTTGAGCCATCCGCCCTCGGCGGCGATCTCGCGGCGCGAGCTCTTGCTGTCGTTGTAGTAGATGCGCCGCAGCCGCTTGATGATCCAGATCAGCTGCTCGAGGTAGCGCTGACGGTGGCGAAACTGCGGGTGGCTCTCGCGCGAGCGGCCGTAGCCGACCTTGCGGAAGAGCGCGTCGAAGCGCGCGCCGAGCCGCGGCACGTCGCGCACCAGATCCCGCGCCAGTCGCTCGACGGTCTGCTTGCGCAGAAACGAGTAGTCGAGCCGTGTGGTCGACAGCGAGCGAATGCGCAGCGCGCAGCCGCTGCCGCGCGCCTTGCAGCCGAGGCGGATCGGCTCGCCATGGCGCCGCGTCTCGATCACGTGTGTCGCGACGAAGCTCTCGCCCGGCAGGTACCAGCGCGTGCCGATCTGGAAGGGCTCGGCGACGTAGACGCGCGCGTGCTGCTTGGCTCGTCGCTCGGCGTCGACCCGCATCACCGGCGTGAAGCGCGCGAACGCGGCTGGCGCATGGAGCAGCAGCAGCATCGTCGCGAGCAGCGGGCGCATGCTGTCCAGCGTAGGCCAGCGCGCGCGGATGGGACAACCTTGGCTAGGCGAAGGGGATGCCCAGGGACAGAATCGAACTGCCGACACGGGGATTTTCAATCCCCTGCTCTACCGACTGAGCTACCTGGGCTTACGGCTCTCGAAGAGGAGTAACGCTTGGCTTCGAGAGGTCCACTTGTAGCGCCTGATAATCACGTTGGCAATACATATCAGGGCAGCAAATGTGCGTGGCGCTCGGTCGCTTGCGCCGAGGGATGTGCGTGCAATTCCCGCGGCTTCTCTTGGTGAGGCGGTGAAGGTGGCGTGCCTATTGGCAGCCGGGCATCACTTGGCGTCGAATGCGCGGTAGCTGCCCACGGGCGTGAGCTCGGTCGTTGCCGGCGGCTCGTCGCAGCGCTCCGCGATGTCCTTGGTGAAGGCCTTGAAAGCATCGAGCGAGGCGAGCGGATTCGAGCCGTCAGCCGTCTCGATCGAGGCGATGTGCACGAACGAGACGCCGTCGTCGGCCTTGAACGAGGCGTAGCGCACGCCGCCGGGCGCCGCGCGCCCGAGCTCGGCGAAGACCTCGCGGATGA
>JAGQIK010000430.1 GCA_020431405.1 Myxococcales bacterium
CGCCGCGCGCACGCTGTCGAGGTCGTCGGGCTCGCAGAGGAACACGTTGTCGCCCATGTACTCCGCGACCGTACCCCAGCTTCCGGCGACGACATTGACGCCGTGCCAGGCGGCTTCGAGCGTGACCAGCCCGGGAAGCTCGAACCAGCTCGGCAGGGCGTGCACGCGCGCGGCGCGGAAGGCGCCATGAAGCTCGGCGCGCGAGATGCGCCCGGTGAAGATCGTTGGCGCGCGGCGCGGCCAGCGCTTGCACAGCTCGGCGTAGGCCGGCTGCGGCGTTTGGCTATCGACGAAGACCAGCGGCACGTCCTCGTCGGCGAGCGCCGCGAGCAGCGTCAGCTGGTTCTTGCGATTCTCCAGCCGCCCGACGCAGAGCACGAAGTCCTCGACACCAAAGCGCTCGACGAAGTCACGGGCCGCCGACGGCGCGTCGATATCGTCGAGGGCGGGCGGCGAAAAGCCGACGCGCACGACGTCGACCGCGCGCACGGCGCGAAGCTCGGTCTCGATGCGGCGCGCCTCGCGCTCGCCGCTGGCGGTCAGCGCCGCGGCGTGTTGCGTGATGAACGTCGCGCGCTCGGCGCCCGGCCGCTCGGCACGCGCGAACAGCGCGTCGACGGCGCCGTACGTCTCGTCGAGCAGCTCGCCGAAGCGCGCCGCCGTGGTCTCGCCGCTGGCCAGCGCGCGCTGCGCCGCGCTGATGGTGGCCATCGAGCGCGGCAGATAGCGGCGCTGATCCTCGTACAGCACCGTACAGACGAAGGGCACCTGCTGGCGTGCCGCGTTGAGCGCGAAGGGCTCCTCGGCGTTGACGACGTGCACCAGATCGTAGCCGCTCACGTCGAGCGCCGCGTCGCTGCTGAAGTCGACCTGATGACCGCGCGCCTCGAGCGCGCGCTGCGTCTCGCGCACCACCTCGCTGTCACCGCCGGGCGCCGAGAAGACCGTCGGGCGCGCCTGCAGCAGCACGCGGCGCGTGCGCTTGGCCTGCTTGCGGCGCTGGGCTTTGGCGTGACCGCGCGCGCCTTTGCCTTGGCGGCGCGGCTGCGCGAGGGCGGCCAGCCGCTCGGCGACCAGCGCGCCGACACGCGCCTCGCTGAATCGCTCGATGATCTGTGCGCGCCCGCGCTCGGCCTTGGCCTCGGCCACATCGCGCTCGCTGACGACTCGTCGCATCAGCTCGGCGAGGTGCGCGGCGGACGGCTCGGCCCACATGTGCCCGGCGTAGAGCGGGTTGTCGCGCTGCTGGCGCTCGCCGACGGGCACGAGGCGCTCCACATCGACGAGGTAGGCGTTGTCGTCGTCGAGAAACTCGAGGTGGCCGCTCCAGCGCGTGGCGATCACCGGGCGACGCATCAGCAGCGACTCCGACAGCGGCAGGCCCCAGCCTTCGCCGCGCGTGGGCAACACGAAAGCATCGCCGGCGCGATAGAGCGCCGGCATCTCGTGCGCTGGCACCATGCGCTCGATCAGCTCGATACGTGGGATACGCGCCGGATCGCGGTGAAGCTCGTCGCGCACGAACTCGACGAGCTGCTGTCTGAGCGGCGGCGCGTCGCCCGTGACGCCGCCGCCCTGGTAGGCGCGGATCAGCAGGCGCACGTCGTCCTCGGCGCGAAATGCGTCGAGGTAGGCGCGCAGCAGCACGTCCCAGCCCTTGCGCTCGGTCCACTCGAAGATCGAAAGGAACGTAAAGCCGGCCGCTTCGCCGAAGCGCAGCGGCTCTGTCTCGTCGGGACGATAGGCGGCCGGATCGAAGGCGTGCGGGATGACGTGCACGCGCTCGCGCGCGACGCCCGAGCGCACGAAGGTCTCGAGGTTGAAGTGCGACGGCACCCAGACCTCGTCGGCGGGCGCCAGCGCGTCGACCCACGGGGCGGGGATGCGGTCCGTCTCGAACGCGGTGTAGACCACACGCGAGGCGTAGCTTCGGTTGCGCGAGAAGCGCTCGGCGACGAAGTCCTTGCCCTCGGCGCTGGCCGGCGGATGGTGCATCACGTAGGTGCCGCCTGCTGGCACGAGGCTCAGCTCGGCGAGGCGCGCGGCCTGCTCGGGCGCGACGGGCGTGCGCAGCCGCGCGGTGCGGCGCACGCCGTCGAAGAGCGCCTCGACGACGCAGCCGTCGGCCTCGTCGTCGTCGATATCGTCGTCATCGAAGGAGACTTTGCAGTCCCCCCACAGCGGCTGGGCACGCACGCGCACGCCGACAGCGTCGAGGCCGCGCACGTAGGCGCGCGCCGCGGTGGCGTAGCCGCTGGGGCCAAACAGCGGGCCCTCCCAGCTCACGCGCAGCGTGTCGGGGGCGATGTCGCCGTGACGCGCGAGCATCGGCTGCGTGTAGGCGGCGACGCACATGTTGGAGATGTCTTCGCCGTCGGAAGCCGCGTCGGCGATGGTGAAGCCGAGCTCGACGAGCAGCGCCGAGAGCGCCGGCTTGTCGAAGATCACGTAGTGGAAGTTGCCGCGATAGTCCTGACCGCCATAGAGGCGGTCGACGATGGGGTCAATGCCGATCGCCTCGCCGTCTTCACGGCGCCAGCCGGGCGGGCGCTCGCGATAGAGCCGCACCATGCCTTCGAGGTCGGGCGTGCGAATCCACAGCCGGCCGCCGGGGCGCAGCAGCCGTCGCCACTCGCCGAGCACCGCCTTCACCTCGCGCCACGAGATGTGCTCGAGGATGTCCTGCGCCACGATCTCGCTGGCGCAACGATCGGCGAGGGGCAAACGCGTGAAGTCGGCGACGAGATCGACGCCGGGCCACGGGTTGAAGTCGACGTTGACGTATCCCGCCCTGATGTCGCGGCCGCAGCCGAGGTTCAGCTTCATAGGCTCGCTGGCGAGCAAGGCGCGTGCCCGCCAGCAACGCCGAAATCCGCTACATCACGTCGCCGCAGCGCCGATAGGCCGACACGAGCGTCAAAGCTTTGACGCTGCCGCGCGTTTCTCCGTACGGATTCACAGCGAGATCGGGTTGGCACCGGCGTTGCTTCGAGCAAGGGCGCAACACAGCGCCCGACGTGGGCGAGGAGGTCTTCATGTCCGAATCCTCTCGCGGCCCTCTGGTCGAAGAGATCGCAGCGCGCATCAGCGCCGGCGAGCTCGACGAGGCCATCGCCGCCGTCATCGCCCGCATCCGCGCCGAGCCCGAGCGCGCTGCGGCGCTGCACGCGCTCGCCGAGCACGAGCTGGAGACCGGCAGCTTCGAGGTCGGCGAGCTGATCATCGAGGCGCTGGTGCAGCAAGCACCCAACGCCGAGCGCCTCAGCGACCTCGGCGCGATCAAGCACGTCAAGGGCGAGCACACGCTGGCCGAGACGCTGCTGCTCGAGGCGCTTTCTTTCGAGCCGAGCCACCAGCTGGCGCTGCTCAACATCGCGGCGCTGTATCTCGACTGCGGCCGCGTCGGCGACGCCATGCGCGCGTGCGGCTCGCTGGTGCAGGCCATCGTCCAGACCACGCGAGCCGGCGAGGCTGACCAGGCCGTCTCGGCCGAGCTGTTGTTTCAGCTCGCCGAACGGCTCGCGCCCGTCGCGCCCGACCAGGCCGACCGCGTCGCCGCCGTCGCCGTCGGCCGTCTCGATGTCGACGCCCCGCCGCGCCAGGTCAAGCTCGTCGTGCCCGCGCCCCAGCGCGAGCGCGCCGCGCGTGACGCGCAGCCCCGCCCCCAGTCAGACGCCGTGTTTTCCATCGGCGGAGGAGCCGCATCATGACCGTGCGCGAGTACCACGTCGCCGTCTGCAACGAAGGCGCGCGTGAGACCTTCGAGCTCGTCTTCGATATCTACCCGCAGCAGGCGCCGGCACACCCCGAGCGCCACTACGGCCACTGGAACAAACGCATCGAGCTCGACGCCGGCGAGCAGCGAGACATCGTGGTGCGCTGGGACGCGGCGCGCAAAGCGGTGGCTATCGACGGCGAGCCGGCCGACAGCAGCTGGCGCGGGCCGCTCGACGAGTCCGGCCGCTACGACGTGTCATTTCTGCTCTACCGGCAGGGGCAGGTCGTCACCGAGCACAAAATGCGCGAAGATGTCGGCGGCAGTGCGTCGTCTGCATCTTCTATCGTGCTGCCCTGCGGCGGCGATGGCGCCGTGCGAACGCAGCCGCAGAGCCAGCTGCGCTCGGCGGTGTGGTTCATCACCTGGCGCTGCAACTACAAGTGCGACTACTGCTGGGAGGTTCAGCGCATCCGCCGCGGCGAGATGAAGGCCGAGCCCTACGAAGAGACGCAGAAGTGGGTCGACGCCTGGAACCGGCTGCGCCCGCAGACGCTCGACATCTCGGGCGGCGAGCCGTTTCTGCAGCCCGGCTTCATCGACATGCTCGAGGCCTTCGACGACAGCATCCGCGTCGCCATCACCAGCAACATCTCGAAGGACATCACCGAGTTCGTCCAGCGCATCAAGCCCGAGAAGGTCTTTTCGATGACGCTGAGCTTCCACCCGACCCAGAAGGTGGCGTGGGACATGTTCCTCGGCAAGGCGTTGCTGCTCAAGAACCGCGGCTTCAACGTCACCGTCAACTTCGTCAGCTGGCCCGAGCAGCTGTGGCTGATCCCGATCTACAAGAAGGTCTTCGAGACGAGCGGGCTGCGCTTTCACGTCGACCCCTACGCGCCGACGCCGCACTACCCCTTCACGCTCAGCGACGCCGAGCGCGAGTTCCTCAAGCCCTTCGTCGGCGGCGACCGCGAGCACTTCTTCGGCGAGACCGAACGCTACAACGTCGACTGCAGCGGCGGCTACGAGCACCTCAACGTGCACCCCGACGGCGACGCCTACCGCTGCATCAGCGACAAACACTTCGGCAAGCCGAAGGTCGGCAACATCTTCGACCCCGACTTCTCGCTCAGCCCCAAGTTCACCTTCTGCGATGACTACTGGCGCTGTCCCGGCTGCGACAAGGACAAGGTGCGCGTCGAACGACGCCCCGAGCCCTGGGCGCCGCGCGATGACAGCGGCTCGATGACCCTCTAGCCGAACCAACACGAGGACCCACGCCGTGTCTCGCAAACGCCGCAGGCCGCACAAGCCGTCTCGCCGCACGCTGCCAGAGCTGAGCTCGCGGCTGCGCGGCGCCCTGGCCTACCGGCGCTTCGTCGCGCCGCCCTACACCATCGCGTTGCTCGATGGCCGCTACCATCTGCACGGCGAGTGTACCCGCGCGCTGACACGCCTCGGACACCGCGTGCTGCCCATCGCGGTGGATGCCGCGTCGCCAGCGAACACGGTCAAGGCGCTGCTCTATGCCTGCATCGAGCAGCGCGTCGACATGCTGCTGTCGATCAACCAGATGGGCTTCGACGAAGGCGGCCACCTCGGCACGCTGCTCGAGCAGATCGAGCTGCCGGTGGCCTCGTGGTACGTCGACAGCCCGCACTTCGTGCTGCGCGGCGCGCCGCTGCCCGCGGCGGCGGTCTCGACGGTCTTTGTCTGGGAACGCTCCTTCGTCGCTTCGCTGCGCGCGTTGGGCCTGCAGGACGTGCACTACCTGCCGCTCGCCACCGACCCCGAGGTCTTTCGTCCGCTGGGCTATGGCGAGTCGCGCGCGCTGTGCTTCGTTGGCGACAGCATGAAGCGCGCCTGCGCCAAGTGGCAGGCGCGCCTCGGCCACAACGCGCGCCGTCAGGCCGGCGACGTCGCCGCCGCGCTGCTCGCCGACCGTCAGCGCGATCCCTTCGAGGTCGTCGGCACCGAGCGCGACGAGCGCCACGCCTGCGACATCGTCGCGGCCGGCACCTGGCGCGCGACGCGCGACTACCGCGCCGGCCTGCTGCGCGCCATCGACAGCCCAGCGCTGTGCGTGCACGGCGATGACGGCTGGGGCGAGCAGCTCTCGCAGGCGCGGCTGTGCGGGCCCGTCAACTACGGCGCGCCGCTCGCCGCGCTCTACGAGAGCAGCGCGATCAACATCAACGCCACCAGTCTGCAGATGCAGAGCGCCGTCAACCAGCGCGTCTTCGACGCCCCCGCGTCGGGCGGCTTCGTGCTGAGCGACGCGCAGTCGGACCTGCTCGAGCTGTTCGAGCCCGGCCGCGAGATCGCGGTCTACCGCGACGCCGACGAGCTCGCAGCGCAGGTCGAGCGCTTTCTGCACGACGAAGAAGCCCGCCGCATGATCACCGCGCGTGCGCGCGCGCGCGTGCTGGCCGAGCACCGCTACGAGCACCGCCTGCAACGCGTGCTCGATGTGGTCAGCGCTCGTCATGCGTCCCCGGCCGTGCGCAGAACGTCTTGCGAGCCCTCTGGAGCATCACCGTGCCTCTGACGCAGCAGCGATTTCCCGTGCCCCCGAGCGTCGCCGGTCGCGTGATCGAGGCGGCGGCGGATCCCGAAACGAGCGTGGCGCAGATCGCCGACCTGATCGGCAAGGACGCCGTGCTGAGCATTCAGGTGCTCAAGGCGGTCAACTCGGGCGCCTACATGCTCAGCCGCGCCGTATCGCGCGTCGACCGCGCCGTGGCGCTGCTCGGCACCCGCACGGTTCGCAACCTGGTGCTGACCCTCGCGGTGCGCGACCTCGTGCCGGCGCGTGACATTACGGGCTTTCCGCTCGATCACTTCTGGGAGGCGTCGCTCTGCCGCGCCGCCGCCGCGCGCTCCATCGGCAAGCTACTCGAGCTCGAAAACGTCGACGAGCTCTTCACGCTCGGCCTCTGTCAGGACGTCGGGCTGCTTCTGGCGTTGCGCGCCAACGAAAAGCTCGCCACGCAGCTCGCCGCCGCCGCGCGCCGGCCCGCGCAGCACCGCTACGACATCGAGCGCGACATCGCGCGCGAGACGCACGCCGAGATCGGCGCCGCCATGTTCTCTCAGTGGCGCTTCTCCGAGGAGATCGTGGAGGCGATCCGCCACCATCATGACCCGGTCAACGCGCCGCGCGCGCACCGTCGCCGCGCGCGCGTAGCGCTCGCCGCCGAAGCCGTCGCCGATCTGCTGGTCTGCGACGACGAGGGCGTGGCGGTGGAAGTCTTCTCCGAGCAGATGACGCGCCTCGGGGTGTTCGACGGCCGCGAGGGCGAGGTCACCGAGACGCTCGAGCCGCTCATCGGCGAGGTCTGCGGCCTCGTCGAGCGCTACGCCGAGGTGTTGGGGCTGCACATCAGCGAGCAGCCGCCCGTCGAGACCATCGTCGCGCGCGCCGCCGAGGGGCTCGCCACGCTCAACCTGGCCTACCTGCAGGAAGCCAACGAGCTGCGTTTCAAGCTCGAGCTGCGCGAGCGCGAGGCGCGCGTCGACCCGCTGACGCAGCTTCTCAACCGGCGCGGCTTCGACGAGGCGCTGCCGCGCGAGGTGTCACAGGCCGAGCGTCAGGGCGCCTGCGTGTCGCTGCTGATGGTCGACATCGATCACTTCAAGTCGATCAACGACAACTACGGCCACCCGTGCGGTGACGCTGCGCTGCAGCTGCTCGGCGAGGTGCTGCGCGACGTGCTGCGCACCTGCGACGTGCCCTGCCGCTATGGCGGCGAGGAGTTCGCCGTGATCCTGCCCTTTACCGACGTGGAAGGCGGCCAGATCGCCGCCGAGCGCGTGCGTTCGGCCATCGAAGCGCGTCCGCTGCGTTGGCGCGGCGACGAGGTCTCGCTGCGCGCCAGCATCGGCGGGGCTACGATCCGCGGCCAGCGCGGCGAACGCGACGCGCAGCGATGCCTCGTCACCTCTGCCGACCAGGCGCTCTACGAGGCCAAGCGCGGCGGGCGCAACCGCGTCTGCTGGAGCGAGAGCGCCGAGCAAGCGGCCTGCGGCTAGCGGGCCAGCGCCGCGGCGAGCGACTCGGCGCGCGCGCTGGCCTGCGCGAGCAGCGCCAGCGTCACGTCGGCGGCCACGCCATGGAGATCGCGCGCCCGTTCGACGAGAAGCTCGGCACCGAGCACCTCGTCGCGCTCGCACAGGCACGACACCAGCGCGACCGCTGGCGCGACGAGCACGCGGTCGTCACACGGCAGCAGGTGGTGCTCGGCGATGGCCGCGGCGAGCTCGGGCGGAAGCGCCCACTGGTCGCACATCCAGTGCGCGATCTCGGCGTGGTCCCAGCCGAAGCGCTGCTGTTCGAGCTGCGCCAGATCGCCGCCAGCGTGGTGCCACGCTTCGAGCAGCTCGCCGTAGCCTTTGGGGCCGTGGTGGGCGAGTAGCGGGATCGCCATGTCCTGCAGCAACGCCGCCGTGAAGGCCTCGACGCTGCTTTCGGGATGCAAGAGGTCGGCGAGCATGCGTGCCGCCGAGGCGCGCCGCGCCGACGCGCGCCAGAAGCGCATCTGCTCGTAGCCGCGCGTCTCGGCGCTGGGCAGCGCGTCGCCGACGGCGCTAGAGATGACCAGCGACTCGAGCTGTGACATGCCGAGCAGCGCGACGGCCTGGCGCAGGTTGGTGACCTTGCGACGCAACGCGAACGCCGCCGAGTTGACCGTCGCGAGGATGCGCACCGAGAGGCCGGGATCGAAGGAGATCGTCTCGGCGACCGCTGCCGCTGCCGCCGACTCGCTGCGCATCAGCCGCAGCGCCTTGACGGCGATCTCGGGAAACGACGGCAGGCTGTGGCCCTCGATGACCTTCTTCAGCGCGCGGCGTGGATCCTTGCGCGCGCGCAGCAAACCGGCGAGCAGACCCATCAGTCGGCCCGCCGCGCCATCTTGTTGGCGAAGATGCTGAGCAGCCCGCCGAGGGCGAGATAGCCGCAGAAGACCTCGATCACCACCAACACCTGCGCCGTGCTCGACGCCGGCACCACGTCTCCGTAGCCGAGTGTGGTCAACGTGACGAAGCTGAAGTAGTAGGGCGACAGCGCGCTCGGGTGCGGCCCGTAGTCGATGGCGCTCTGCTGGAAGATCACGCCGAACAGCAGCGCCAGCGCCACCGTCCAGAGCGCCCAGCGCGCGATGCTGCGCCCGCAGTCCGATGTCACACGCCACAGCCAGTAGAGCAGCCCGTGGGCGCGGCTGGCGCGGCGAAACTCGGCGAGGTAGTTCTCGTCGCGAATGTGGCGTCGCACCATGTAGGCGCCGCAGAAGTCGACGTCGCGGATGTCGGCGCCGATCCAGCTGGCGTGTCGATAGCCGCGGACGTTCTCGAGGTGTGCGCCGCGCAGATTAGCGCCGTCGAAGTGCGCGTGGTCGAGATCGCTGGCCTCGAGATCCGCCTCGCGCAGGTCGGCGCGCGCGAAGTTGGCGTGCACGAGGCTGGCGTCACGCAGTCGCGCGTGGCCGAGACAGGCGGCGCGAAAGTCGGCGTGCTCCAGCGACGCGTTGCTCAGCGTGGCGCCGCCGAGGTCGGCCTGAAAGAACGAGGCGTGGCCGCAGCGCGTGCCGCCGAAGTTGGCTCGGCGCGCGCTGCAGTGGTCGAGGCGCGCCTCGGTGAGATCGGCGGCGAGCAGGTCGGCGCCGTCGAGCTGCGCCCCCGACAGGTCGGCGCCGCGCAAGTTGCAGCGCGTCAGATCCGCACCGCTGAGGTTCTTGCCAGCGAGGTTGGCCCCGCTGAGGTCGCGGCCGGCCAGATCCGCCGCCGCCGCCGCCGCCTCGCCACAGAACGCACTATCTCGGTAGATGGCCGACATCCCTCACCTCTAAACGGCAGGGGGCGGCAGAACTTGAGTCAAATCGATCGATTTGCGGGCCGCGGCGCCGTCGACCGCGGCGATTTAGATCCTACCGACGCGCCGAGGGCCGCCGATGAGTGAGCAAATGGCCCAGCCAGCGCGCAAACGCCCGACCCTCGATGTGAGCCCCTGTGAAGGTGGCGTGGGGGCGGTGTGCAGCGAGCTCCTACACACGCTGGCGGCCCTCGCCGCGCAGGTAGCGCCGGCCGAAGCCGAGCGCATCGAGGCCCTGCTCGGCTCGGCGCTCGCCGGCGACGTCGACGCGGTTCGGCGCGGGCTCTCGCACAACGTGCCCGCGGTGCACGCCAAGCTCGAGCAGCACGAGCGCGCCGCGCGGCGCACCAGCGAGCAGCTCAAGCGCGAGCTGCGCACCATGCAGCGCGAGCTCGAGGACGCGCGCGAGCGCACGGCGCGCGATCCGCTCACAGCGATCTACAACCGTGGCGCCTTCGACGCGATGTTCGCGCAGCAGGTCGAGCTCGCGCATGCTACGGGGCAATCGCTGGCGCTGCTGATGATCGACATCGACCACTTCAAACAGGTCAACGATCGCTACGGCCACAGCGCCGGCGACCACGTGCTGCGCGCGTTCGCCGAGGTGCTGTCGCTTTCGTTCTGCCGCGCCCGCGACGTGGTCGCACGCTACGGCGGCGAAGAGTTCGCCGTGGTGCTCGTCGACGCGGCGCCCGACCAGCTGGCGCAGCTGACGCGGCGTCTGCTATCGCGTGTGCGCGGCACACGCGTCGAGACCCGCGCCGGCTCGGTGCAGGTCACCTGTTCGCTGGGCTTCGCGCAGATCCGACCTGACGACAGCGCCGAGTCGCTGCTCGAGCGCGCCGATGCGGCGCTCTACGCGGCCAAAGCCGGAGGTCGCGACCGCGCCGTCGACGGCGACGCCCGCGAGCGCAGCCGCAGCGAGCGCGTCGGCGCGCTGCTCGCCGCCCGCGCGGCGCGCTAGCGAAGGTCGCGCTCTAGGAGACGGTGGCGGCGACAGCTGCCGCCGCGCAGGCACCCAAGATCCCGAGATCACGCACCTGAAGCTGTGGCATGGGCGCTGCAGCGTGGCGGCGCATGTCGCCGGGACGCACCAGATCCGCCCTCGCCCTGCTCGCCACGCTGCTTCTGTTGGCCGTGGCGCCTCGCACGGCGAGCGCGGCCGGCGCCAAGACCTTCACCGTCGAGACGCTGCGTCGGGCGGCGCGTGCGGGCAAGCTGCCGCGCCGCTTCAAGCTCGTGATGCAGCACGACGGTCGCCAGCGCGAGGCCTTCGTCAGGCTGCCCGACGGCTACCAGCCCAAGGCCGGCCAAGCCAAGCCCAAGGTCATCTACAACATGCACGGCTTCGTCAACAACGCGCAGATCCAGTCGTGGCTCACCGGCATGGAGGACGTCGCCGCCAAACGCGGCGCCGTCGCCGTGCACCCGCAAGGCATCGCCGACAAGCTCGGCGTGCGCTCGTGGAACGCTTTCGGCTGCTGCGGCGAGGCACAAAAGCAGAACGTCGACGATGTCGGCTTTCTGACCACGCTGCACACCACGCTCGCCAGCGCGCTGCACCTGCAGCGCAAGGGCCTGTGGACGGGGCTGTCCAACGGCGGCTTCATGTCCTATCGCATCGCGCGCGAGATGCCGGCCGAGCTCGTCGGCGCCGTCGCGCCGGTGGCCGCTGTCGACGCCTCGGGCAACAAGCGCCCCGCGCACCACGTCTCGATCCTGCACACCCACGGCACCCTCGACATGGCCGTCCCCATCGTGCCCTCGCTGGCGCACTGGTCGATGGGCTGGAAGCACGACACCTACGGCTCGATCAGCGGCTGGGCCAAGCACAACCAAGGCAAGGGCGGCTGGCCGCGCGTCGTCGGCTACGACACGCTCGAGCGCGTGTGGCGCTCCGGCGACGGCACCGAGACCGTCGCGCGCATCGTCTTCGGCGGCGGCCACATGCACCCGGGCAAGTCGCGCACCACGCAGCGCATCGTCGACTGGCTGCTCGCGCGCTAGGGCGCCGCGCTCGGCGGGTGCCGTGTGCTACTTGAACGTCTCGCTGCCGACGAGCTTCAGCCAGCGCTTGTGCCAGCCCGACAGCTTGCGTTCCTTCCATCGCTTGCGATAGGGCGCGACGAAGCGCTTGCCGATCCACGCGGCGAGCGCGCGCACGCGCAGCGGGAAGTAGTTGTCGCAGTAGACGCCCTTCTTGTGGCTGCCGCTCTCGAGCTTGAAGAACCACTGCGCGCCGTCCCAGACGCGCGCCGAGTAGCTCTTGTGAAGCTGCAAGTAGCCGCGCTGGGCGAGCCCCGCGCGCAGCGCGGCGAGGTCTCGGGCACTGAGCGTATAGCGTGCTAGGCGCCAGCTGTAGCCGCGGCGTGCGCGATAGAGATAGGTCGCCGCGCGCGAGCCTTCGACGATCAGCGTGTCGTAGCCGTCGCGGCCCGAGCCGCGCCCGAAGGTGAAGCGGAAGTGCTTGGCGGTGGTGAGGCCGATGGCCGCCGGCGCGAGCTTCTTTTTGTCGGCGATGACGCGCGCCAGCGGAAGGCCTTTGTCGAGCCTCGCGCCGCCCTTTTTCGCCTTGGTGCCGTCGGCGTAGTAGCCCACGCGGTCGGGCGGCGCGGCGGCGGCGTGGCGCGGCGCGACGACGAGCATCGTCAAGCCGATCAGCGCAGCGATCGCCGCATGCAGCAGGTACGACACGACTAGCCCTCCAACCTGTCGAGCACCTCGAAGATGTCGAGCGCCTGGCGCACCGCCCGCGCGAAGGGCAACACGTGAAGGCGTGGGATCGCCGGATCGTGCAGCGCCACCGGGCTCGCTTCGAGCTCGGCGGCGAGCGCTCGCTCGAGCGCCGCGGAGGCCGCTTGCACTGTCTCGGGCGCGTCGAAGTCGCCCTGGAATCGATCCTCGTAGAGCGCGGCCAGCGAGTCGTCGCCGATGTGCTCGCAGAGCTGCTCGAACAGCGCCTCGAGGTAAGCGTCGATCGCCGCCAGCTCGCGGGCGAGCTCGCCGTTGCCCGCGAGCGTTGCCTTGGCGCCGAGCGCCAGCAACGCCGCGCCGACCTCGCGCTTGGCGTCGCTGGCCGCGCGCTTCAGCACTTCGAAGTGCAGATCGCGCAGCTCGTCGCCCATGCCGTGCTCCTCCCAGGCGCCGCCAGCGAGCTGCTCTGCGTGCTCGTCGACGTGGTCGCGCACGGCGCGCGCCAGCGTCTCGAGCAGCCGCCGCGCGTCGATGGAGAGGTCAGCAGCGATCGCTGCGGTATCGAGCTCCACGGTAGCCTCCAGTGCGTGGTCGCCCACGCACTGTAGCAGTCCCGAGTTTCAACTACTCGCAGTATGCGGGAGGCTAGTGAAGCGTGCGAGGGATGTCTTCGATGCCGAAGGCGGCGTCATCGATGGGGCCCGCGTAGCTCGTGGCAGCCGCGTTGCTGCCGAGCGAGATCGCCTCGCCTCGCTCGCGCGCGCGGCGCAGCTCGAGCACGCGCTCGGCCCAGGCCTCGTCGAGTGGCGATGCTTCATCGTGAAGCACGCGTGCACGCGGCTGCGGCGCCGGCGCGAGCTGCGGCGCGGGCTCGGGCTGCGGCGCTGGCGCCGGCACCAGCTGCGGCGCTGGCTCGGGGGGCGCGACGGCGAACCCGATCTCGGGCTGCACGATGGCGGCAGGTGCGGGTGCAGGTGCAGGCGCTCGCGCAGGAGGCGCGGGCGCGCGCACTTCGCGCTCGTCCATCTGCGCTTCGAGCCGCGTCAGAAACGACGTCGCCGCCTCCATCGCGGGCGCCGCCTCTAGCGCCGCCGCCTCGGCGATGGCGTCCATCTCGAGACCTTGCGCGAAGAACGTCTCCGCCGCCTGATCGTCGGCCTTGTCACGGCTCACCGAGCGCAGAAGCTCGATGCCTTTTTCGCTCACGCCGAGCAGCATCAGCTCGCCCGAAACCTCGACCAGCACCAGCCGCTGCTTGCCCGCCAGCGAGCGCGACGCGATGACATCGATGTGCGGGTCGAGACCGCCTTTGCCCTTCTGGCGCTTGCGCATGAAGAACCAGCCGAGCCCCGCGCCGATGGCGAGCACTAGGCCGGCGAACAGACCGGAGCTGCCGCTGCCGCCCTTGTCCTTCTTCTGCTTGTTCTTGATCCACGCCGGCCGCTTGGCGTTGGGCTTGGCCTTCGTGATCGCCGCCGCCAGCGCGGCCGTCTTGTCGGGCTTGGCCGCTGCCGCGGCTGCCGCGGGCTTGCTGTCGGACTGCGCTGCGGCGACCTTCGGCTGCACCTTCGCCTTGGCGCGCTGCGCCCGAGGCGCAGGCGGTGGCGTCGGCTCGAGCGGCGGCGGCAGCGCCGGCGTCTTCGGCGCCGCGAAGCGCATCAGCAGATCGTGCCCATCGTCGGCGAAGCGCACGCGCGCCATCATCGCCTCGGCACGACCGTTGAGCCGCACCTCGATCTCGCTGCGATTGGGGTAGCTATGCACGCGCAGCCCACGCACCAGCGGGTGCTCGCCTTTGGGCATCTCGACGCGCTTGGCGAGCGCCATCGGCGGCAGCACCAGCACCAGCGAGCGCCGTCGCGCCCACACGCTGCGATTCTTGGTGCCCGCCGCGCCGGGGATGCGCACGGCGTTGCCGCTGAGCGTCACAGCGCCCTTGGCCTGCGCTGCCGCGGGCAGCACGCACAGCGCACAGAGGGCGGCGATAATGGTCGGCAAGCCGCGCAGCCGTCGGCCGCGCTGAATCGTCGCTCGTCTCACTTCGCACCTCCGGCGGCCTTGGCGCGCTCGCCCGCGGCCATCACCTCGATGATGCGCACGCCGTAGCGCTCGCCCACCGTCACCGCCTCGCCGCGCGCGACGAGCCGATCGTTGACGTAGATGTCGAGCGGCTCGCCCGACGCCTTGGACAGCTCGACCACCGCGCCGGGGCCAAGCTCGAGCACCTCGGCGACGGTCATGTCGCGCCGGCCGAGCTCCACCGAGACGCGCAGCGGCACGTCGAGCAGAAGATCGATGGGCGGCCCACCGACGTCCACGGTAGGCACAGCGCCGGTGCCGTTGCCCTTGCGCTGGCCGTTGTCACTACTGCTGCTGGGGATTTCGTGCGACATGATGCTCGCTCACTCCTCGATCAGGCCTTCGATGCGCAGCGCCAGGCTGCCGCGGCTCTGCATCGGCCGGCCGCGGAACTTGGCGCGTCGTTGTATGAACAGGGGGACATCTGCTTCGACCGCAGAGTCGAGCAGCATCACGTCGCCGGGCTTGAGCGCCATCAGCTCGCGCACCGTCAACGTCGCACCACCGAGCTCTACGCTCGCCTCGAGCTTCACGCGCCCGAGATGCTCGCGCAGCGGAGAGCGCGCCGCGGGGCGCGCGCCGTTGCTGCTCGCCGCCGGCCGCACGCGCAAGTGCGCGGTCGACAGCGACACGACCAGCAGGTCTTCGTTGTCGTCGACGCGACAGACCAAAGACAGCAGCACCACCGCGCCGGCGTCGCGCAGGTTCGTCACCGGCTCCTCGACGTGCAGCGTCGCGGGGATCTCGGCCACCGGCGCTGCAGCCTCGACGAGCGTGCGATACAGCGCGCGCGCTAGCCGCGCGACCGTGCGTCGCTCGGTGGCGCTGACCGGCCCTTCGAGCGCCGCGTCGTCCGCGTCGCCGCCGAACTGCTGCTCGACGAAGCTGCGACCGAGCCACGATCCGATGCCGACGAAGCCGACGTTGTGGCCGAGCCGGTAGCGGAACGGCACGTCGCCCGCCATATCTCGCGCGCGCGACGCGGGCACGACCTCTATGCTGTCGAGCTCGAGAGTGGCGCGGCGCCGCAGCTCCTGCGCGATCTGATAGCCCGCCGTCTCTGCCCAGCCTCGCACCGCGCGCTCGAAGCGCGGCAGCATCGCCGTCGCGCAGTGCTCGCGGACGATCAGGTCGACCGCTGTCGCGCGGGCGCCTTCGCGGCTTCGCGCGACGGCGGCGTCGCTCGACAGCTCGCGCAGCGCAGCGACCTCGGAAGAGCTGAGCAGAGAAGAGCTCACTGCATCACCAACATGCGGATATACACTGCGACAACCGTGCCATCGCCGTAGACGTCGTCGCAGATCCTCAGCAGCTTCTTCTTGAGGCCCTTCTTCGACTGCGCCGCCTGCAGGTCGCTGACACGCAGGCTGCTCAGATAGATGATCGCCTGGTCACGAAAGCGCACTTGCAGCCGCTTGTCCGCCTCGCTCGGCGGCGCGTCGAACTCGAGCTCGATGGCGAGCTTGAGGTAGCGCGTGGCGCCGGGCTCGTTGAGGTTGACGATGAAGGTCGGCACCGTCACCGAGGGACCGAGCTTGTCTCCGCGCCGACCGCTAGCGCGTTTGCCGCGCTTGCGGCTGCTCTTGGCCTTGCTGCCGCCGTCGCCGTCGCCGCCGCCGCCGCGGGCGAAGGCGAAGTAGGCGCCGCCGCCACCGCCGCCGAGCAACACCACGACGAGGATGATGATCAGAGGCAGCTTGCTCTTCTTGACCGGAATCTGGTCTTCAGCTTGAGCATCAGCCATCGCGCTTCTCCTTGTGGTCGTGCGTCGGCGCGCGCAGCACTACGCGAACCCAGCGGCGACGCGACTTGACGGCGGTCGCTGCAACGACCGCGCCCGCGCGGCGCAGCTTGCGGACCAGGTAAGCCGAGCGCCAGATCGCCAGCGCCCAGGGCGAGTGGATGCGCGACGCGACGCCATGCTCGCGCACCGGCGTGACGACGCTCTCGACGTGTCCCGCCAGCTGTCCGACAGCGCGCACCAGCTCGTGGGCCAGCTCGCGCGCCTCGACCTGTCCGCGCTCGAAGAACAGCGGCAGGTTGAGCCACAGCTCGCGCCCGCGCGGCGTGCGCACCACGCGCACGGGCGGTCCGACCTCGAGGATGCGCGCCAGGTCCGTGCGCAGCGGCGACATGCCGACCATGCGGCGGTTGATCTTCAGCGCGCGCTCTAGGCGCATCGAGGCCTGATGGATCGTTGCCAGCTTGCGCTCGACGCTGGCCTCGAAGTAGCCCGTACCGCTGGCCAACCGCCGGTTGAGCAGCTTCATCGGGTTCATCTGCGCGTGCTGCGTGTCGACCTTCTGCACGCGCTGGTTGCCCTTGCTGCTGCCGAGCGAGCCGAGCGCACCGCGAAAGAAGCCGAAGGTCTCGCGCAGCCGCTTGGAGTCCATCGACGACATCGAGATCAACAGCACGAAGAACGTGATCAGCAGCGTCAGCACGTCGGAGAAGGTCAGCAGCCACTCGAGCGACGAGCCCTGCTTCTCTTCAGCAGCCTTCTTGGCGCGCTTACTCACTGTCGAGCTCCAGCCGCCCGCGCAGGCGCTTGCCACCGACCTCGATCTCGACGTGACGGCTGTTGACGCCGTCGCGTACGCCCATCGCCACCGCGCGCACCAGCGCCGGCGGCAGCTTCGCCGCGCGCACCAGGTAGTCGGCGACACGCGCCGCGCGGCTGCCCGAGAGCTCCACGTTCGAAGGGAAGTGCACCGGCCGCGTCGGATCGGCGTAGCCGCGCACGGTGGCGCGCACGCGATAGCGCCGCGCGATCTTGGCCACGCCGTCGAGCAGCGGGAAGGCGCTCGGATGCAGCACCGTGGTGCCGGGGCGCAGCAGGATGCGATCGTTGAAGACGATGCGCAGCCCGTCGGCTGTCGGGATCATCGACGCCGAGTTGGTGCCGTGCACCAGACGCGTGCGGCTGACCAGCGCCTGCGCCTCGCGCAGCATCTTGCCGCCCTCGGCGCCCTGCTGCATCTCGAACGGCATCTCGCGGTGCAGGCTCTTGCCGCTGTTGCTGTCGGGGTTTTCGCCGCCGAGCAGGATGCCGAAGCTGCCGCGCAGCGAGCCGAGCGCGCGCCGCTGGCGGTTGTTGTCGACGACGGCGATGGAGTTGAGCAGGATGAAGAACGACAGCAGGATCAGGTTCAGCGATGTGAACATCACCGCGAACGCGTCTTCAGCGCTCATGCCGCCGCCGCCGCCGCCGCCAGCGGCTTTTTTGCGTCGCTTGGCCATCGGCTACTTGCTCTCGACCGCCAGCTCGCGCAGGCGCGGCTCGAGAAACGACGTCAGCTTCTGCTCGACCACGCGCGGGTTGTCGCCGAGCGAGATCGCGAGCACGCCCTCCATCGCCAGCTCCTTGTAGAGCACTTCCTCGGCGCTGCGCGAGCGCAGCTTGCCGGCGATGGGGTTGAAGATGACGTTGGCCAGCACGGCGCCGTAGAACGTGGTCAGCAGGGCGACGGCCATGGCGGGGCCGATGGCCGAGGGGTCGTCCATCTTCTGCAGCATCAGCACCAGGCCGACGAGCGTGCCGATCATGCCCAGCGCCGGGGCGTAGCCCGCCAGCGCGGCGAAGATCTCGGCGCCCGACTTGTGGCGGTCGCGCAGCTGCTCGATCTCGGTCTCGAGCACCGCCTGGATCGCCTCGATGTCGTGGCCGTCGACGGCGAGCTGCAGGCCGCGCTTGAGGAAGGCGTCTTCGGTCTCGTTGGCCGCCGTCTCGAGGGCGAGGATGCCCTCGCGGCGCGCCTGGCTGGCGTACTCGACGAGCTGCTTGATCAGCGAGGTCGCGTCGAGCGCCTTGTAGGTGAACGCCTTCTTGGCGATGGAGATGGCGCCGAAGATCTGCTTGAAGCGGTAGTGCACCAGCGCCGCGCCGAAGGTTCCGCCGAAGACGATCATCGCCGAGGGGCCGTCGATGAACGCCGAGAAACCCTTGCCGATCGAGATCAGGATCAGGCCGAATGCGGCGACGAGTCCTACGATCGTTGCGAGGTCCATCGAGTCTCCTTGTGCATCTGAAGAGCAACCGCTGTGCCACGGCTCCGCGCTGCTTTTTCCGCGTCTTCGCCGTCGGGCGGCGTCAACGTCAGGCGAGCAGCGTCAAAGCCATGACGCTCCGCGATCCACAACGTCAGAGCGGCGCGGGAGTTGAGTGATGCGGCGGGGCTGTGGGCGGAAAAGAAGCGGCGCCGGGCGCGCCCGACCAAGGTACGCGCCCGACGCCGTGGGGGCTGGACGAAGACAAGACGAAGAGGAGAGGTGGGATGTGTGGGCTAGCCTGAGCGCCAGCCCACACTCACTTAGTGGCTAAGGCTAGCGCTTGAGACCGATGACCTCCTGCAGCAGCATGTCTGCGGTCTGGATCGTCTTGGAGCTCGACTGGAAGCCGCGCTGGAAGGCGATCATGTCGACGAACTCCTTGGCGAGATCGACGTTGGATTGCTCGAGGGCGCCGGCGTTGATCGAGCCGCGACCACCCTGCGTCGCCTCGCCGATCAGCGCGGCGCCGCTCTTTTGCGTCTCGACGAACAGGTTGCCGCCGGTGCGCTGCAGATCCTGGGCGTTCTGGAAGTCGGCGAGCAGCACCTGGCCGACAGCCTGCTGCTGACCGTTGCTGAAGATGCCCGAGATCATGCCATCGGTGTCGATGGAGATGCTGGTCAGCGCGCCGCTGGCGTAGCCGTCCTGGTCCATGAAGTTGATCGTCGAGGGTCCGGCGTAGTTGGTCATGCCGGTGAGGCCCGAGCCGCCGTCGGTGGTGATGCTGTCGCCGAAGTCGAAGGTGATCGCCTGGCCGGGCGTGGCGCCGACGAAGTCGACGCTGGCCGCGCCGTTGACCTCGGTGTCGAGTCGTCCCTGGGTGTCGAAGGTCAGCGTGCCCGAGGCGATCGACTCCCAGGTGCCGGCGCCGGTACCGCCGGTGGTGTCGCCGCCGTCGACGAGGGCGTTCCAGGTCCAGGTGCCCGCCGCCGCTTCCTGGCGGAAGAACACGTTGACGCTGTGGGCGTTGCCCAGCGAGTCGTAGACCGTCATCGAGGTCGAGAAGTTACTCGTGCCGGTGGGATCGGTGAGCGAGAACGGGTTGGCCGGCGTCGTGGCGTTGGAGTCGAGGTTGCCGACCATGTTGGCCGCCGTGGTCGCCGACGGCGGGATGTTGGACGTGCCGACCTGCAGGTCGGTGACGTTCTTGATGATGTTGCCCTGAGCGTCGACGCCGTAGCCCTGCACGACGAGCCCATTGTCGTTGGTGAGCTTGCCGTCGGCGTCGAGGTGGAACTGGCCGGCGCGGGTGTAGAAGTTGCCCGCCAGGCCGTCGACCTCACCCTTGACGACGAAGAAGCCGTCGCCCTTGATCGCGAGGTCGGTAGACACGCCGGTGCCGAGCAGCGCGCCTTGGGTCAGGATCTTCTGCACGCTGGCGAGACGCGAGCCCATGCCGATGTCGCCAGGGCCTCCGCTGCCGAGCGAGCGTGCGAGCACGTCCTCGAAGTTGGCGCGCGAGCCCTTGTAGCCGACGGTGTTGGCGTTGGCGATGTTGTCGCCCACGATGCCGATGGCGTCGCCGTGCGACGACAGTCCGCTCTGACCGGTATAAAGGATGCTGACAACGGACATGACTCTCTCCTTGCTTTCTTTTGTCGTTTGAATCGTTCGATTCTGTTTTTTCGTATTCGGTGCTAGTGCGCCCAGTGTCCGGGCGGCTCACGAGACCTTCCGCTCACGGTGTGGACGCACCTCCTTGCTGGGTCGCGGGCGCCTGCCGCACGGTGAGCACGTCACCCACCGAGACCTTGGCGCCGTTTATTTCGAGCAGCGGGATGCCTTGTTCGAAGGACACGCCGCTGACCATTCCTTCGAAGCGCGTGGACGCGGCGACGGCGTTGCCATTGCTGTCCTTGGCGCTGACCTCGACCTTGTAGTTCGCGGGCGGCAGCACGTTGCCAAGGTTGTCCTTGCCGTCCCACTGCACCGAGTTGAGGCCCGCCGTCTTGCCGCCCTCCTTGAGCGTGCGAACGGTGTTGCCGTTGGCGTCGAGGATCCTGATCTCGACCTCCTTGGCGGTGGCGCCGAGGTCGAAGTTGACCGCCGCCCCGCCGCTGCCGAGCAGCCGCACCTGGTCGGAGCGCACCTCGACGTTCTTGCCGATCAAGCTCGCGATCTGGCTGTTGGTCATCGAGGCCTGAGCGACCTGCAACAGCTGCAGGTTGCTGTTGACGTTGGTCATCTGCTCGAGCGACGAGAACTGCGCCAGCTGCGCGACGAACTCTTGGTTCTCCATCGGTGACAGCGGGTCCTGGTGCGCGAGCTGGGCGACGAGCAGCTTGAGGAAGTCCTCTTTGCCAAGCGAGGACTGTGTCGCGCTCGTCAGGCTCGCGCCGAGACCGCTGGCGCCGATTCCGTTGACCGCTTCCATTAGGCGATGACCTCCACGTAGCTGTGGCGCGGGCGCAGTACCTGCCTGGGACCGTCCGTTGCCTCTTGCTCGGGCGGCGCCTTCTTCGCCGCGCTCGACTCATTTGCTCTGGTCGCTCCGCGTCGACCGTCGTCTGCACGCGCGTCGAATCGCGCGAGCTCGAGGCCCCAGCGCGCCAGAGCGTGCCGAAGCTCCTCTTCAGCTTCTTGCAACTGATGCGCCACCGATCGGTCCGCGACGCGGGCCGTCACGGCGACGCGTCGGGCGTCGAGCATCTCCACGGCGAGCTCGACTTCGACGCCATCGAGCGCTTCGCGCGCCGAGACGACGGCGCCCGGCTGCGCTTCGCGGGCCATCAAGTGCAGCCGTCGCGCGAAATGTGTGACAGATCGTACAGGTAGCGACTTGATCGGGTCGTGTGGGATCACGGCGCCGTCGAGCGGCACACCGATGCGGTCTTCACCGTCGTCGAGGCGCAGCGGGCGCGGCGTGATGCGGGCGAGCAGCTCGGCGAAGCGGGTGTCACGCCCTTGACGCCGCGGGTGTCCATCCGATGACGCCTGCTGTCCGATGCCGTGCTCGGCGCCGCTGCGCGTGGTCGTCGTCGTCGTCGTCGTCGTCGTCATGTCGATCATCGCGCCGCTCCCTTCGGGTCGGGCGTGGCCGCGCCGGCGCGCGCTGCCGGCTGGCTCGCCGGTGTGCTCGCTTTGTCTACAGCGGGACGCTTCTTCGGATTGCTGGCCAGATCGCCGCTCGCGGCCGGCTTGGCCGTCTTGGCGGCCGTCTTGGCGCGGCGGCTGCGCTTGAGGCGCTTGGTGCGCGCCCGCACGCGCTTGGAACGTCTGACGCGACGGCGCGCGACAGGCGCCGAGGGCTCGGGCGTCGCAGGGCCGAGCGCCGGAGGCACGGGCTTGCTCGGCGCCTTGGCCGCCACGCTGGGCGCCTTGCTCGACGCACGCTTGGGCGCGGGTTTGCGCTTGCGCTCGCGTGCGTGAAGCGCGGCGGCGACACGACCGCCCTCCTCGGCGGGCATGGCGGCCAGCAGGCGCGCGATACGGCTCGGCGGCAGGTGCGACATGCGCATCGCGCTGGCGACGATGCCGGGGTCCATCGCGGCGAGCATCGGTCCCGCCGTGCGCGGCTTGAGCTCCGGCAGCACCTGCGCCAGGTCCACCGTCGACTGCTGCTTGCTGACGCCCTGGCCGCGCGCCTGCGCCGCGGCGTCGGCCGCGATCTTGGCCGCCGCGGCTGCGACCTTAGCCGCCTGCTGCGCCTTGTGCTTGGCGGTGTCGGATGGCGCGCTCGGCGCGCTGTCGCCACTGCGCTGCCCCGCGCTGCGGTCGGCGGCCGTGTCCGCGCCGCCACGCCCCGCAGCGCGACCGAGCACGGCCAGCGCCGCATCGAGCTGACGTTGCAGCAGGGCCTGCGACAAGTCGCGCTCGCGCGCCTCGGCCGCCTTCTGGCGCAGCTCGTCGGCGCGACGGCGCAGCATGCGCAGGAGCACCCGCTCCTCGGCCGAGCGTGCCTTGGCGAACGTGGCCGCCACCTGCTTGGCGTGGCGCTCGCTGGCGCGGCGGGCTCTGCGCGCCTCTCGCCGTTTGGCCGCCGCCGTCTGCTTGGCCTCGGCGTCTTGCTTCGGCTTGCCGCAGCCGAGCGACACGAGCCCGATCATCAACACCACGAGCAGCTGCGGCAGCCGCGTCAACAGATGCGCCATCTCATCTGCGGTGCGGCGCTCGCGGCGCGCCTCGTCGGCGGCGGCGCGCTCGTCGCCGCGCTCCTTGAGCCGCTCGAGCTGACGCAGCGCGCGCTGGCTGTCGATGGCGGCGGCGCGCGCGTCTTCTACCTCGGCCACGCGCTGCTGGCGCGCTTGCTCGGCGGCGCGCCGCGCACGGTCGAGCAGCTCGAGATCTTGCGGCGCTAGCAGCACGCCGGCGAGCCCTGCGATGCGCTGGCGCGTCATGGCGATCAGCTCGGCCTGGTACTGCTCGGCGCGCGTCTGCGCGTCGCGCGCGTCGGCGAGCTTCTGCGCCGCTTCGTCGCGTTGCTGCTTGCGCACGCAGATCAGCTGGTCGAGTCGGCAGGTCATCGCTCGTTCTCCAGTGCAGCGCCCACGCGGGTCAGCCAGCGAAGGACCTCCGCCGGCGGCGTGTGCTCGTCACTGTCCTGTTGCAAGAAGCGCATCAGATCGGTCTTGCGAGCGATGGCGCTGTCCAGGCGTGCGTTCTTTCCGGGCTCGTAGGCACCGATGTTGATCAGGTCTTCGCTCTCGGCGAGCAGCTGCAGCGCCTCGCGCGCGCGGCGTGCGGTCTGCTGGTGCGTGCGGTCTGCGACATCGGGCATCACGCGGCTGGTGCTGCGCAGCACGTCGATCGCCGGGAAGTGGCCGCGGCCCGCCAGCGAGCGCGAGAGCACGAACTGGCCGTCGAGGATCGAGATCGCCGCGTCGGCAATGGGGTCCGACATGTCGTCGCCCTCGGCGAGCACCGTGTAGATGCCGGTGATGCTGCCCTTGGCGGTGGCGCCGGCGCGCTCGAGCAGCGTCGGCAGCATGGCGAACACCGACGGCGTGTAGCCCTTGGTGGTCGGCGGCTCGCCGACGGCGAGACCCACCTGGCGCTGCGCCATCGCCACGCGCGAAAGCGAGTCCATCACCAGCAGCACGCGCTGGCCCTCGTCGCGGAAGTGCTCGGCGATGCTCGTCGCCAGCCACGCCGCGCGCATTCGCTCGAGCGCAGGGCGGTCTGACGTGGCGGCGACCACCACCGTACGCGCCGCTTGCGGGCCCGCCGTGAAGGCGCGCACGAAGTCGGAGACCTCGCGGCCGCGCTCGCCGACGAGCGCCATCACCAGCACGTCGGCCGACGCGCGCTGCGCGATCATCGACAGCAGCACCGTCTTGCCGACGCCAGGACCCGCGACGATGCCGACGCGCTGGCCTTGGCCGCAGGTCAACAGCCCGTCGATGGCGCGGATGCCAAGCCACAGCGGCTGGTCCACCGGCGCGCGCTCGATGGGCGACGGCGGCGCGCCATGCAGCGGCCTGCGCGCAGAGAGCAGCGGCGCTGGCTTGCCGTCGAGCGGCCGGCCAAAGCCATCGACGATGCGGCCGAGCAGCCCGGCACCGACCGCCACGTCGGCCGAGACGCCGCGCCGCGTGACCCAGGCGCCTGCCGCGACGCCGCGAAGCTCGCCGAGCGGCATCAGCAGCACGCGCTCGCCAGCAAAGCCCGCCACTTCGGCATGCACCGAGCCGCGGGGCGTCTCGATGGTGCACACGTCGCCGATGGCGGCGCCCGGCACGCTGGCCTCGGCCATGATGCCCGTTACACGGGTCACGCGGCCATCGACCCAAAGGCGCGCCGCCTGGCGCGCTGTCGCCGCGAGGCTATGCACGTCGACCTGCCCCATCAGAGCTGCTCCTGCGCTGCCGCGCCGAGCGCGCTGGCGACGCTGCGCAGCCGCGCGCTGACCCGCGCGTCGACCCGCCCGCGCTGGCCGACGACGATGCATCCGGCGTCGACGCTGTTGTCGGCGACGACGCGCAGCGCGCAGCGCGGGGCGGCTTCGGCGAGCCTGTCGGCGTTGGCCTCGAAGATCGCGACGTCGGTGGGCGCCACGCGAAGCTCGATCTCACCCTCGTCGAGCACCAGCGAGAGCGCCTCCTGCGCCAGGCGCAGCGCGTAGTCGCGATCGCTGTCGAGCTCGCGGCCGACGATGGTCGAAGCGACGGCCAGCGCCAGTTCCACCACCGTGCCGCCGAGGTCGTCGGCGAGCGCCGCGCGCGCAGCGCAGAGATCGTCGATGGCGCGCGCCAGGCGGCCCGAGGCCTCGTCGTAGGCGGCGCGGCCGGCAGCCTCGCCAGCGGCACGCCCTTCAGCCTCGGCGGCGGCGCGGCGTTCGGCCAGCTCGCGCTCGAAGGCGGCTGCCTGCTGGCGCGCGAGCTCCGCCTCGTTTCGTGCTGAATCTACATGAATATGAGCCGCATCGTGTGCATTGCCCGCGATATTGTCGGCGCCCGCGTCGGCCCCTGCGAGAGGTTGCTCGACGCTCGCGAAGGCCGGGCGCACCACGGCGTGCGGCTGCGCGAGCCAGCTCACCGTCTGCGCCACGTCCTGCCCCTCGTCCTCGAGGACCGGAAAGAAGGCGCTCTTGACCGCGGCACTGGGCACTAGACCATCTCCTCGCCGCGACCGGCGACCACCAGGCGGCCGTCGCTGATCAACTGCATCGCTTGCTCGGCGATCTCCTGCTGGGCCTGCTCGACGCGCGTCAGCGGCACCGGCGGCATGACATCGAGCTCCTCGAGCATCATCGCGGCGGCGCGCGAGGACATGCAGGCCAGCAGCTTGCCCTTGAGCTCCTCGCTGGCGGTTTTGAGCGCGACCATCAGCGACTCGCTGGCGACCTCGCGCAGCAGCGCCTGCAGCCCCTTGGTGTCGGCGTCGATGAGGCTCTCGAAGGTGAACATCGCGCGCTTGAGCTCGACGGCCTGCTCGGGCTCGAACTCGGCGAGACGCTCGAGCAGCTGCGTGGCGTCCTCGTCGCCGAGCTGGTTGAGGATCGCTGCCACCGACGCGACGCCGTCGATGGTGCCGCCCTCGGTGGCGCCGAGACCGAGGCTGCCGACTACGGCTTCGATGTCGGCCAGCGCCGAGCTCGGCACGGCGCGCAGCTTCGTCACGCGGCGCATCAGGTCGACCTGGCGCTCGTCGCTCTGACGCTGCAGCACCACCGCCGCGGTCGCCGGGTCGACGTGTGCCAGCACGGCCGCCACCACCTGCGGGTGCTCGCTCGCCAGCACCAATGCGAGCATCTCGGGATCAGAGCCTTCGAGGCTCGCCAGCGGCGAGGCGGGCTCGTGGTCCTGCTCCTCGGGTTGCGAGCCGTCGCCGCGGGTGGCGAGCTCGGCTTCCTCGCCGTGCGCGCGCGCGACGAGCTCGCGCAGGTAGGTGTCGCCGCTGGCCATCGAGGCGAGGCCGGCGCGGTAGGCGTGCACGAACTGATGGTGTACGTGCGCGATCAGCTCGGCGTCGACTCGGTTGAGCTCGCCCACCGTCTGGCGCACCAAGCGAAGCTCGTTTTCGTCGAGATGCTCGATGAGCCGCAGTGCCGACTCTTCCTCGAGCGACAGCAGCAGGATCGTGGCCCGGGTCGCCCCGTCGAGGGTCGCCCCGTCGAGGGTTGACCCGTCGCGCTGGGTCATCTGCGTCGCATTCATCGCGCCTCTCCCAACCAAGCGCGCAGCACGGAGGCGGCGCGCAGCGAGTCATGCTGTGCAGCGGCGAGCACCAGCTGGCGCGCGTCGCGCTCGCCGGCCGTCAGCGCGGGCGGCGTCTGGCCTTCGGGAAGCTCGGCCGCGGTGCCCCCTTCGACCTGCTGCGACTCGCGCTGCACCTTGGCCTCGAGCTCGGCCACCGTCAGCGGCATCGGCAGCAGCTTGGCGTCCTCGGCCTCGCGCGCTTTGCTGCGCTTGCGCGCGCGCCACCAAACGAACGCCACGATGACGATCAGCAGCACGGCGCCGGCGGCGATGGCCAGCGGCCAATGCTGCGTGATGAAGACGAAGATTCCCGGAGGCGGGCCGGCGGCGAGCGCTTTGGTGTGCGCGAAGGCCACCGCGCGCACCGTGACGACGTCGCCGCGAGCAGCCGAAAAACCTACCGCGTGGCGTACGACCTGCTCGAGGCTAGCGAGATCGATCTTCTCGGCCGGCGTCTTGCTGCCCTTCTTGCCGCCCGCTGCGCCGCCACCCGATCGCACCAAGGCGCGCTGGTCGATGAGCACCGCCACCGAGAGACGCTTGAGCGTACCGGCGGGCATCACGCGCTTGCGGATGGTGCGGTTGACCTCGTAATTGCGGGTGACGCGTTTGCGCTTGGTCTCGTTGCCGCGGTTTTTCGCCGTCGGCTTGGGACCACCGGGCAGGTTGCCGCGCACGCCGGGCACACCAGCGTTCTGTGTCGCCTTGCGGCCCGACTTTTCTTCCAGCGAGCTCTCGCTGCGCACGGCGATCTTGTCGGGGTCGTACTGCTCGTCGGTCTGGATCACGCGCGAGAAGCCGATGTCAGCGGAGACCTTGACCACCGAGTGGCCAGGGCCGAGCGCGGCGGTGAGGATCTGCCGAACGCGGCGCTCGAACGTGTCCTCGAGGCGTGACTTGTAGGCCAGCGGGCCACCGGACGCGCCGCCAAAGAGGCCGTCCTGCCCTTTGCGGCCGCCCCACAGCAGGTTGCCGGAGGTGTCGACGACGGTGACGCGGTCGGAGGCGAGCCCGCTCACCGACGACGAGACGAGGTGCACGATGGCGCGCACGGCGCCCTGCGAGAGCACGCGGCCGTCGTGCAGCTTGAGCGTGACGGCGGCCGAGACGGGGCGCTGGGTGCGCGCGAAGAGCCTGCGGCCCTCCATCGCGATGTGCACGCGCGCCGAGCTGACCGAGTCGAGGTTCTTGATCGTGCGCTCGAGCTCGCCCTGCATGGCGCGGCGATAGTTGACGCGCTGGGCGAAGTCGCTGATGCCGAATTTCTGGTTGTCGAAGATCTCGAAGCCGACGCCGCTGCCCTTGGGAAGACCGGCGCTGGCCATCTGCAACCGCACCTCGTGCACGCGCTTCTGCGGCACCATCACCGCGCTGCCGCCGCCGGCGATGCGAAACGGCACGTGCTGCTTCTTCAGCTTCTCGACGATGCGTCCCGCGTCGTCGCTGGAGAGACCCGAAAAGAGCGTGGAGTAGGTCGTGCGATCGGAGAGCGACAGGTAGAGCGCTCCGCCGACCACGAGCACCACCGTGAGCACGGCGAGGATCCGCGCGCGCTTGCCGAGGCGCTCCGACTGCGCCTTGAGCTGCTGGATGACCTTTTTGAGCGCTTCGGGCACGGTTCAACTCCACTGCGCAGACGCGGCGGCGGCGCCGCCTACGACATGCGCATGACCTCGCGATATGCATCGAGCAGCTTGTTGCGCACACTGACGAGCATCGTGAAACCGATGTCGGCCTTGTCGAGCGCGATCATCGTGTCGTGCAGGCTCTGCGTCTTGGCGTTGGCGTAGTTGTTGGCCGCCGTCTGCGCCGTGGCATCGAGCTTGACGACGCGGTCGAGCAGGTCCTTGAAGCTCGGGCCATCGACACCCTTGGCGGCGTCGGCGCGGCCGGCGGCGTCGGGCCGCTCCACCGAACCGATGCGCGGCGCGGGGGCCACACGCGAGCTGGCCGCGGCGCCGAGCCGCGCGCGTGCCAGCGCGAGCTTCTGCGAAGGGATGCCGTAGACCGCGTCGAGACCCATGACTACTTGCCGATCGACAGCGCTTTGCTCGCCATCGCCTTGATCGTTTGCAGTGTGCTGACGCCGGCCTCGTAGGCGCGCGACGCCGTGATCATGTCGACCATCTCCTCGACCATGTTGATGTTGGGCAGCTTGACGATGCCGCGCGCGTCGGCGTCGGGGTGGCCCGGGTCATAGACGGTGCGCGGCGGGCGCGGGTCGCGCACGATGCCGCTCACCTCGACGCCCTGCACCGCGCCGTCGAGCTTGTTGCCGAGCACTTCGCCGAAGCGCTTGCTCAGCGGCTGCGCGGTGAAGACCGCGTCGCGGCGGCGATAGGGGCCGCCGTCGGCCGAGCGCGTGCTGTTGGCGTTGGCGAGGTTGGACGCCGACAGGTTCATGCGCGTGCGGTTGGCGCGCAGTCCCGAGGCGGCGATCTCCATGGCCGACATGAAGTCCATCGTTATCTCCGCTGTCCGTCGCTGGCGGCGTAGCGCATCAGCGCCATACGCCGGTTGAGCATCTCGGCGGCCGCGCGGTAGCGCAGGCTGTTGGCCGCGATCTTGGCCATCTCGCGCTCGAGGCTGACGGCGTTGCCGTTGGCGTTGGGCGTCGAGGGATCCTTGAAGACGTGGTAGCGCTGACCGGCGCTGGCACCATCGCTGCGCAGGTGCCGCGTGTCGGTGGCGCGCAGCTCGCTCGCTGCGCCGAGCACGGTCTCGAAAGAGATGTCGCTCGGCTTGTAGCCGGGCGTCTCCGCGTTGGCGACGTTGGACGACAGCACGGCGTGGCGGCGCAGGTGAAAGTCGAGGGCACGTCGCATGGCGGCGACATCGGCAAACAGTCCGCTCATAGCGAGTCTCCTGCGACGCGATCGAGCGCCGCGCTGGGCCGCCGTTTGCTGGCCGTGCGAGGCCGCGCGGGCTGACGGGTGCTGCCGCGCAGGCGCTCGGCGATCTGACGGAAGATGGTCCAGCTGCTGCCGCGCGCTGCCGACCTGTCGCCCAGAGACAGTCGCGTGATGCGCGTCAGCAGCGGTGCACGGTGCGGTCCGAGGCGCGACAGATCGGCGAGCGCACCCGCGATGTCGCCGCTGCGCAGCCGCTGGGTGACGCGCACGCGCAGCGCGAGCTGGTGGCGCGGCGCGGCGTCTCCGAAGCGCGACAGGTAGTAGTCAGCGGTCTGCAGCGCGCGCTCGGACTCGTCGGCGTCGCGGTAGGCGCGCAGCAGATCGCCGATGAGGCGCTCCTGCAGCCGCGCGCTGCCGCCGGCGCGCAGCACGTGCTGCAGCTCGTCGGCCGCCTCGCGCGGCAATCCCAGCGCGAGGAAGAGGCGCGCACCACGATGGCGCGCGGCGCCGTCGAGCTTGTCGCCGAGCAGCTTGCGCCCGCGCAGATACAGCAGCGCGGCGCCATAGGCGTCGTCGCGCCAGGTGCGGCGGCGCATGGCAGCCTGCAGCGCGCGGCGTGCGAGCTGGCGGTGACCCTCGGGCTGTTGCAGAGCGAGCATCAGCGCGCGCTCGCGAGCGCCGCCGACGAGCAGCAGCTCGCCGATGCGGTCGCGAAGCGCGACGGTGGCGCCGCGATTGTGGCGGCCGAAGAGCCGCACGGCGCGGTCGGTGGGCAGGCGCCCCTCGACGGCGAAGGCGATCTCGGCGGCGCGCAGCGTCGCGATGAGACCGAGCGGCCGGCTGTGCAGCAGGCGCGCGAGCGCGGTGTAGCCGAGGTGCGCCGAGGGCAGCCGACCCGCCAGCACGTTGACGTCAGCGAGGCGAAGCTCGGCGAGGTAGCGCAGCTGGCGATCGAGACGAAGCTGACCGAGCTTGGTGCGCGCGCGCTCGTAGCGGTGGCGCCGGATCAGCTTCTCGACCGGCTTGAAGGCGCCGCGTGCGATGCTGTCGATCTTGACGAGCGGCAGCTTGCGCACCAGGCGGCGCAGTGCGTGGATGCGATCCTGGCGCGGCTCGACGCCGACATAGAGGCGCAGCTGGCCGCTTCGCCGACGCGCGACGCGGCAGCGCACCACGCCGCGCTCGACGTCGATCACACCGACCACGCGCCCGCCGAGCTCGGAATGAAAGCGCATAGCGTAGGGGCCGACGCGCGCGGCACGGCCGAGCGCCTCGACGCGCTCGGACGAGACGCCGCTGAGCAGCAGCCGCGCGGCGATGCCGTCGGGGCTCGCTGCGCAGCGGCCCTGCGCGTGGGGTCCGAGCGACAGCGTCGCCGAGTAGACATCGCGCAGCCGCGCGCCGCGACCCGCTGCGCTGATGTCGCTCGCGAGCAGCACGAGCAGCGCGGCGGCGGCGGCGGCGGAGGAGGCGGAGGCGGCGGTGATGCGAGAGGAGATCACGCTCGGGAGATGAGCAAGCCACGTGCCACGGCAAAGGGCAGTAGGACTTGGGTTTTGCGGCTGGAGATCGTCAGGCTGTTGACAGATCGACGGGCGCTTGACGCGCCGCTAGTCGGAGTCGGCGCTGGACGCGTCGAGCGCGTCGGGCGAGGCGTCGCTCGCGTCGGGCGAGGCGTCGCTGGCGTCGGAAGCTGCATCGGAGGGGGCATCGGTGGCGCCGTCGGCGTCCACATCGGCGTCCATGTCGGCGCCCGCGTCGGCGCCGCTCTCGCGCGCCGCGATCGCGTCAGGGCCGAGCTCGCCGGCGCGCGCGTCGCTCACGCCCACGTCCGCGTCGCCACCGATCTCGAAGACGCAGCGACCGCTGCGACAGCGCTGCTCGAGCGGACAGTCGCTGTGACGCAGACAGTCGTCGGTGCAGCCGGCGGCGAGCAGCAGCAGCAGCAGGCTAAAGATCGAAGCGAATGCCAAGCGCCAAGTCGAGCTTGGCCAGCGCTTGACCGTCTTCGAGGTCACTTCCTGCGAAGAAGACATCGACACGAATCTCCAAAACCACGCCAAAGCGCCGGCCGACGCGCACGATGCCGCCGACAGCGCCCTCGACGCCAATCATGGTGAAGGGAGCAAAAAAGAACGGCACACCGCCGCCGGCGTAGAGCGCCAGCCAGGGCTTGAGCCACGCGATCTTCTTGACGCTCGGCACGGCGGCGACCGAGACGCGGCCTTCGAGCTCGACGAGGATGCTCGGGGTCCACTCGATGCTGGCGTCGTCGAACAAAGACAGCCCCACATCGAGCTCGATAAACGCCGGCGAGCGGCGTCGCCCGACGCCTTCGCCAGCGCGACCGAGCGACATGCCGCTGCCGCTCGACAACGTCACCACCGTCGCGCCATCGGCGCGCGCCTCTCCGGCGCCCGCCGCCAGCAGTAGCAACGCCACCAACGCGCGCCTCATGGCTGGGCCTCGCACAGCTGCTGCAGCCGATCGACGAAGCCGCAGAGCGGCTTTTCGAGCACGTCGTGAAGCACGCCGTGCGCGACGAGGTGCGGTGCGCTGTCGGGCGGCGCGCTGCTCATCAGCACGCGCCGCGTCTTGGGATGGCGCTGCGCGATCTCCGACAGCAGGCTCACGCCGTCGCGGCGCGGCATCTCGTAGTCACTGACGATGATGTCGGCGTCTTCTTCGTCGAGCAGCGCCAACGCGCGCTCGGGACACTCCGCGAGCCGCACGTGAAAGGCGCCCAATCGCCGCGCCAGCGAGCGCAGCAGCAAGACGTTGTCGTCGACGACGATGATGCGAGGTCTGGACATCTTGCTGGGGAGCGGTGCAAGGGGCGGGCCGGCGCGAGGTTGGTGGAGGGTCAAGGTGTTGACGCCGGTGGCCACGGGCTCAAGGCCACGGGCCACAGGAGCGTAGGCTCGCCGCTTCGCGGCTCGCAGCGAGCGTGGTCGAAATGGCGGTGAAATGGAGAGCGGTGGGTCGCAGCTGCGAAGCGTGCAAGGAGTGCGGGAACGAGCCTGTGGCCTGTGGCCTGTGGCCTGTGGCCTGTGCAAGCTTTCTCGGCTAGCTCGCCATCGCCAGCGGCCGCTTCTTCAGCTTCTCGACCAGCGTCGTGCGATTGAGCCCGAGGATCTTCGCCGCCTGGTTCTTGTTGCCGTGCGTCGCGTCGAGCGCCTTGCGGATCATGCGCGCCTCGAGGCGCAGCAGCTCCGAACGCAGGTCGATGCCCTCGGGGGGAAGCTCGAGATCGAAGCCGCCGACGCGCGGCGAAGCCTGCTGCCCACCCTCGACCTCGCTCTGCGTGCGCTCGCGCTCGCGCGTGATCTGCGCCGGCAGGTGGCGCGGCTCGACGACGCGGCCGCGCTGCAGGATGACGAGACGCTCGATGGTGTTGCGCAGCTGGCGCACGTTGCCGGGCCAGTCGTAGCTGCTCAGCGCCTCGCGCGCAGCCTCGGAGAGACGCGGCGGCTCGACGCCGCGCTCTTCGCTGATCGTCGTCAGGAAGTGCTCGACGAGCAGCGCGATGTCTTCACGGCGCTCGCGCAGGCTCGGCAGCCGGATCTGCACCACGTTGAGGCGGTAGAACAGGTCTTCGCGGAACTTGCCCTGCGACGACTCGGTCTCGAGGTCGCGGTTGGTCGCGGCGATGACGCGCACGTCGACGCGCTGCGAGCGCGTCTCGCCCACCGGCGTGATGCGGTAGTCCTGCAGAACGCGCAGCAGCTTGCTCTGCACGTTGAGATCCATCTCGCCGATCTCGTCGAGAAACAGCGTGCCTTTGTTGGCGGCCGAGAAGCGGCCGACCCGCGCGTTGGTGGCGCCGGTAAACGCGCCGCGCGCGTGACCGAAAAGCTCGCTCTCGACGAGCTCGCCGGGGATCGCCGGGCAGTTGACGGGGACGTAGGGCGCCGCGGCGCGCGGGCTGGCGTCGTGAAGCGCTTTGGCGAGCAGCTCCTTGCCGGTGCCGCTCTCGCCGGTGATCAGCACGGGGCAGTCGAACTCGGCGGCGCGGCTGGCCATCTCGAGCGCCTCGAGCAGCGCGGACGAGCGGCCGACGATGCCGCTGGCGTAGCGCGCGCGCCAAGCAGTGATCTCGTCGTCAGCGCCGTAGCCGTGCTCGTCGCTGCTCGCCACGTGCGAGGCGATGGTGTCGCTGCTGAGCGGCTCGAGCAGGATGTCGGTGGCGCCGGCGTTGACCGCGCTCACCGCGCGCGAGACGTCGGCGGGCTGACAGGCGACCAGCACGTGCGCGCCGCGCTCGACCAGCGCGCTGACATCGGCAGCCACATCACTCGCGCCGAGCTGCACGATCACGGTGTCGCCGGGCGTCAAGGCGCAGTCGTCGGCGAGAACGCGCGCGTTGCTCTGCTGCTCGAGGTGGCTGTTGAACTCCGACGTGCCTGCGCTCCAGAGCGTCATCTTACTGTCCTCGCGTGAAGTGCCCGATGCCGTGTCGCTGTGGTCTCTATCGGAGCGGGCGTCAGTTCTTTTAGGTGGCTTTTTGCGAGTTGCCTTACAGGGTGTCAGCGCTCCGTGTTTCAAGCGCGGTGCCAAGGATCGGCGCATCCCCCCAGGCGTCCGGCACGTGCACGGATCCACACGCGCAAGTCGTCACGGCGCTGACGCCGAGCGTCGGGCTGCCGACATCGACGCCCGTCAACGCGTTGACCGGCGCGGCGCCAATGGCCTGACGGCGTCAGCCGATCGACGCCACGATGACGCCTTTGCGCCGCTTCTGCCGCCACGGGGTGCTGGAACCGATCGTGCAACGCCTGCCTGCAGCGCACACGCGCGGGAGGTTCGCGGTGACTCGACTACAACAACGCATGGCCGACGGTCAGACATACATCATCGCCGAGATCGGCCAGAACCATCAGGGCAGCCTCGAGATGGCGCGCGAGCTGTTGCGCGCCGCCAAGAACTGCGGCGTCGACGCCGTCAAGTCGCAGAAGCGGCACCTGCCCTCGCTGCTCACCGACGAGGAGCGAACGCGGCCCTACGACTCGCCGCACTCGTTCGGCGCGACCTACGGCGAGCACCGCGCGGCGCTCGAGCTGTCGCTCGACGACTGGCGTGCGCTCTTCGACTACGCGCGCGAGCTCGACATCGAGCTCTTCGCCAGCCCCTGGGACATCGTGTCGGCGGCGCAGCTTTCGGCCATCGGCGCCCCGCTGTTCAAGATCGCCTCGGCGACGTTGACCAACATCCCGCTGCTCGAGCGCGTCGCACGCGCCGACCGCCCGGTGATCGTCTCGACGGGCATGTCGACGTTGCAAGAGATCGACGCCGCCGTCGAAGCGCTCGACGGGTGCGAGCTGTACCTACTGCAATGCACGTCGGCTTACCCGACGAGCTTCGACAGCATCAACCTGCGCGCCATCGAGACGCTGCGCCGGCGCTACGGCCTGCCCGTCGGGCTCTCGGGCCATCACCGCGGCATCGCGGTCGATGTCGCGGCGGTGGCGCTCGGCGCGCGCGTCCTCGAGCGCCACTTCACGCTCGATCGTACGCTGCGCGGCAGCGACCACGCGGCCAGCCTCGAGCCGGCCGGCCTGGCGCGCTTGGTGCGCGACGTGCGCGCGGTCGAGTCGGCCCTCGGCGACGGCCACAAAGCGGTGCACGCCTGCGAGCAAGCGAGCCTGGCCAAGCTGCGTGGGCCGCGCCAGCGCGTGGCCGCGCGCGCGCCCAGCGGCGCGCTCGCCGAGAGCATCGCCGCCGCGGTGCAGAGCTGGAGCGCGCCATGAGCCGCTGGCTAGCCGTGATCCCGGCGCGCGGCGGCTCGCGTCGTCTGCCCCGCAAGAACCTCGCGCTGCTCGGCGGCAAGCCGCTGCTGGCACACAGCATCGAGGCGGCGCGCGCGGCGCGGCGGCTCTGGCGCGTGGCCGTCAGCACCGACGACGCCCTGATCGCGGACGTGGCGCGCGCCTATGGCGCCGAGGTGATCATGCGCCCGGCCGAGCTGGCCAGCGATAGCGCCCCCACCGAGCCCACGCTGCGCCACGCGCTCGAGCACGTCGAGCAGCAGCTTGGCGAGCAGATCTCGGGCGTGGTGACACTGCAGCCCACGTCGCCGCTGCGAGGTGCCAACCGCATCGACCAAGCCATCACGCTGCTCGAGTCCGCGGGCGCCGACAGTGTCTGCGCCGTGGTGCACAACGTCGACTACTACTTCCTCGGCGACATCGACGCCGACGGTCGGCTGCAGGTCGGATACGACCCGCAGCGTAGGCTGCGCACGCAGGACATCACACCGCGCTACAAGGACAATGGCGCGATCTACGTCTCGCGGCGGGCGCTGATCGTCGGCGATCCCTGCTGCCGTATGGGCGGCGACGTGCGGGCGCTGGTGATGGAGCCCTGGGAGTCGATCGACATCGACGAGATGGTCGACCTGCTCGAGGCGGCCGCGGTGCTCGAGCTTCGCAACCGCAGCGCCGACGCCGAGATCGACGCGCAGCTCAGCTTCGCGCGCGGCTGGGCGAGCTGAGCGCCGCCATGCCGCGCCTGCTGCTCGGCCTCGCTGGCACCCTGCTAGCCCTCGTCGCGGGAGGGCAAAGCCAAAGCCGCCCCGACACAACTCCCAAGCCACAAACACCGCCACGGTCACGGTCACGGTCACGGCCCACGGTCACGCCCCACGCAGAACCCAGACCCAACGCGCCAACCGCCCCCACCACCACCCCGACACACCGCCGCCTGCTCACGCCGCAGGGTCGCATCCACGTGATCGTGCCGCGCGGCCTGCGCGAGGGCGCGGCGGTGTTCGTCTTCGTGCACGGCCATCGCACCAGCGCCGACGAGGTCATGCGCCGCTCGGCGCTGGCGCGAAGCTTCCTGCAAAGCCGCGTCAACGCGCTGCTCGTGGTGCCCGACAGCCCGCGTGATCGCAGCGAGCCGCTGCGCTGGCCGCAGCTTGCCGACCTGCTGTCCGTCGCCGCGCGCGGCGCCGGCGTCGACAGCCCGCCCGACGGGCCGATCATCGTCGTCGCCCACAGCGGGGGCTATCGCACCGTGGCGCGCTGGACGCGCCACCGCCGGCTGCGTCAGATCATCCTGCTCGATGGCCTCTACGGCGCCGTCGGCACCTTCGACCACTGGCTGCGCGCCTCGCGCGCGCACCGTCTGGTCGCCTTTGGCGCCGGCACCCACGCGCGCGCCCTGCGCTGGGCACGCTCCGTGCGCGGCGCGGCGATCATGGCGCGCCCGCCGCGCGGCCCGCGCGAGCTCGACTGGAACACGCGTCATGCGCCGCTGCTGGTGCTGCACGCGCGGACGACCCACGCCGCCCTCGGGCGCGCCCGCGCCGTGTTCGATCTCGCCATCGCCCTCGGGCAGCTCGAGCCGCTCGACGCGCCGCGCGCCTGGAGCCGCTAGGCGCAGTCGCAGCGCTCGCCGCCGTCGAGCAGCAGCGCGAGCTTGGCCGGGTCGAGCGGCTTGTCGAGCAGCGGCAGGCTCGACTCGGCCACCTGCGCCGCTACCTCCGGCGAGACGCCGCCGCTCATCAGCGCGATGCGGCCTGACAGCTCGGGCGTTGTCGCGACGATGCGCGCGGCGAGCTCGGGCCCGGTGATGGTGGGCATCAGCACGTCGACCAGCACGAAGTCGAAGCGCTCCCCGCGCGCGAGCATCTGCAGCGCCGTCTCCGGCGTGTCGGCGGTGGTCACGTCGTGCACCCGCGAGAGGCGCCGGTGCAGCGCGCGCAGCAGCATCGGCTCGTCGTCGACGACGAGGACGCGACAACGGCCGCCCCGCGTCCGCACGGGCAGCGAGCTGGTGGCCGGCCGCCTCGGCGGACGCGGCGACTCGGCCAGCACCGCCTCGAGCGGCAGCTTGAGCCGCGCTGTGGTGCCGAGGCCCACGCCGGGGCTTTCGAGCTCGATCGTACCGCCGTGCCGCTGCGCGATGCCGAGCGACAGCGCCAGCCCCATGCCCGTGCCTTCGCCGGGGCGCTTGCTGGTGTAGAACATCTCGGTGGCGCGCGCGAGCTTGTCGGGTGCGATGCCGCAGCCGCTGTCGCGCACCTCGATCACGGCGTAGTCGCCGTCACGAAGGACGCTCACGGCGACGCTGTTGTAGCTCGGCGAGCCAGGCTCGATCGCCTGCACCGCGTTGCTGAGCAGGTTGACGACGATCTGATTGATCTCGTCGCGGACGCAGGTCACCGGCGGCAGCGGCTCGAAGCGCTGCTCGAGCCGTGCGCGCGCGCCGAGCGCCGAGCGAAAGAGCGTCAGCGCCGAGCTGACGACGTCCTGCAGCTCGCAACGCTCGGCCTCGGCGGCGCCCATGTGCGAGTAGATGCCGACTTGTCGCACCAGCGAGCCGATGCGGCGCACGCCGTCGCGGCTGTCGGCCAGCATCGAGCTCAGATCGAGCGCCAGGCGCCGGCAGCGCTCGCGCTCGGTGTCGTCATGGTTGCTGACGCGTTGATCGGCCGCGGCGTGCAAGACCTCCTCGAGCAGCGGCGCCTCGCGCGACAGCTCGTGCAGGATGTCGGTGACGAAGGCGAGCGGGTTGTTGATCTCGTGCGCGATGCCGGCGGCGAACTGCCCGAGGGTGGTCAGCTTCTCCTTGATCGTCAGCATGCGCTGCGCGCGGCGCAGCTCCTTGTTGAGCCGCAGCAGCGTGGCCTTTGCTTGCGCGAGCTCGCTGTTGCGAGTCGCGAGGCGATCGCGCTGCTGCTCGAGCTGCTCGTGCGCCAGCTGCAGCTGGGCGTGCTGCGAGATCATGTCGCGATCGAGCTGACGGCGCTCGCTGGCGTCGCGCAGCAGCAGCAGCAGCCTGCCGTCCGCCAGCTCCGAGACGAAGGCGCTCAGATCGCGCGCGCCACCATCAGGCCACACGACGTGCGCTTGCTCGCGATAGCCCGGCTCGACGAGCGCGTACCAGCCGAGCTCCTCGACACCGACGAAACACTTCGGTCCGATGGTGTCGATAGGCATGCCTATGACGAGCTCGCGCTCGACGCGCAGCAAGTCACAGGCTCTGTCGTTGAGCGCGCACACCGACAGATCCTCGCCGTCGATGATGATCAGCGCCTCGGGGAAGGCCTCCAGCGAGAGGACGTCGGACGACCCCAGGTCGCGCGGCGCGATAACGCGCTCGATGCTATGCAGGGTCATGGAGCAGCTCCAGGAACGACTTCCATCGCGCCAGCTCGTTAGGCAGACGGGCGGCGAGCAGATCGAGCTCGCCGCCGCGCACGCGCACCTCCTCCAGTAGCCCCTCGCTCGGTTCTCCCACGTTGGTGCTGCACCCATCACCGAAGCCGGCGTAGCGCGCGATGTAGTCGGCGGCGCCCACTACGAGCGCCGCGGTACGTTGATCGCCGATCAACGAGACGGCGCCACGTCCGCTGGCCGCGTGGTGAAACCCGATACAGGCCACCAACCGCGGCGGCAGGCGCCAGCGACGGGCGGCGACTCGGCCAACCTGCTCGTGATCGGCGCGCGGGCCGCGACCATCACGCGCGCGCTCCGCGTCGAACAGTGAGATGTCACGCTCGCGCGCGTCGTCGCAAGCGCGAGCGAAGCCTTCGGGATCAGCACACGCGCTGATGATCTTACCGATGTCGTGCAGCAGGCCGCCGGTGAAGAGCTCCTCGACGGGCAGCCGCTGGCGCCGCCCGATGTCGCGGGCCAACAGCGCGGTGGCCAGCGCGTGTTGCCACAGCCGCCCCGCGTCGAGCGGCGACCCGTCGCGCAGCCGCGGCAGCGCGCGCACCACCGCCACCGTCAAGACCAGCTGATGCAGGGTGTCGAGGCCTAGATACGAGACCGCACGACGCACGTCGGACACGCCTCGCGGTACGGCGTAGTAGGCCGAGTTGACGAGCTTGAGCACACGCGCGGTGAGCGATGGATCGCTGCTGACGAGACTAACGATCTCGGCGGTCTTGGCCTCGGGATCACTGGCCAGCTGCGCCGTGCGCACGGCGACGGCGGGCAGCGTTGGCACCTTCGCCTTTTCGATCAGCTCCAGCGCGCGGGCGTTGCTCGCCGCGCTTTCGCGGACCTTCGAGCGCTGGGCGATCTCCAAGCTCGTCATCGCCCGTCAACAACGGCCGCTGCGCGAAAAAGTTGAGGGGCCGACTTAACGGCGCCGCATCACCGCCGATATGGCGATCATGCGCATCCTCTCCAGCGCGCTCGCGGGCGTGCGCAGTGCTCAGCGCGACGCGGCCAAGGCCGCCCGCCAGATGATCCCCGACCCCCCGGGCGCGCCGCGCGGCGACGACGCCATGGTCCGCGGCGCCGTCGGCCTGATGCGCGCCGAACGCGATCAGGCTGCCTCGGTCGCCGTGGCGCGCACGGGCGATGAGATGCTCGGCACGCTGCTAGACGTGGTCGCCTAGGCGACCGCCGCCTAGATCGCTAGCCGAGCGTCTCGACGAGGGCACGAGCCTCTTCGTCGGTGCTGTCGATGGCGATCAAGCGCCGCGCGTACTCGCAGCAAGCGTCCAGGTCGCCGTTGGCGATCGCCACGTCGACGAGGTTCTGCAGCGGCAGCGGGTCGTCGGGCGCCTGCTCCGAGGCCATCTCGAGCTGATCGACAGCCGCGCGCGTCAGACCGAGCTTGAAATAGATCACGCCCAGGTCGTTGGCCAGCCGCGGGTACATCGGATGCACGCGTTGCACGGCGTGCAGATGACCCAGCGAGCGATGCAGATCACCGAGCAGGTGCGCGCAGCGCGCCAGCCCCATGTGAGCGCGGCTCGACGGCTGCTCGGCGAGCGCCTCGCGGAAGATCGGCTCGGCGGACTCGATGTCGCCGCTGTCGAGGATCGCCTCGGCCTGGTCGAGCAGCTGCTCGACGCTGCGCGGCGGCGTGGCCTCGATGCCGGGCTGCCCGTGCTGTGACGCCTGCGAACGGATGATGGTTTCCATGGTTTCGACCTCCGGCAGGCCACGAAGCCTGCACACGTAGCGATCGAAGCAACCCACAGGCCAAGATCTGCGCTGTCTGATCCCGAGGGATTAGCGCGCGCGGCGTCAACGCGTCGACGATCTCGTCGGACCCTTGACGCCGAGGGCGCGGCGCCGCGTCGCGATCTCGCGCATCGATAGAGAGCGCCAGCGGCTCGCGGCTTGCTTCATGGCCAGGGCGTGAGGCGCTCGCTCGCATCGCTGCTGCTGCTGTTCGTCGCCGCGTCCAACGCGCGCGGCGCGGACGACACGGCCTCCGTGCTGCTCTACAACACGCACACCGGCGAGCGGCTGCGCGTGGGGCGCTACCTGCCATCACCGCGCGCGCTCGACCGCTTCTTGCGCAGCCGCAAAGCGCGACGCTACACCCTGATGGATCCGCGGCTGGTTCTCGCCGCCGTCACCGCGGCGCGCGCACACGGACGCACCGCGGTGCACATCATCAGCGCCTTCCGCCCGCGCGCGCTCAACGAGGCGATGCGCCTCGCCGGACACAAGGTCGCTCGGCGCAGTCGACACACCTCGGGGCAAGCGTTGGATCTGCGGATCCCGGGGCTCGAAACGCGCGCGCTGTGCCGCTACTTCGACCGCGTTCACGGCGGCGGCGTGGGCTGCTACCAGGGCGCGCGATTCGTGCACATCGACGTCGGGCCGCGCAGGCGTTGGGGCTTTGGTCGCTAGGGCGGTATATTTGGTGCGATGTCGCCACGCTTGCTGTTGGTCGCCTCGCTCGTCGTCGCCGCGGGCGCGTGCACGCTCGACGTGCCCGATCCCAACAGCGTCGCCGATCCCGACCTGAGCGCCGTCGCAGACGCCGGCGCGCGCGAGCTGCTCCGCGACCGAGGCGCGCGCGACGCCGACCTGCCGTCAGGCGAAGCGCGCGTTGACGCCGGCGACGTCGGGCCCGACGCGCCGATAAAGCGCCTCTTCGAAGACGGCTTCGAAAGCGGCGACGTGTCGGCGTTCAAAGGCAACAACGTGGGAACCGGCGACAGCCTCTCGGTCGTCGCCAATCCCGCCTTCGCAGGCAGCTACGCGCTGCGCTGCTCGGTGGACAGCGCCGCCACAGGCCAGGCGATGGTCTGGCACGATCTGCCGCCGGCCAACCGCTACTACCTGAGGCTGCGCGTGTACCTCGACTCGGCCTTCGCCACGACCTCGCGCGTGAACATTCTGCAGACGCTCTACGGCGGCTGGAACAACATCATCGGCTTCACCATCCGCCCCGACCTGACCTTCTACCTTTGGAACTCCGCCGCCAGCGAGGAGTACAACTCCGGCGGCGTGACCTTGAAGCGCGCCACGTGGCACAGCATCGAGGTGCTGGTCGGCGTCTCGAGCAGCGCCGGCGAGGTCGCCGTGTGGCTCGACGGCCAGCAGATCGTCGACGCGACGGGCGTCAACACCGGCAGCAATCCTATCGAGCGCTTCGTCACGGGCATCTTCTGGCTCGACCCCGAGACCGAGCCCAACACGATCACCATCGATGACGTCGCGGTGGATACCGCGCCCTTTCACTAGCCATGGCTGACGACGACGCCGTAGCCACCGAGCCGACCGCCCGGCGCGTGGACGACGTGGCGACGACCGAGGTCGGCGAGCGGCCCGCCCCGTCGTCGTCGCAGCCCGACCCCATCGGCAAGCTGCTGCGCGGCACCTATCGCCTCGAGCGCTTCATCGGCGAGGGCGGCATGGGCCGCGTCTACGAGGCATCGCACGAGCGGCTATCGCGCCGCTTCGCCGTCAAGCTGCTCGGCGGCGAGCACTCGCGCAACGACAAGACCGTCTCGCGCATGGAGCGCGAGGCAGACATCACCAGCCGCCTCGATCACGCACACATCGTCGACGTGATCGACTTCGACTACGCCGACGACGGCAGACCCTTCATCGTGATGGAGCTGCTCAAGGGCGAAACGCTCGCCCGACGCCTGCAACGCGAGCGCGTGATCAGCGACCTCGACCACGTCGAGGCCATCGTAGAGCAGGTCACCTCGGCGCTGGCGGCGGCGCACGGCGCCGGCATCGTCCACCGAGATCTCAAGCCCGCCAACATCTTCCTCTGTCGACGCGCGAGCGGCGAGAAGCTGCCATTCGTCAAGGTGATGGACTTCGGCATCTCCAAGGACATGCACGCCGCGGGACACGAGCTGACCGCCGCCATCGCCGTGCTCGGCACGCCGCCGTACATGTCGCCCGAGCAGATCCAAGGGCGCACGGCGCACGCCGACGCGCGCGCCGATGTCTTCGCGCTCGGCGCGGTGATCTTCCGCATGCTCGGCGGCGCGCCGCCGTTTCGCAGCGACTCCAAGGCCGAGTCGATGTTTCGCCAGGCCACCAGCGGCAAGCCGATCGAGACGCCCGCTTGGACGCGCGTCGCCGAGCCGATCCGACGCGTGGTGCTGCGGGCGCTCAGCGCCAAGCCCGACGCACGACAGGTCGACGCGGCCGAGCTCGGCAGGCAGATGAAGGCCGCCATCGGCGAGGCGCGCGCTGGCGGCGCGGCGCGCGCGCACGGCGAGACGCAGGGCGACGAGGCCGGCGACACGCTCGACGTGCCGCCGCGCACACGTCGCGGTGCGCGAGGCCCGAGCCAGCGCGTGACGCG
>JAGQIK010000431.1 GCA_020431405.1 Myxococcales bacterium
ACGGGCGGCAGCGTGGCCTGCGGGCCGAGCTGGGCGACGCGCGGACGCCGTGGCGGAGGCGGGCTTCGCGAGGGCGGACTCCGCGTCTCGGCCACCGGCTCGGCGAGCTCGAGGGCGAGCTGCTGCTTTTTCGGGCCGCTGGGCATCGGACCCGAAGATTGTATCATGACAACAAGGCACGTCCCGTCCGGCTGGCGCGGCGTCGCGCGACATTGTGTCGCGCGCGCGCCGGGGCATCGACGCCGAACGCGCTGACATATCGCGGTCACGGGGGCGTAGCCGCGTGAAGGATCGAGGCACGTCGGTTGCTAGAGCAGCGGGGCAGATGAACAAGCTTCGGGCAGCCCTGGCCGCGCTGCGGGCGCGCGGCGCCTTCGACCTGCTTTGGGTCGCCGGCTTCGCCGTCTGCCTGACGCTGCTGTTGATGCGGCCGAGCGTCTCGGCGGTGACGGGCAAGGGTGTCGCGCTCGAGCTCGCCACCGGTGCTCAGCGGCGGGCGCTCTACAGCGGCGACACCCGCGTGGCGACGATCGTCGAGCGCGTCGCGCGCGACGGCGAGAGCTGGCGCGTGACGCAGACGCTGCAGCTGCCCGGCGAAGACAAGGCCATCGGTCACATCAAGCTGCAGCTGTTCAAGGACCTCTCGCTCAAGCGCGTCGATATCGACGCCGACCTGAGCAAGCTGCCGTTTATCGGCAAGGTCGACGGCGCGCTGGTCAAGCGCGCCACCGCGACGCTGCGCGACAAGCTCGGCGACCTGTTCGGCGCGGCGATCGGGCAGGCGCTGCCGCTGCTCGAGCGTCTCGCCTCTGGGGTCGGGCGGGTTCGCATCGGCGGCACCTGCGAGACCCATCGCGGCAACTGCTGGTTGCGCGGGCGCATCGGCAAGCGCCCCTTCGGCCGCGAGGTCAGCGTCGGACGCGGGCCGGTGCTCACCAGCGCGATCTTTCCGCTGCTGGCGCGCGGTGCGCTCGGGCGGCGCGCCGAGCTGTCGATCTTCGATCCGCTCACGCTGTCGACGCGCATGGTTGTTTTCAGCGTGGGCAAACGCGAGCGCATCAAGCTGCGCAGCGGCGAGCAGCGCGGGTTGCGGGTCGAGCAGAACGCGGGGCTGATGCGCAGCACGGTGTGGCTCGACAGCCGCGGGCACGTGCTGCTCGAGACGATGGGCTCGGCGGGCCTGCGCGTGGAGCACGAAGGATGGATCGAATGAGCAAAGACGAGCATCCCGCGCTCGAGCTGCGCGGGCTGCGCAAGGTCTTCGGCAAGTTCGCCGCCGTCGACGGCATCGATCTGCGCGTCGAGCGCGGCCAGGTGTTCGGTTTTCTGGGGCCCAACGGCGCCGGCAAGACGACCACGCTGCGGCTGATCACCGGTCTGCTCGACCCCACCGCCGGCGAGATCCGCGTCTGTGGCGTGGACGCGATCAAGACGCCGCTCGAGGCCAAGCGCCGCATCGGCTTCATCAGCGACAGGCCCTATCTCTACGACAAGCTCACCGGCGCCGAGTTTTTGCGCTTCGTCGGCGGGCTGTGGGGCATGAGCAAGGACGACATCACCGCGCGCGGCGAGCGCTGGCTCGAGCGCTTCGACCTGTCGGGTTGGTCGGGCGAGCCGGTGGAGTCGTACTCGCACGGCATGCGCCAGCGACTGCTGCTCTGCAGCGCGCTGCTGCACGAGCCGGAGCTGATGATCATGGACGAGCCGATGGTGGGGCTCGACCCGCGCGGCGCCGCGCGCCTCAAAGACGTCATACGCGAGCTCGCCGGCGCCGGCATCGCGGTGGTGCTCTCCACGCACACCCTCGACGTGGTGGAGCAGGTCTGTGACGCGCTGGCGATCATCAACCGCGGCGTCATCGTTGCCGAGGGCACCCTCGAAGAGGTCAAGCGGCAACACGGCCAGCGCGGCCGGCTCGAGGAGCTGTTCCTGCACGTCACCGAAGGGCAGCGCAATCCCGACGACCCGAGCTCGGCGGGGCCCAAGGCGGCTGCCGCGGACGACGGCGACGACGGCGACGAGGCCGCCGCGTGAGCGAGCCGCGCGCGCCCAGCGTGCTGTCGGTGCTGTGGCCGAAGGTCATCCGCAGCAAGCGGCGCTCGACGGCGCAGCGCCTGACGCGGCTGACCTTCGTCATCGTCGCGCTGCTCATCGCCTACGGCATCCACGCCGCGAGCGTCTGGTTTCTGCGCGTCTGCTACAACGTCGAGGTCGTCGGGCCGCTGCTGCTGCGCCGCCTGCTCGACGTGATGCTGCTGGTGATGCTCAGCGTGCTGCTGATCAGCAACCTCGTCACCGCGCTGTCGAGCTTCTTTCTCGCCGACGATCTGGAGCTGCTCGTCGCCGCGCCAATACCGCCGCGCACGTTGTTCGCCGCGCGCTTCGTCGAGCAGGTGCTGCACTCGTCGTGGATGGTGCTCGCCTTCGGCGTGCCGGTGCTGCTCGCATTCGCGCGCGTGGCCGGCACGCCGTGGACCTACGGCGCGCTGGTGGTGGCGGTGCCGCCGCTGTTGATGGTGCCGGCGGCGGTGGGCTCGCTGGTGACGGTGCTGCTGGTGACGTCGCTTCCCGCCGCGCGCGTGCGCGATCTGGTGGTGGCCTTCGTCTTCGTCGCTTTCATCGTGCTCTACATCGCGGTGCGGCTGGTGGAGCCCGAGCGCTTCATCAACCCCGAGGGCTTCGCCTCGATGGTGACGTTTCTGGCGTCGTTTTCAGCGCCCTCGGGGCCGTTTCTGCCATCGCACTGGGCCACCAGCGCTATCTCGTCGACGTTTCGCGACAGCGCCGAGCCTGCCGGTTGGCTGATGCTCGCCACGCTGTGGACGGGCGCCGGCGCGACCTTTGCCATCGCGTCGCTTTGTTTTCGACGCATGTTTCGCGCGGCGTTTTCGCGCAGCCAGGAGGGGCGCAAGGTGGCGCGGCTTTCGCGGCTGTGGTCGCGCCTCAAGGGCGAGCCGCTGCCGGAGGAGGGCGCCGAGATCCGCGCGCCCGGCCGGCGCGGCGCGCGCGTCGACTGGATGCGCGTCTTCGGGCGCGTGCTGCCGGCGGGCGCGGCGCGCGAGTTTCTGGTCAAGGACCTCAAGCTGCTGCTGCGCGACGCCTCGCAGTGGTCGCAGCTGGTGCTGCTGCTCGCGCTGGTCTTCGTCTACCTCTACAACTTTCGCTACTTTCGTTCGATGACCGAGAGCGGCCTGGTGGGGCCGCTGGCGCTGTTTCTGATCGGCATGGGGCTCTCCGGCTTCGTCACGGCGGCGGTGAGCGTGCGCTTTGCTTTTCCGCTCGTCTCGCTCGAGGGGCGCATGATGTGGTTTCTGCGCGCGGCGCCGGTGGAGCCGCGGCAGATTTTGCGCGCCAAGGTGATATCCACCGTGCCGCCGCTGATCGTCGTCGCCGAGGTGATGTCGATCGCGTCGTCTTTGATCCTCGGCGCCAAGACGCCGCTGGTGGTGCTCGGCGCCGTGGTGGCCGGGCTGACGGCGGCCTCGGTGGGCGCGCTGGCCACCGGGCTGGGCGCCGTGCTGCCCGACTACCGCGCCGAGAGCGCCGCCAAGATCGCGGCGTCTTTCGGCGGCCTGGTCTGCATGAGCCTCTCGATCCTCGCCTCGTTCGCGCTGGTCGGTGCCGCGGCGTATCCGGCGCTGGTGCTGTTCTACGGGCGCACGCCCAACGTGATGGGGCTCGTCATCTCCGGCGTCGCGGGGCTCGTGGTGACGGCCATCTGCGTGCTGGTGCCGCTCAAGCTCGGCTCGCGCGCCATCGCCCGCTTCGAGCCTTAGGGCCGCGCGCTAGCGCCGGACGAGGTTCTTCGGCACGACGGGGGCGACGTGGCCGGGCTCGATGCCGGCGTCCGCGGTGATCTGCTCGACGCGCGCGATGCGCTGCTCGGGCGCCATCGTCGCCGTCTCGACGAGCAGGTCGGCGAGGGCCGTGATCGCGTCGATGGTCTCGGCGTCGGTGAGCTCGCCGGCGGCGTTGCACTTGGTCTTGGGCGCGGCGATGCTCAGTCGCGCGACCACGTGGGCGCCCTGCCAGGTCAGCGTGCGGATCATCTGCGCGAGGGCGAACTGCCCGCCGGTGGTGCCCGAGCTGATCACCGCGACGGGCTTCGAGTAGAGCTCGCCCGAGCCGACGAGCCAATCGAGGGTGTTCTTGAGCACGCCGGCGATCCCGCCCGCGTACTCGGGGCCGGCGATGATCACGCCGTCGCTGGCGGCGATCTGGTCGCGCAGCTCGCAGAGGGCGGCGACCTCGTGGTCGCGATGGTCCCAGTTGAACGGCGGCACGTCGCCGAGCTCGCGCGAGTAGCTCGCCCGCGCGCGCGGCGAGCCCTGCAGGTGCACGCGCGCCACGTCGAGCGCCGCACGGTTGGCGGAACGCTGCTGCAGACTGCCGCAGACCAGCAACACGTCGAAGCTCATCGCGTGCGCGCTACATGCCGAAGAACAGCGCCCGCCCGATGGCCTGCCTGAACGGCCACGGGATCGCGACGAGCACGGCCACGAGGGCCAGCCCGAAGTAGATCGCGATGCGCTTGTGGCGGTCGCGGCTGTCTTCGACCTTGCGCGCCTTGATGCGGCCGACGTGCACCAGCATGACGGCCACCAGCGCGATGGTGATGTGCTCGACGGCCCAGAAGCGCAGCGGCTTGCTCTTCATGGCGGCGCCGAAGTTGGCGAAGGCGGCGCTCGTCTGCGGGCTGAGGATGAAGTACAGCGCGAGGCCGAAGAGCAGCTGCAGGTCGGTGGCGATGAGCGTAAACAGCGTGAGCTTGCTGTCTAGCGGGCGGTAGGGCTTGTCGCCGAGCCAGCCCATCAGCGCGCGCGCGGCCGTGAAGACCAGCAGCGCGAACATGATCCAGCGCAAGTACGAGTGAGCCGCGAGCACGATGGTGTAGGTCATCATCGCCCGCGTTGGTAGCAAAGGTTCGAGCCGGTGGCAAAGCCGGCGAGGAGCGCCGCAGGCTTGCGGCGCGACCGCGAGCGAAGCGAGCGACATCGGGGGTGAGGCGGCGACGAGCCGCCTCTAGCCGCCGAGGGGGGCTGGGACAGCCCCCCTAGAGTGATTCTAGGTCTCGGACGCGCGCCGCAGGCGCGTGATCGAGAATCTAGATGTTGCCGTTGATGACGCGCGCTTGGTTGATCAGCTCGCCCACCAGGGGGCCGGTGGAGGCGACCACACGCTCGCCGGGGGCTTCGCCGGCGTTGAAGTCGAAGGCGGCGACGATGCCGTCGCGCGGGGCGAGCACGGTGCTGGGGATGAAGCCGCGCGCGCTGGTGTAGGGCACCGCGAGCAAGCGCAGGTTGTCGATGCGCCCGCTGAAGCCGCGACCGCCGGCCTCCGTGACGCCGCCGACGGAGAGCATGCGGCCCATAGCGTCGTCGTAGGCGCCGGTGATCTCGGCGAGGCCGGAGAGGCCGCCGTTGACAAAGAAGCGCATCTCGCCGCGGTCGACGGAGAGCGCGAAGTGGTACCACTCGCCCGCCACGACGCGGGTGCCACGCGCCGTCGCGCCGGCGAGCTGCACACGCATCACGCCGTCACGAACCATCACCGCGAGGTCGTGCGACGAGAGGATCGTCTGGTCGACCGTGTCGTCGAGGCGCAGCCACATCTCGATGCTGAAGGTAGTGGCGCCGGCGAGCGAGCGCACGTCGACGTCGAAGCGGCTGTCCTCGGGGATGACGAGCAGGCGATTGCGGTCGGGGCGCTTGAGCTGGAGCGCGAGCTCTGCGGGGCGAATGCGTTTGCTGATGGTCACGCCGTCGGCGGTGCCGCCGACCTTTTCGACCGGAGTGGGCAAAACGGTTGGCGGGCCCTCGATGAACTCACCGCCGCAGCCGAAGGTCAGGGTGGCTAGTGACACGACAACGAGCGCTCGCCTCATTTGTCCTCCTCCAGGGAAATCCAACGCGAAAGGTTCGCTGTGGAGGATCTGTTACAAAGGCGGTGCCAAGCCTAAGTGGTCGATAATTCGTTTCGAGCGTGGACCAAGCGGGGACAGTCGTGTCACGAGCATCACGCCCGGTGGGGACTGCCCCCCCACGGCGCACGCGGCGGGGGCGTGCGGAGATCTCGTCGGGCGCGTCAGATGAGCGCGCGCTAGGCGCGCGCCTCGGCGCGCTCTTGGCGACGCTGCCGGTCGGCGCGCTCGCGCTCGGTGCCGACGTAGGGCTCGCGGGTGCCGAGGATCTCGTCGAACCACGGGCGCGTGACGCACCAGTTGGCGTCCGGGTTGGGTCCCATGTGATGGTCGTAGTGCCAGGGCAGGTGGCGGCGCGCCCACTCGGTGTCGAGGTGCGCGCGTTTGTGTTTGCGGTAGTAGTTGTACGCGCTGTACCACATGGCGCCGACGAAGAAGGGCGCCACGGGGAAGAACGGCACGCCGAGCATCACGCCGACGCCGAGCGCGACGGCTTCTTTGCCCTGGCCGTGCCAGCCGATGACGGAGCGCTCGTATGCGGGGTCTACATGGTCGTAGCGGTTGCACGCGCGATGATGCTCGTGCCAGTGGAAGGCCCAGAGGCTGCGCTTCTTCTTACCGAGCGCGTGCAGCACGTGCTTGTGAAAGGCCCATTCGACGAAGTTTGCTGCCAGCAGCCCGGCGGGGATTCCGATCATCTCTATTGCCTCGCGTTGCGAAAACCGTGACTATTTAGTCAGCATATTCCTGGGCGCCCCCGATGTCTAGCGAGACCGCGAAGAAACCGAAAAAAAAGACGCCGCGGCGGCACGGCCCTGCCGAGCGGCCAGGGCCCGAGGGCGGAAAGCGCGCCGAGAATCGGCGCCGCCGGCTGCGCGCCATCGAGCGCGCGGGGCTCGAGCTGTTTCTCGAGCGCGGCGTCGAGAGCGTCACCATCGACGAGATCGTCGGCGGCGCCGGGATCGCCAAGGGCAGCTTCTATCGCTACTTTCGCGACAAGGAAGACCTCGTCGAGGCGATCATGGCGCCGGTCGCCGAAGGCGTCACCGCCGCGCTGGCGAAGGCCGAGCAGGTGCTCGACGAAGCGACCACCGAGGCGCAGCAGCGCGCGGCCTACTTCGAGCTCGCCGTGGCGTTGGCGCAGGCCTTCATCGCCAACCCCGACCCCGTGAAGCTCTACCTGCAGGAGGGGCGCGGCCCGGCGGTGGGCGCGCGGCGTCCGCTGCGTCAGCTCGCCGACCGCGTGATGGAGCAGACCGTCAAGCTGACGCGCATCGCGCGCGAGCACGGTCTGCTGCGTCCATTCCCCGCACGAGTCAGCGCGCTGGCCGTCATCGGCGCCACCGAGCAGCTGACGTTCCGCGTGCTCAGCGGCGAGGACCTCGGCGACCTGTCGAAGGTGCCTGGCGATCTGATCTCGCTGGTGATGGACGGGCTGCGGCCGTGAAGGCGTCAGGCCTCGCGGCCCCGAGCACGCACTCGTTCCCGCACAACGGCCACGGGCCACAGGCTACAGGCCACAGGCGGCGACTGCGAACGCGGAGCAAGCTTCGCAGCGGCGTTTGCCGCGATGCGTCGGCGGGAGCTGGCGAGACCCTCGCGTGGAGGCAAGCTTCATCGCACGCGTGAGATCTGTGGCCCGTGGCCCGTGGCCCGTGGCCTTCTGAGCTACCGTGCGCCAAGCCGAACGAGGCTAGCGTTCATCCGGGCGCAGCCACGGCACCATGTCGCTGCCGCGCAGCGGCTCGCCGTCCTCGCCGACGATCCGAAGGCGCGGGATCGGGCGGCCCGTTTTGCGATCGAGCAGCACCAGCGGCTCGTTGCCTTCGCCGTAGATCCAGCGATCGCCCCACTGGCGCAGCGCGGTGAGCACCGTGGCGAGGTCCTTGCCTCGCGCCGTCAGCTCGTACTCGTAGCGCGGGCCGTGCTCGCCGGCGTCGATCTTGGCGAGCACGTCGTGCGTGACGAGGTGCTTGAGGCGCTGCGAGAGGATGTTCTTGGAGATGCCGAGGCGTGCCTCGAAGTCGGCGAAGCGGCGCACGCCGAGGAAGGCCTCGCGGATGATGAGCAGCGTCCACCAGTCGCCGAGCACCTCGAGGGCTTGGGCGATGGAGCAGCGTTGGTCGTCGAAGCGTCGTCGCACGGTGAGCTCTCTCTCGGCCTCCCGGAAATATGGTTGCATAAAAGGACCAGATCGGCCAGCATCTCTTGCATGACGAATCTTCCGGCCGCGAAGCGGTCGTCCGCGGCGAGCTCCTGGCGCCCGACGGCGTGCATCCTCTGCGAGTGTAACTGCGGCATCGAAGTGCAGCTCGGCGGCGAGAACGGCCGTCAGCTGACCCGCTTTCGCGGCGACAGGGCGCATCCGGCGTCGCAGGGCTACGCCTGCGAGAAGCCGCAGCGCCTCGACTATTACCAGAACGGGCGCGACCGGCTGACCACGCCGCTTCGCCGGCGCGACGATGGCAGCTTCGAGGCGATCGACTGGGAGACCGCCATCTCCGAGGTCGCCGAGCGGCTCGCGCGAGTGCGCGACACCTGGGGCGGCGAGACGATCTTCTATTACGGCGGGGGTGGGCAGGGGAACCACTTGCCGGGCGCGTACGCCACCGCCACGCGGCGCGTGCTCGGCTCGCGTTATCGCTCGAGCGCGCTGGCGCAGGAGAAGACCGGCGAGTTCTGGGTCGCGCAGCGCATGATCGGCGGCTACACGCGCGCCGACTTCGAGCACTGCGAGGTGGCGCTCTTCATCGGCAAGAATCCGTGGCACTCGCACTCGATCCCGCGCGCGCGCGTGACGCTGCGCGAGATCGCGCGCGACGACAAACGCGCGCTGATCGTCATCGATCCGAGGCGCAGCGAGACGGCCGAGCTGGCCGACATCCACTTGCAGGTGCGCCCGGGCTGCGACGCGTGGCTCGTCGCCGCCCTGGCCGCCGTGATCAGCCAAGAGGACCTGGTCGACGAGCGCTTCGTCGCGAGCCATGTCGACGGCGCCGACGTCGTGCGCGCCGCGCTGGGCGAGATCGATGTCGCGAGCTACTGTGCGCGCGCGGGCGTCGACGAGGCGCTCGTGCGCCGCGCCGCGCGCCGCATCGCCGCCGCCGAGAGCGTGGCGACGATGGAAGACCTCGGCGTGCAGATGAACCGCCACTCCACGCTGGTGAGCTATCTGCACCGGCTCTCGTGGATGCTGACGGGCAACTTCGGCAAGCGCGGCACGGCCTACCTGCCGACGGCGATGGTCAGCCTCGCTGGCGGCTCGTCGAACAAGCTGAGCCCCGTCGCCGGCGCGCGCATCATCGGCGGCCTCGTGCCGTGCAACGTCATCGCCGAGGAGATCCTCAGCGATCACCCCAAGCGCTACCGCGCGATGATCGTCGAGGCGGCCAACCCGGCGCACTCGCTCGCCGACAGCCAGCGCATGCGCGAGGCGCTGCGCGCGCTCGATACGGTAGTCGTCATCGACGTGGCCATGTCCGAGACGGCGCGCGAGGCCGACTACGTGCTGCCCGCGTCGAGCCAGTTCGAAAAGGCCGAGGCGACGTTCTTCAACTTCGAGTTCCCGCACAACACGTTTCACTTGCGCCGCCCGCTGCTCGACGCGCCCGATGGCCCGCTGCCCGAGGCCGAGATCCACGCGCGGCTCGTCGAGGCGCTCGGCGCGCTGAGCGATGCCGACGTCGCGCCGCTGCGCGCCGCCGCGGAAGAAGGGCGCGAGGCCTTCGCCAAGGCCTTCATGGCGAAGGTGATGTTCGACGCGCGCCTCTCGCCGCTCGCGCCGGTGCTGCTCTACCGCACCCTGGGGCCAAAGCTGCCCGAGGGCATGCAAGAGAGCGCGGTGCTGTGGGGGCTGTGCTACCGCTACGCCATGCAGCACGGCGCGTCGCTCGGCCGCGCGCTCGCGGCCGCCGGCGTCGAGGTCCCCAGCGCGCCGGGCGAGCTCGCCGAGCGGCTCTTCGACATGATGCTCGAGCGCCCAAGCGGCGTGGTCTTCGCCATCGACGACTGGGTCGAGCAGTGGAAGCGCGTCGGCACGCCAGGGCATCGCATCCAGCTCGCGCTCGACGACATGCTCGCCGAGATGCGCACCCTCGCAGAACAGGACGGCGGCGAGATCGGCGACGAGTACCCGCTGGTGCTCTCGGCCGGCGAGCGCCGCGCCTTCACCGCCAACACCATCGTGCGCGATCCGGCTTGGCGCAGAAAAGACGCCGCGGGCGCGCTGCGCATCAGCCCCGACGACGCCAAGCGCCTCGGCGTCGGCGATGGCGACCGCGTTCGCCTGCGCACCAAGCGCGCCGCCGTGGTCGTGCCGGTGGAGGTGAGCGAGATGATGCAGCCCGGCCACATCTCGCTGCCCAACGGCACTGGCACCGCGTATCCGAACGCCGACGAGCAAGCCGGCGGCGTCGCACCCAACGAGCTGACCGCCAGCGAAGACCGCGACCGCTTCGCCGGCACCCCGTGGCACAAGCACGTGCCGGCGCGCATCGAGCTGCTGTGAAGGGGGGCCTCGGGCTTCAGCGATCGGCGCGTGCGTGCGGCGCCAGCCGTAGGTTTCAACTTGGAGTCGAAACGGAAGTCTGGGGTTAAGGCCAAGGCCAAGGCCAAGTCGAGGTCGGGGTCGAAGTCGAAGTCGAAGTCGAAGTCGAAGTCGAAGTCGAGGACGCTCGGCGTATCTCGTTGCGCGACGTGGCACGGCGCGAGGAGCACGAGCGTGGGACGCCTCCCCCCGACTCGCGAGTGGCCCATGCGCCTGCGCGGGCACACCCAACTGCGAAGCGCGAAGCGCGAGCCTACGGCACGACCTGTAGCCCGAAGCCTGAAGCCCGAAGCCTGAAGCCCGAAGCCCCCTGTGGCCCGTGGCCCTGAGCCCGTGGCCTTCCCGCGTGCAACTTCACGCCGGCGTGCCGCGGCTAGTAGCGTCGTCGTCGTCGTCGCCCTCGGCGGCGGGCGCGGCGGCGGCGTAGGGCGGCGCGCCAGCGGCGCCAGGCGCGGCGGCGGCGGACTCTGCGTCTCCAGGCCCGGTAGCGCCAGCGCCAGCGCCAGCTGGGTCGCGATTCACCGCGCAGGATATCGACGTGAAAGTGCGGGGGGCGCCGCTCGAGCTTGATCCAGCGCACGTAGAGCTGTCGGCGGGCGAGGCGAATGAAGGCGCCGCGCTCGCGGCGGTTCATCGAGATGCTGCGAATGTCGACGGCGCCGGCGCGTAGGTGCGGCGAGAGGAAGACGCCGCGCTTGACCTGGCGTGCGATGGCGTCGCCCATGCGGCGCACGATCTCGGCGTGGCTTTCGACCTGCTCGCGCCGGTAACGGTGGCGCTTGAGCCAGCGGCGCCGGTACCTGCGCGACCAGCGCCAGAAGCGGCGTGGCTTGCGCAGGCGGCCTTTGATGCGCTTGCGCTCGAAGCCGCTGCGATAGGCGCGCAGCACTTGCTCGAGCGGGTAGCGCTGCGCGTAGAGCTTGCGCAGGTTGTCGCCGAGCAGCAGCTTGACGTACATCGCGCGCGCTTGGCGCTCGGGGCTGCGCGTGCCGCTGGTGATGACCAGGCGCTGGCGAAAGCGCCTGTAGAAGCGCCGCGCGAGGTCGCGCACGCGAAGCTCGATGTCGGGCGCCAGCTCGACGCCCTCGCGCACGATGTAGCGCGGCGCGCCGTCGAGGCTTTCGACGAGCGTCTCGAGCGCGCGGACCTCGCGGTCCTCGAGCGTGCGCTTGCTGTCGTCGATCGCGCGCTCGCGCGCGGCGAGCAGCGCCTCGACCACCGCCTGCATCACGCGCTGCGCTTGGTCGCCGTACTCGCGCCGCACGTGGGTGACCACGTGGCGGTCGATCAACAGCAGCTCGGTCTGGCCCCACAGCCGCCCGTCGCGCTCGACCTGCACGCGCAGCGCCGCCTGGGCGCAGGGGCCGTGCTCGCACGGGATCACGCGCACGGAGTCGGCGCTGACCTTGGCCAGCTCGCCGAAGTCGCCGAGCGCCGAGTGCGGCGGCGCCGAGGGCGGCATCTTGATGCGCGCGTCGCGCCTGCTGCGTCTGCGCCCGCGCGCGACGGCTGGTGTCGCCACCGAGAGCAGCGACACCAGCGCGAGCAGCGACGCGAGCGCGCGTTGGTTCACGGCGAGGAGGCGCTCTGGGCCGCGGGCTCGCTGGCCGGCCGCGCTCGCCGCTCTTCGAGCGGCTGCACGTCGACCTCGATGCCGTTGAGAAACGCCATGCCGGAGAGCGGCTCGATCACGGAGCGGTCGACGAGCTCGTTGTAGTTGGGCGTGGGCTCGGCGCTCGCCACGCGATTGCGTGCCTCAGTGTGGCCCCAGCCGTGCGGCAGGCAGACCACGCCGGGCATCACCTCGTCGGTGAGCCGCAGCTCGCACGTCACCGCGCCCGCCGCACCGACCACTCGCACACGCTGCCCGTCGGCGAGGCCGCGCGCCTCGGCGTCGCGCGGGTTGATGCGCAAGCGATGGCAGCGGCGCCGCATCAGCGTGGGCGCGTTGTGCATCCAGGTGTTGTGCGAGCGCGGATCGCGGCGCCCGATGAGGCGCAGCGTCTTCGGCGACGAGACCTCGCCGCCTTCGCTGACGATACGCGTCAGCTGCTCGAGCCCTACCAGCAGCTCCTCGGGCACGAGATTCACGCGCCGGTCCTCGGTGCGCAGCCGTTCGCCGATCACGCCGGTGCGCGCCGGGCGCGCGTGCAGCCCGTGCGGCTCGGCTTTGATGCGCGCGAGGTTGAGGCCGTCGCGCCACGGCAGCAGCTTGTCGCCTTGTGGTCCGAGGCGGATCAGCAGATCGACGAGCAGCTCCGGCGTCAGCTCGCGGCCCACCGCGCGCAGCGCGCCTTCGGCGAAGCCGAGCAGTCGGCTGCCCAGCGGCGGCAGACCCATCGCGCGCGTGAGGTCGGTGAAGATGCGCCACTCCTGGCGCGCTTCGCCCACCGGCGCGATCACCGGCTCGGTCCACTGCACGTAGGGCGAGGCCATCAGCCCGAGGTGCGTCAGCGGCAGGTCTTCGCGCTCGAGAAACGTCGTGGCCGGCAGGAAGTAGTCGGCGTGCGTCGACGTCTCGTTGAAGTAGATGTCGATGCTGACGAGGCACTCGAGCTGGCGCAGCGCGCGCTGCATCGACGCGCTGTCGGCGATGGAGAGCGCGGGATTGCCTGCCGAGACCACCAGCGCGCGGATTTGGCCCTCGCCAGGCGTCAGGATCTCGTCGGCGAGCACGCCCGACGGCAGCTCGCCGAGCACCTCGGGGTAGTTGCCGATGCGGCTGCGGTGGCGCGCGTAGCGATCGAGGCCCGCCACGCGTGCGAGCTGCACTACGTCGACGGGGCTCTCGGCAAATACGGCGCCGCCGGGCTGGTCGAGCTTGCCGGCGAGCACGTTGCAGACCTCGAGCGCCCAGCAGGCGTGCGTACCCCAGGTGCCGCAGGCGACGCGCCCGTAGGCGCAGCCGCTCGCCGCGCACGACAGCTCGCGCGCCAGCTGGCGGATCGTCTCGGCGTCGATGCCGGAGAGCGCCGCCGCGCGCTCGGGCGTAAACGGCTGGACCAGCCGCCGCAGCTTGTCGACGCCGCGCGCGTGCTTGCGCAGAAAGACGCGCGCCTCGAGCTCCTCTTCGAGCATCGTGCGCGCCATGGCGAGCAGCACGAAGACGTCCGAGTCGGGCCGAATGAAGTGGTGCTGATCGGCGATCTGCGCCGTCTCGGTGAAGCGTGGATCGACCACCACGAGCTTGCCGCCGCGCTTGCGAAGCTCGCGCAGGCGCGCGCGCACGTCGTGGATGTTGACGATCGTGCCGTGCGAGACCACCGGGTTGACGCCCCACAGCGACATGTAGCGCGCGCGCTCGACGTCCGGGATCGGCTGCAGGAAATGCGAGCCGTAGAGCAGATAGGACGCGAGGAAGTCGGCGGAGTTGTCCTGCGTGCCGGCGCCGAAGGCGTTGCGCGTGCCCACCGCCTCGCGAAAGGCGTGCGCCCACAGTCGGTGGCTGTAGGAAAAGACGCTCGGGTTGCCGTAGTAGACGCCCACCGAGTGCGGACCGTGGGCGTCGCGGATGCCGCGCAGGCGCGCGCCGATCTCCCGTACGGCCTCGTCATAGCCGATCGGCGAAAACGTGCCGTCGGCGTTGCGCTTCATGGGCCGTGTGACGCGATCGGGATCGTGCGTCACCTCGTTGAAGACCACGCCCGTCGGGCATGCGTGTCCGCCAGACAGCAGATGCTGCTCGTCGGGGCGCAGCTTGCTGACGCGGCCGTCCTCGACGGTGGCCACCATGCCGCAATAGGCCTCGCAGATGCGGCAGAACGTGACGTGTTGTCGTGTCATCGGAGTAATCTTAGCATCAGCATCAACGGAGGACGCCGTGCCACCAACCGTCTTCAGCTACATGGTCAAGACCACCGAGTGCGCCAACTGCGGCGCGCCGGTGACCGGCAAGATCGGTACCTCCGTGCGCTGCGAGTACTGCTCGACGGTCAACGCGCTGCGCGAGCGCCGGCAGGACACGGCCGTGGCGGCGAGCAACCTCAGCGAGCCCGCGCGCATCGCGCAGCTGCGCGCGCAGGTGATCTCGCCCGATGATCCGGCGCTGCCACAGCCGCCGATGGGCTACGAGCAAGTGGTCATGGGCGCGATCACCGATCCCGCGCAGCGCCAGAGCGCGCTCGCCACGCTGCGCCAGGAGTGGCAGCGCGTGCGCCAGCAGGCGACGCAGTACGGGCTCACGCCGGACATCGAGCGCCGCGTCTATCGGCTGGCGCTGATCATGGGCGACTGGTACCGGCTCGACAACGAGCACGCCCGTGCGCGCGCCGTGCTCGAGACCGCGCTCGACACGCTCACCGATCCCACGCAGCGCGACGTCGTGCGTAACCAGCTGGCGCGCGCCGCGCTCGCCGCCGGCGACGTAGAGGGCTACGCCGGCTGGATCGGCGACGTCAACGCGCAGCCGGTGCACCTGGTGGCCGACAGCGAGTATCGCTGCAGCGTCGCCAAGCACGCCGCCTCGGAGAGCCGCTGGTACGACGTGCTGGCGGTGCTCGGTCGCACCAGCCTCGAGATCCCTATCTCACCGCACCTGCTGCTGCTGGCCTACTGCCTGCGCTCGCACGCGCTGGCCGGCACCGGCGATCAGGAGGCGGCCAAAGGCCAGATCGCCGAGGCGGTTGCGCGCCCCGACGTCTCGTCCGAGGTGATGCGCGTCTGCTGGACGTCGACGCCCGGCCCGGCGACGCCGCTGGCGCACGCCATGGCGGGGCAGGCCGGCCAGGCCACCGGCAACCGCGGCATGGTGATCCAGATCGGCGGCCTCGGCGGGCTGATCCTCAAGAGCATGGGCCACTCGGCGCAAGTGCAGCTTGGCGGCGCGCGCCCGCGCGTGCGCTCGAGCTCGACGCCTCAGCAGGCCAACGCGAGCAAGGTGATCCTGATCGTGGTGATCTCGATCGTGCTGACGACGATGATCGGCATCGGCGTAGCGGTCTTCACCTTCACGTCGACACTCAGCGACGGCATCAGCAAGAAGGCTGACGAGGTGCAGAAGCAGATCGGCGACAGGCTCAAAGGCCTCAAGGGGCTCTTGCCGCCGGCCGGCGACAGCAAGAAAAAGAAAAAGGAACCGCCCAGCCGTTCGAGTGACGACGATCCCTCGGTGACGCCCTCGATGTAGGGCCGACAAAGACCCGAACGCCTATGCGCGCTAGCCTCCGATATGGCTGATGCACGCTGCGCGCAGTGCGGAGGAAACGTCGCCGTTCGTCTGACGGGCCCGCCGCTGAGCTGCAGCTACTGTGGCAGTGACAAGCCGCTCGCGCCCGACGTCGCCGCGCGCGTCGAGACGCTGCGCGTCGACCTGGAGCGGCACAAGGGCCGGTCGCAGCAGCTTCTCGGTAAGCAAGTCTTCGCGGGCGTGGTCTCGAGCTCGTGGGTGCTGACGCTGCTGGTGATCCTATGGGGCGGCGTGATCACCGGCGCCGCCACCTGCGAGCCGCTGCCCAAGGGACACACGACGTTCGCGACGCTCAGCGGGCCTCGACTGCGCGCGACCGATCCCACGTCGCGAGCGCTCGTCACTAAGTGGTGGCTGCTCTATCTCCCGCTCACCGGCTTCACCTTCAACCTGGCGCTATGGAGCGTGATGCGCCTGCGTGGACGCCGCGTGATCAGGGCGGCGCTTCCGCGCGCGCCGCGTGCTGCAGGCGCGCCGCTTCGCTGTCGCTGCTGCGCCGCCGACCTGCCCGAAGGTGGCGCGATCCGGCGCTGCGCGTTTTGTGATGCCGACCATGTCGTGCTGGGGAGCCGCTATCAGAAGGAACAAACGAGCCTCGCGCGGGAGCTCGATGCGCTGCAATCGCAGGTGGGCCGCACGCTCGCGGATCGCGATCGGACCGCGACCCGGGTGGCGGCGATCGGCACGTGGTCGCCGCTGATCGCGCTGCTCGCGATGCCCGCGGCGTTGTTCGTGCCTCGGACCTACCCGGTGCTATGGGCGCTGCCCGCCTCGTTCGTCGCGCTGACGATCCTGATGCTAGTCCTGACGGCCGCCGGCCCGTCACTGCCGCGCATCCGCTCGCTCGGTGCGCTCGGGGTCGGAGATCAGATCATTGTCGACACGCGGCGCTTTGTCGCCGTCGCCGCCGTCGAGGTGTGGCCGACGCTGACGTTTCCCGTCGTCCAGCGGCTGGTCGTGCTGCGCGATGCGCGAGATGACACCGCCGCACCGTCACACGCGGTGATCGTCGACTTCGACGCGGAGCGCGACATCCACAGCGCGCGGCTCTTCGAGATCAGCGCGGCGGGCACAGCCCTCAGCGCTCGCGACACGCAGGGCGAAAACGCGCTCAGACGCTACGCTGTCGAGCGCGCACCCGACGAGGGCTGGGCCGACTACCAAGCGTTGTGGATCGTTCCAACGATCGCGGCGAACGCCTTCAATGGCTTGCGCTGCTGGGCCGAAGCGCCGCAGGTCGGCGCCACGCCCGCGCATACTCTCACGCTCGCCGGCGTTGTCGCCGAGGAGAAGCTGACGCTGATCGGGGCGTGAGGCGCTCTACTACTTCTTCTTGGTCGACGCCTTCGACGCCTTCTTCTTCGCGGCCTTCTTCTTGGTCGTCGACTTCTTCTTGGTCGTCGACTTCTTCTTCGTCGTGGCGGCCTTCTTGGTCGTCGACTTCTTCTCCGTCGTAGCGGCCTTCTTCTTCGAGGCGCCCTTCTTCTTCTTCGCCGCGCGCGGGTCTTCGCCCTTGTCGCGCATCTTCTGCTCGCGCGCCGCGATCAGGTCGAGCGCCTGGGCAAGGTCGACCGACTCGGGGTCGCGGCCGCGCGGGATCGTCGCGTTGACCTGGCCGTCGGTGACGTACGGGCCGAAGCGTCCGTTGCGCACTTCGATGGCCTTGCCTGTGACCTCGCTGACGCCGAGCTCCTTCATCACCTGCTGGCTGCGCGCGCGCCGCTCGCGCGGCTTGGCCAACAGCGTGAGCGCGCCGGCGAGGTCGATGGTGCGCAGGTGCTCGTGGTTTTCGAGGCTGCGCGTCTGCCGTTTGCCCTCGCCGTCGATGGTCTGCACGTAGGGACCGTACTTGCCGTCCTGCACGGTGATCTCTTCACCGGAGTCAGGGTGCGGTCCGAGCACCTTCGGATAGGACAAAAGCTGCAGCGCCTGCTCGAGCGTGATCGTCTCGACGGTCATGCCCGGCCAGAGGCTCGCCATCTTCGGCTTGCCGCCCTTCTTGAGGTTGCCCTTGGGCGTCAGCTCCGGCTCGCCGAGCTGCACGTAGGGACCGTAGGCGCCGGTCTTGAGGAACACCGTCTTGCCGCTCGCCTCGTCGACGCCGAGCTCGCGATTGGCGAGGTCCTGCTGCTTGAGCAGCTCGAGCGCGGCTTTGGCGTCGAGCTGGTCGGGCAGGATCGCCTCGGGCAGCGGCGCGCGCTTGTCGTCGTCGTCGACCTGCACGTAGGGGCCATAGCGCCCGACGCGCGCCGCGATGACGCCGCCGTCCTCGGTGCGCCCGAGCTCCACCGAGCAGATCTCTCTCGCGTCGATGTCGTCGAGCTTGATGCCCACACGCTCCTTGAGCCCGTGGCCGCTCGCGCCGTTGTTGCCGCCGAAGTAGAACGCCTTGAGCCACGGGCGCGCGTTCTTCTCGCCGCTCGAGATCAGGTCGAGGTCGCTCTCCATACGCGCGGTGAAGTCATAGTCGACGAGCTCGTCGAAGTGCTTCTCGAGCAGCCGCGTGACGGCGAACGCGGTCAGCGTCGGCACCAGGGCGCTGCCTTGCTTCCAGACGTAGCCGCGGTCCTGGATGGTCTGGATGATCGACGCGTAGGTCGACGGGCGGCCGATGCCGCGCTCCTCGAGGTCTTTGACGAGGCTCGCCTCGGTGTAGCGCGCGGGCGGGTTGGTGGCGTGCGAGCGCGCCTCGATGTCGCGCGCGTCGATGCCGTCGCCCGGGTTCATCTTGGGCAGCAGCCGCTCCTGGTCGGCGAGCTCCGCCTCGGGATCGTCGGCGCCTTCGACGTAGGCGCGCAGATAGCCGGGAAAGAGGATCACCTTGCCGGTGGCGGCGAAGAGCGCCTCGCGCTCGGCCGAGCCCTCGCCGAGGTCGACGTGGACCTGCGTGGCGACGGTGACCTTGCTGCGCTCGCCGCGCGCGTCCTTCATCTGCGAGGCGACCGTGCGCTTCCAGACCAGCTCGTAGAGCTTGAGCGACTCGCCGTCGAGCTCGCCGCGCAGCTCGTCGGGCGTGCGGAACGTCTCGCCCGCCGGGCGGATCGCCTCGTGCGCCTCCTGCGCGCCCTTGGCCTTCTGCTTCGAATACGAGCGCGGCTCGGGGGGCAGGTATTCGTCGCCGTAGCGCTCGCGCACCAGCGACCTCGCCGCGTCTATCGCCTGCTGCGACAGCGTCGTCGAGTCGGTGCGCATATAGGTAATGTAGCCTTGCTCGTACAGGCGCTGCGCGACGCGCATGGTGCGCGCTGCGGTGTAGCTCAGCTTGCGGCTCGCCTCCTGCTGCAGCGTTGACGTGATGAACGGCGGCTGCGGGCGGCGCGTGAACGGCTTGGTGTCGATCTCTTTGACGCGGTAGTCGGTCTGCTCGAGCGCGCTGCGCAGCGCGTTGGCCGGCGTCTCGTCGAGCTGCAGCACGTTCTTTTCGCGCGCGCTCTGAGAGAGCTCGCCGGTGTTGGCGTCGAAGTGGCGCCCGGTGGCGAGCTGGCGGCCGCCGAGCTCGAACAGCTCGGCCTCGAAGCTGCCGCTGCTGCTGCCGCTCGGCTGCATCATCGCCGCGACGCTCCAGTAGGTCGCGCTGCGGAACGCCATGCGCGCCCGCTCGCGCTCGACCACCAGGCGCGTGGCGACCGACTGCACGCGGCCTGCCGAGAGGCGCGGGCGGATCTTGCGCCACAAGATCGGCGACAGCTCGTAGCCGTAGAGGCGGTCGAGGATGCGGCGCGCCTCCTGCGCGTCTACCAGGCGTCGGTCGACCTCGCGCGGGTTTTCCAGCGCGCTCTTGATCGCGCTCTTGGTGATCTCGTGAAACACCATGCGCTTGACCGGCACCTTGGGCGCCAGCACCTCTTTGAGGTGCCAAGCGATGGCCTCTCCCTCGCGGTCTTCGTCAGTGGCGAGGTACAGGACGTCGGCGTCCTTGAGCAGCTCTTTGAGCTTCTTGACCTGCTGGCGCTTCTCGACCGGGATGACCCACAGCGGCGTGAAGTCGTTGTCGATGTCGACGCCGGTGCGCGCCCAAGACTTCTTGCGCAGCGAAGCCGGAATCTCGTCGGGCTTCGAGGGCAGGTCGCGGATGTGGCCGATGGATGACTCGACGGTGTAGCCGTCGCCTAGATATCGAGAAATCGTGCGAGCTTTCGCCGGTGACTCGACGATGACTAATGCCTTTGACACGGGGAGCACTGGTATCACTTCCTAGCGGGCTGTCAAGCATCTCCGCCCAGCGGCCATGAAAAGCCGCCCAATAACAGCATGTTGCAAAGGCGGTGGTCCGGCGCCGGCGCTCGGCCGGCGCGTCGCGCGCTACATCGAGGCCTGCTTGGGATTGATGGCGAGCGCCTGCGCGCGGAGCGTGGTGCCGCGCTTCGACGACGGTCCGTAGACCTTCGAGGCCACCCAAAAGAGCTCGGCGTTCTTCGCCGGCATGGCGAGCGCCTTGTCGATGGCGGCCTTGGCGCCGGCCTTGTCACCGGCGGCGAGCTGCGCTTCGGCGAGCATCACCAGCGCCGCGCTGCTGGGGCGCAGCTTGGCGTTGGCCGCCGCGAGCGTGACCGCGCGCTTGGGGTCATTTCCGACGCCGAGATAGAAGTGCACCGCGTGGCCGTAGGCGGCCTCGGGGAAGCGCGCCAGCCACGCGGCGAAGCCCTTGGCGGCGATCGCCTCGTGGCGCGCGGCCGCCTTAGCGTCACCCTTCTTGCGATAGACCTCGGCGATGGCCGCCTGATACTCGGGGTTCTTCGAGCGCCCGAGCACGCCTTGGTAGATCGCGATGGCGCGATCGAGGTGGCCGAGGCGCATCTCGATCTCGCCCAGGTGCTCGGCGGCGAGCACCGAGTACGGCGATAGCGCGACGGCCTCCTTGAAGTCGGCCTTGGCCTCGGCGAAGCGGCCGCGATGCATCAGCGAGATGCCGCGCATGACGCGGATCCAGGCGCGGCCCGACGGGTTGCGCTCGATCACGCGCAGCGCCTCGCTGAAACCCGCCGCCGCCTTGTCGTGTGCGCCGAGGGTGTCGTCGAGCACCGCGAGCAGCGACGCGGCGGCCGCCTTGCCGCGGCGCAGCTTGGCGAGCTTTTCGAGCAGCGCGCGCGCCTCGGCGTACTTGCCCACCTGCAGCGCGATCTCGGCGTGCAGCGGGAGCAGTGAGGAGGGCCGCTTCTTGGCCGCTTCGGCCACCTTCAGCGCTTCGCGCGCCGCCGGCAGCCGATGCAGCGCGAGCAACGAGCGCGCCTTGATCAACGCCACGCTGCCCGCGCGCGCGCCGTGACGCACCGCCGCCTCGCACAGCTCGATCGCCTTCTGATGGGGCCACAGCTCGGCGTTGTGGTGGCTCAGCGCTTGGTACAGCCCCGCCAGCGGGGCGTAGTAGATGTGCTGCTTGGGCGCCTTGGCGAGGCGCTCCGAGTAGAACTTGATCTGGCGCTGCAGATACTCGGGCGCCGTCATGTCCTTGGTCTGACGGATGCGCGTGTAGCCGGTGATGCGCTTGATCGTGCTCCCGCTCGCCGCCGAGCCCGCCGCTGCGGTGCTGCGCGACGCGCTGCCAGATGCGCTGCCGGATGTGCTGCCGCCGCGCTCGGTACAGCCGGACGCGGCGAGCAGCAGCAGCAATAGGTAGGGGAGGGCGTGCCGGGGCACGTGCTTAGTGGGCGTCGGCCAGGTAGGGGAACGTCGACTTGAAGGCGACGTCGTTGGCGTCGACCTTGTCAGTGGTGATCGCTTTGCTGGTCAGCGCCGCCAGTGACGTGTTGACCACGTCCTCGTCGAGGCCGCGCCCGCCGAAGGCGCCGCTGATGCCAACCTCGACGCCGAGGTAGCCAGTGGTCGTGCCGGCCGTGTCGACCTTGAGCACGTCGCCGCCGGCGACGAGCACCGCCTTGAGCGTGGCCGCCGTCAGGTCGACGCCGTTGACCTGCAGCGGCGAGGTGCCGAGGCCTGTCAGCGTGTCGATCAGCGCGTTCATGCCATCGGCCACGGCGCCGCTTTTCAGCGCGTCGGGGCTGCTCTCGTTGAAGGTGTCCTTGGCCGTCTCGGCGGCGCCGAACAGCAGCACGCTGGAGATGCCAGGGCGGCCAGCGCGGTCGATCTGCGTGCCCGCGATGTTGGCGTCGACGTCGATGGGCGTGACAGCCATGTCGGTGCCCGCCTCGGTGGGCGCCGCTTCGCTGCCAGCTTCCTTGGGCGGCGCTGTCTCGGCGCCGGCTTCGGTGGGTTTCTTGGTGTCGGGTTTGGTGCCGCTATCGTCCGAGCAGGCGCCGAGCGCCAGCACGAGTCCGAGGCCACACGCGAAAAGCAGGGTCTTGTTGAGCATGGGTCGGTCCTCCCTTATCGCGTGGTCGTGGCCCAGAGGCCGAGCTTGGTCTGCGAGGCGCCGCCTTGCAGCATCGCCTTGGGCATCTCGAGCACGATCGCCGAGACGTTGGTGCCCGCGAGCGGGTCTGCGCCGGTGAACTTGTCGGTGGCCGAGCTGAGCGTGTCAGCGAGGCCGGTGAGGTCGATGAAGAACGGGTCGTCGGCGACGCCGGCCCAGAACTTCACGTTGCCCTCGGTGAGGACCTTGCCGATGTCGCCCTGGATGTCGACGTTGGGACCCTTGACGCGGATCTGCGTGCCCTTGGTGCGCACGCTGAACTTGTGGTCGCTCTTCTGATCGTCGTCGGTGTCGACGTGGAAGTCGTAGCGGGTGGCGTCGTCGAAGCCTTGGTCCATGCCCGCAGGCGTGAGCGCCGCGACCGTCATCACCAGCACGACGTTGCCGTTATCGGCGGGGCTAAGGAACGCGTAAAAGTCCGCGATGTCGGCCTTGACGTTCGCGGGCAGCTTGACCTTCGCGCTATCCGTGTGGTCGGCAGCTTCGATGGCGGGGGCTCTGACGAGCAGCAACCCCAAGGCCACGAGCGCACCGCCAACGGCCAGATACCGGGCGATCCTCATGAGCATCTAATCCTTTCAGTTAGGTTTCGTACTGCTTGCACACGTGCGCAGACCGCGCGCGCGCGCCGCTTCCAGCACAGGACGTCAGTCTCTGTCGGTTCGTTACGGGAGAGGCGAGTGTATGGTTCGGCGAGGGGGCGGGTCAACTAGACCCGCGGAGATGCAAATCTCTGCGATTACTGAACTTTGGGCTCGCAGATTCCTGATTCGCAGAACTCGCCGGTGGGGCAGTCCTCGTTCTTGACGCAGGGCTTCTTGACCACCGTCTCGGTCCACTGCGCGATGTGGTTGCCGGTGTTGATGTCCTGCACGGGCAGCCAGAATCCCGGATAGCTCGGATCGGTATTGAGGTCGTCTTTGTAGGGCTCGATGGCTGCCATCCAGATCTGCGCGCGGCCGTCGCCGCTGAGGCGCAGGCCGTAGTCGCGGCGGCTGCTGAAGGTGACCCACATCAGGCGCCGGCCTTTGTACTTCTGCACGAAGGGGCTGAACTTGGGCCACGAGTTGCCGAGATCGCCCTGGCCGTTGGCGTTGGCGAGGAACACCGGCGCGCTGTTGGGCTGCGCCTTGACCAGCCACAGCTGGGCGTCGGGCGCGTCGTAGGAGCTGCCCGCGGCGCGGTTGAAGATCACGAACTGATTGTCGGGCGAGAAGGTCGGGTAGTAGTTGTTCTTGCCGCTGCTCTTGACCAGCGTCGCCGGGGCGGACCAGCTGCCGTTGGTCGCGTCATTGCGGATCAGCATCAGCGAGCCCTGCGAGACGCCCGGGTTGCCGACGGGGATCGGGATCGCCTGCTCGTCGAAGGCGTAGACCACGGTCTGTCCGTCGGCGGACCAGTCGGGCATCGTGCCGTTGGCGACGAGCGGCTCCTTGCCGATCACCGCCAGCGTCGTCGAGTCGCGCAGCACCAAGCTGTTGCCGTCCGACGTGATGATCTGGCTGGCGTCTGGGTTGAACGACATGAAGTTGGCGGCGCCGGCGGAGATCTCGGTGCGCGAGGCGACGTCGATGACCTTCAGCGGCGCCGGCGCGGGGATGTCGAGGCCGACGGCCATGCGCTTGCCGTCGCGCGAGAGCGCGTGACAGCCGACGCAGAACAGCGCCTTGGCCTGCGGCGCGGAGTAGAACAGCGTGGGCTTCTGCTTCGGCTTGCCGAAATCGTAGCGGATGATGCTGCCGGCGGCGTTCCAGTAGAACAGCCCACCCTGCACGTCCTCCTCGGCGACGAGCAGCTTGCGCGATGTCGAGGTGCCGACGCGCGTGCCGCCTTGGTCGGTGCCGCGCACGGTCACGTCGACGGCCTCGGCGCCGCGCAGCGAGCCGACGATGGTCGACCACAGGTTCTCGCTCGGCGTCAAGCCGCAGCCCACGCCGACCGTCTCGCACTGCGTGTAGATGCGGATGTCGGTGCCTGCGTTCTTGAGCGACAGCTCGAAGAAGACGAAGCCGGCGCCCGGCTTCCACTGAAACTCGAGCTCGAGCAGGTTGGGCGGGATCAGCACGCCATCGGCCGGATAGACCAGCTCGTTGGACGTGCTCGGATCGTCGGGGCCTTCGAAGCGCTTGGCGACGTCGGCGGGCGCCGTGCCGGTGACGAAGACGCGCTTGTAGATAACGGTCACCGAGGTGGTGGCGCGCACGCCCGTGGCGCTGTCGACCTCGACCTCGGTCTTGCCGCCGCGCTTGGTGCCCGAGACGAACTCGGCGCTCTTGAACACGCCGATGCTCGGGTCGAGCACGCCGAAGGTCACCGCCGTCGTGATCTCGCGCTCGCTGCCGTCGCGGAACTTGCCGAACGCCTTGTAGGCCTGCTTGACGGGGTTTTCGTCCTTGAGCTCGAGCACCGCGTCGGCAGGCTCGATGCGGATCGACTCCAGCCCGTCGAGGTTGGGCGGCACCCCTTGGGTGTCACCGCCGCCGTCGTTGTCGACGAAGTTGCTCGTGTCGGCGCAGCCCAGCACGGGCACCAGCGCCGCCAGCGCGAAAACCATCGCGAGGCGATAAGTACCGCGAAACATATTACCCCCAGCTCTAGTGCGACAAGGTGCGAACTCTACTGCATTCTCCTTACGTGTGCACGCACCGATGCAACGCCCGTGGCGCCGCTGCTACTGGCGAAGGTTCGGAGGCGAAAAAGTTGCCCACTCGCTGGCGGTGGCGCAGCTTGGGAACGTGGCCGCACCAGACGCTGGATGTCGCGGGGCCACGGGGGACCACACATGAATCGCCGTATGATGAGCGCCGAGGACGAGCGCGCTGTCGAGCTCTTCCGTCTTCGTTACACCCTGCGCCAGGCTGCCGAGCGCGGCGCGCGCAATCAGGCCGCCGAGCACGCGCTGACGCGCTTGCTCGAGATGGCGCGCGACGCCGGCTCGCGTCTTCTGCTCTTCGAACACCAGCGCTGGCAAGTGCAGCTCAGCTTCTAGCTGGCGCTCTGCGCTGCACGCGTGGCGGGCCGCGGTCTTGTGCCCGTGGCCGCCTTCGTGCGAGAAATCGCCTGTGGGTCAGGCAACCGAACAGAAGCGCGCCGGGGCCGAGCTTCCGGATCGCGTGCTGCGCCTGCCCGACCGCGGCAAGCTGCTCGTGTGCACCGACGTGCACGGCAACCTGCGCGACTTCGAGTCGATGGTCGCGCGCTTCGACGAGCTCGATGCCGCGAGCGAGCAGCCGTTTCTGCTGTTCACGGGCGATCTGATCCACGGCCCCAACACGACCAACGAGGCCGACTGGCCGACCTACCTCGGCAGCTACTATCGCGATCAGTCGGGCGAGGTGGTCGAGCGCTTCATCGAGATGTCTGCCGCGTTCCCGGGGCGTGTGGGCTGCTTGATCGGCAACCACGAGCACTCGCACGTGGGCGGACCGCACACGCCAAAGTTCTGGGACGACGAGACGGCCTATTTCGAGCAGTCCGTCGGTCCCGAGCGTGCAGCGCGCTACAACGCGCTGTTCGCCAGGCTGCCGCTGATCGCGGTATCGGCCGCTGGCGTGACCGTGACCCACGCCGCGCCCAACGCCCAGATCGAGGACATCTCCGAGCTGCAAGTTCCGTATGACGGATACGAGCACCTCGATATCAATGCGATGTACAGCGGCACCGCGCTGGCGCGCCTCCTATGGTCGCGCGGGTGCAAGACCGAAGTGGCGCGCGAGTTTCTCGACGTGATCTCGCGCGATGGTCCGCGACAGCGCGTGGTCGTATTCGGCCATGACATCGTCGCGGAAGGATACGAACGCGTCGGCGACGAGCAGCTGCAGCTGTCGACGAGCTTTGGCGTCGACGACGCGTGCAAGTTCTACGTCGAGGTCGACCTGGCCAAACGCTACGAGAGTGCCAGCGACTTCGTCGTCGGCCGCGAGCTGCGCCGTCTCTATCCCGACGCGTCGCGTTCGTCGTAGCGATCAGATCACGCGGCGATCGAAACCACCGCCGAGTCCGAGGGAACCATGAAAACCGTTCGCCATCTCGTGATCGCGCTCAGCGCGCTGCTCGCATTCTCTGGCTGCAAGAAGGCCGGCAAAGGTGCAAGCGGAACCGCCGGCGGCAGCGGCGGCGGCGCCGTCAGCGGCACCGCCAAGAGCAAGGCCGGCACGGGCGGCGCCACGACCAGCGGCAGCGGCGGCGCGACGACCAACAGCGCAGCCAAGGGCCCCGACGACAACTCCGATGTGGCGAGCCAGCTCAAGGGGCCCACCGATCCCGCGCGTATGCCCAAGGCGCCCGACACGCCGCCGGCCGAGGTCGCCGCGCGCGTGATCGTCGTCAAGTACATCACCGCCAACGATCCGGGCGACGCCAAGCGCAACAAGGACGCCGCGTCCAAGCGCGCCGCGTTGCTGGCCAAGCTCGCGCGCCAGAAAGACTCGGACTTCGTCGCGCTCGCCAAGAAGTACTCCGACGCCGGCGAGGCGCCCGACCGCGTCTACAAGATCGGCCCCGACAGCAAGCTGCCCTTCGCCAAGGTCGCGATGGCGCTCGGCGAGGGCCAGGTCTCGCACCCGCTCGGCACGCGCTACGGCTACTACATCGTGATGCGCGACAAGCCGCAGGAGGTCTCCACGGCGCACATCCAGCTCGTCTACAAGGGCGCGGAGCTGGCGCCGGTGGCGTTCAAACGCAGCAAGGAAGACGCCAAGAAGCTCGCCCAGAAGGTGCTCGCCAAGGCGCTCAAGGGCGGCAACTTCTCGGTGCTCGCCGCGACCTACTCGGACAGCCCGTCGAAGATGCGCGGCGGCGTGATCCGTCCGCTCTCCGAGGAGCGTCTCAAGAAGTACGCCAAGGGCTTCGATGCCTACTACAAGGCGGCGCTCGCCACCGAGGTCGGCCAGGTGCACGACAAGGTCGTCGAGACCCCCTACGGCTTTCACATCATCAAGCGGCTGCCGCTCAAGAAGATCCTCGCGCAGCACATCCTGATCGTGTTCAAGGGCTCGGCCGCCGCCGCCGCGCAGACCACCACGCGGCGTAAGGAAGAGGCGCGCGTGCTGGCGGGCAAGGTACGCCTCAAGGTGCTGCGCAAGAAGAAGTCGTTCGAGGAGCTGGCGCGCAAGTACTCCGAGGACGCCGGCTCGGCGCAGAAGGGCGGGATGCTGCCGCCGTTCGCGCGTGGCGAGATGGTGCCCAAGTTCGAGCAGTTCGCCTTCGCGCTCAAGCCCGGCGCCGTCTCGGACGTCGTGGAGTCGCGCATGGGCTTTCACATCATCAAGCGCGTGCGTTGATCGCGGCGGACGACTGCTCCGCAGCCAAGGCGATCGCGGCGCCACCGCTCGCGCTGCTGACGCTGGTCTTGGCCGCCGTCGCGGTCACGCCGTCGCAGCTACGCGCCGCGCCGCGCGACCCGGCGGCACCCGCGGTGCTCCCGCGCTCGCGCGGCAGCAAGTGGTGGCTGGCGCGACATCGCGAGCTGCTCGGGCGCGTGGCGGCCGTGCGCAAGAAGAAGGCCGCGCAGCCCGCGGTCGTCTTCATCGGCGATTCGATCACGAGCGGCTGGGACAACACCGGCAGCGGCGTGTTCGCGCGCTTTTACGCCAAGCGCCACGGCATCAACCTCGGCGTCGAGGGTGATCGCACCGAGCACGTGCTGTGGCGCATCGCGCACGGCACGCTCGACGGGCTGACGCCGCGCGTGGTGGTGCTGCTGATCGGCACCAACAACGACGCTACGCACGGCTCGGCCGACATCGGGCGCGGCATCGTCGCGGTGGTGCGCGCCATCGAACACAAGCTGCCACGCACCAAGGTGCTGCTGCTGGCGATCTTTCCGCGCGACCGGCGCCCCAACCCACGCCGCGTCAAGCTCGCCCACGCCAGCCGCGTGGCCGCACGCGCGCTGCGCCGCGACGCCCGCGTGCGGTTCCTCGACATCAAGCACGCCTTCGTCGGGCGCGACGGCGTGCTCTCGCGCCACGTGATGTCGGACTTCTTGCATCTCACCGGCGCGGGCTACCGGCGCTGGGCCGAGGCCATCGAGCCGGCGCTGAAGAAGATGCTCGCCGCACGCTAGCGGGGCCTCGGGCCTCGGGCCTCGGGCCTCGGGCCTCGGGCCTCGGGCCTCGGGCCTCGGGCTTCAGCGATCGCGGCGGGTGCGCCCACTTTGCACCGCGGCTGCTCTTAGCTCGGCACCTCGACGCCCGGCGAGTTGGCGCGCAGCAGGGCGATGTCGTCTTCGACGCCGGCGAATTCCTCGCACTTGTCGCGGCAGCCGAAGTGCAGCCACCGGGTGCCCTTGCCGGTGAAGGTGTCGGTCTCGATGTCGCGCTCGACGCCCACACGAAGCTCGCCCTTGGGGATCTTCTGCTCGCAGACGATGCAGGTCGAGCGCCCGCTCTTGGCCAGCTCGGCGAAGGGAAAGCCCGAGCCCGACGACGACGCCGTGACGCCGCCGCCGCCGCCGCGCGCGGGTGCCGCGGCGCGCTTGGGCTGCTGCGCGGTGCGGGCGGGGCGATAGCGGTTGCCCTCGACGAGGATCTCGGCGTCGCGGACGATCTCGCTGAAGGTCACCGGATGCAGCTCGCCGAAGGTGATGGTTGGCCGCTCGCCCGGCTCGAGGCGCTCGCGCTGCTCGACCTCGACGGCGAGGTATTGCCAGGTGTCGATGGTCGCGCTGACGCCGCGCCCGTAGTAGCGGCCGTAGCCCATCGGGAAGCCGTAGTTGTCGCCTTCCATGTCCTGGTAGGGGTAGTAGCCGCGCTTGTAGAGGGCGCTCGCGATGGTATCGAAGCGGATCGAGCGCTTGGCGAAGCGCTTGACCAGGCGCGCCTGTCGCCGCTCGGCGGGCTCGATGCTGTAGGTCGCGCGCGCGAGCTGCTCGAAGGGCTGCTCGATGGCGAGCGCGTCGAAGCGCGCGCGCCAGCGGTCGACGCGCTCGGGGCCGAGCTCGAGCGGGTGCGGCAGGCCGATGGTCTCGGCGGCGCCGGCGGCGGGTGCCGGCGCGTCAGCGAGGTCGAGCGCAGCGCCGTCCTCGTCGAGCCGGAACGCGCGCACGAGCTGCTCGCCGCTGAAGACGCCCCAAACCAGCCGGCGGGCGAGCGGACCGACGATCGGGTTCCACGCCACGTGGCGCAGAAAGTCGCCGCGCGAAAGGCGCGTGCCGTCGGCGAGCATCTCTTCGAGGCGCCAGCGCCGGATCGCGCGCTGGCGCTCGCCGAGGGCGACGGTAGCTTTGGTCGGCTGCTTGCCCTTGCCGATCTGCGGCAGCTCGCGTGGCGCGGCGCGGTCGACCATCAGCTCGACGCTGCAGCCGCGCTGCTTGGCGAGCGCGCGCAGCGTCTCGGCGCCGTCGAAGCGGCGCGAGTGGGTGCGCTGCAGCAGGGTGACGAGACCGAAGATCTCGCTCACGGCGAGCTCGCTGCCGATGGAGGCGAGCAGCCGCACACCTTGCACGGCGCGCTGGTGCGACCAGTCTTCGAGGTTGTTGCCGAGGGTCGCGGCGGTGCGGTCGCCGCCGATGAGCCCCGCGAGTTGCTGCGCCCAGCGCTGCCCGGCGGGCTCTTTCTTGCGGATCCACTGGCCGAGCAGCGCCTCCGCGAGGGCGTCGAGGCTGTCGGCGGTAAACAGCTCGCGCAAGGCGTCGATGAGGCCGAGGTGTCGCTTCTTGTCGACCTCGGCCTTGAGCCCGACGAGAAGCTGCGCCGGATCGACGTCGAGCTCGGGTGCGGCGTCGGCGCCGGGCACGCGACGCGCGACGAGCTTGGGTAGACCGCGCGTGCTGAGCGCGACCTTGAGCCGCTTCTGGCCGGCGATGCCCGCGAGCACCTGCGCCCAGCGCTCCTCGGCGGGGCGGGCTAGGCGCGGCAGCTTGGCGCGCAGCGCGTCGGGCAGCGGGTGCTTGCCGGGATCGCCGACGCGAAGCTCGCTCAGCGTGGGCGGGGCCGAGGCCACCAGCGTCGCGAAGAGCGCGTCGTCGTCGAGCTTTTCGCGCGGGCTCTTGGGCTCCTCGATGGTCAGCGCGCGCATGAAGCGCGCCGAGGGCGAGCCGAGCAGCGTGGCGAGCGCCTCGCCGATCTCGGCGCCTTTGTGTCCGCGCACGGTGGCGCCATCGATGAAGCCGAGGCGCCACTCGACGCCGACGCGGCGCGACATCTTGGGCGGCGCCATCGGCCCGAGCAGCGCCTCGCGATGGGCGCGCAGCGTGTCGCGAGCGCGCCGATCCTGCGCTGGATCGCGGCCCTGCGCGAGCGCTCGGCAGTGCTGTGCGATGAGCTCGCCGCGCGGATCACCGAGCCCCTGCAAGTAGTCGCCGTAGACTAGAAAGGCATTGATGTCGTCGGGGTCGGCCTCGATAGAGGCGATCAGCGCGAGGTGTTCGTCCGCCATCGCGGCATAGTATCGTATAGTGTCGGGCCCGCATTCGCGGTCATTGGGCCCCACGAGCACGGGCGGTAGATGTATGGCTTATCGACGCAGACCTTATCTCGCAGGCTCCGCAGCCCTGGTAACTGCAGCCGCGCTGCTCGGCGCGTGCACCGAGGCCAACCCCGGCTTCAATGCGCGGCGCGACAGCACCAGCAGCGGCGCAGACGTCACCATCGACGCCGGCGTGATCCTCGACGACGCCAGGCGCGACGGCCCAGAGGTCACCGACGCGGTGCCGCCGCTCGCAGACACCACGGTGGACCAGCCGCCGCCGCCAGCCAAGCCCGTCGGCGTCGACGTGCTCGTCGTCGTCGACAACAGCCCCGGCATGGAAGGCGAGCAAGCGCGCCTGGCCAATGACATCAAGAACCTGCTCGAGCAGCTCGACAAGCTGCCCGGCGGGCCGAGCTACCGCATCGGCGTGGTCACCACCGACATGGGCATCGGTCAGCCCAACATCACGTCGAGCTGCGGCTTGGCCGGTGACGCGGGCCACCTCTTCATTCGCTCGCAGTGTGTCTCGCGGCCGCAGGGCGTCAACTACATCGAGGTGCGCGGCAACAACGACAACGTGCAGGGCTCGCGCACCGACGCGCTCGACTGCATGCTGCGGCCCGGCGCCAGCGGATGCGGCTTCGAGCAGCCGCTCGAGGCGATGTACGCCGCGCTGTCGGGCGCCAACCCGGGCTTTCTGCGGCCCGACGCGGCCCTCGCGGTGATCATCCTCGCCAACGAGGACGACTGCAGCGCCGCCGACAAGTCGCTCTATCTGCCGAGCTCGACGCAGTTCGGCCCCTACCGCAGCTTCCGCTGCTTCGAGTTCGGCGTGATCTGCGACGGCAGCAAGCCGGCGCGAGCGGCTGCCAAGTACCAGAGCTGCGTGCCTGGACAGAGCACGCTGCACCCGATCAAGGCGCGCTACGTCGACTTCCTCAGCAAGCTCAAGCCGGCCGGCTGGGTCTCGGTGCTCGTGCTCGCCGGTCCCAACGGCCCGCAGCCGATCCAGGTCAACGCCGAGGGCGGCAGCGGAAACACCCAGAGCTATGACGTCGCCGCGAGCTGTCAGTCCGGCACGCTGAGCGGCACGCCGGCGATCCGACTGCAGTCGTTCTCCGACGCCTTCGGGCCCCTCGGCGACTTCGCCAGCATCTGCCAGTCCTACGGCAACGTCCTGCGCACCTTCGCGACGCGCATCCAGTCGGCCTTTTGACAGCGCACACGCTCTACGCGCAGCAGGCGGTGCTCGGCGCGGGTGACGCCCTCGAGATCGCGCCGGCGCTGATCCGTACCGCGGGCTCGCGCATCGTCAGCGTGGCGCGCGGAACGCGTGACGAGCTCGAGCGCGACGGCCAGTGGCCGAGCGACGTCGACGTCGACCTGCTCGACGAGCGCACGCTGCTGGCGCCGGCGTTTATCAACGCGCACACGCACCTGGCGATGGTGGTCTTTCGCGGCCTCGAGCTCGAGGCCATGCACGGCAACGTCGTCGAGGACCTCTACTACCGCGTCGAGCGCAACGTGACGGCCGCCGACGTGGAGGCCTTCGCGCGCCTCGGCGCCTACGACTGTCTGCTCGGCGGCCAGGCGATGGTCTTCGACCACTACTACCACGGCGACGCTGTAGCGCGCGCTTGTCGCGACGTCGGAATCGGCGCCGTCATCGCGCCCACGCTGCAAGACAGCGGCGGGCCCGGCGAAGCGCTGTGCGAGCAAGGCCTGCGCGAGACGGCGGACATCGACGCCGACTCGGCGCTCGCCGAGCGCGGCATCGTCAGCTGCCTCGGCCCACACGCCAGCGACACGGTCAGCGACGAGCTCTTCGCGCGCGCGCTGGCGCTCGCCGATTCGCGCTCGCTCCCGCTGCACCTGCACGCGGCGCAGTCGCTCGAAGAGCACCAGCGCAGCCACCAACGGCACGGCTGCTCGCCCTTCGCGCGGCTGGCGCGGCTGGGCGTGATGGGCGGCGCCGACGGCGACGCGACACGCCCCGGCGCGCTGCTGGTGCACGCGCTCTACGCCAGCGACGCCGACCTCGCGCTCGTCGGCGAGCGCGACATGCTCGGCTACTGCCCCTACGGTCAGGTCTGCTTCGATCACCCGGCGGCGGTCTTTCAGTGGCTCGACCTGCGCTGCCGCGTCGCGCTCGGCACCGACTGCGCCGGCGCCAACGACGGCATGAACGTACAGCAGGAGCTGCGCGCGGTGGCGGCGGCGTTCGCTTTTGGCACCGCGCACTCGAGCGCGCACCAGGCCTTCGAGCAGAGCGGCGAAGCCGAGGCGGCAAGCGCCGTGCGCGAGACGCGCCAGCGCTGGCTCGAGCGCGGCAAGCAGCATCTCGTGCCGGCGCGCCTGTTGGCCAGCGTCTGGTCGCAGCCAGGCTCACTGCACCCGCGCGCGCGCGCGGGCGTGATCGAGCCCGGCGCCCTCGCCAACCTGACGCTCTTCGACTGTGCGCACCCGGCGCTATGGCCGGCACGCGACCCGCTGCGGGCGCTGGTGTGGGGCGACGCGGCGAGCGCTGTCACGCACGTGCTGGTCGCAGGCCACTGGCGTGGCGAGCGCGGCAACTTCGCGCGCAGCCTGCTCGACAGCGACGACTATCGCGAGGCGCGCGCAGAAGCGGACCGGCGCCTCACCGAGCTGCTCGATCGCCTCTAGCGGCCTAGCGATTGAGACAGGTCGGACCTGTCGGTCCGCCGATGGCCGCCGAGATCGCGTTGGCGTCGGCGCTGCTGACCACGCCGTCGCCGTCGATGTCGGCCGCGAGCAGCTCGCACACGGTGGGGACCGTGCTGAGCGTCGAGAAGTGGATCGCGCGCAGCGCGTCGATGGGCGTGATCAGCGCGTCGCCGTTGGTGTCGCCGCAGGCGTTGCTGCAGCGGCTGCCGCACGACGGCGTGTTGGCGCGCCCGTCGACGACGGCGGCAAGGGCGCGCCGGTCGACGTCGTCGAGCTGTCCGTCGCCGTCGACGTCGCCGTTGGCTTGCTGGCAGGCGTTGGGCGGGGGGTTGTTGGCCAGCACGTTGACGAGCAGCGTCACATCGGTGGCCGTGACTTTGCCGTCGCCGTCGACATCGCCGCAGACCGCGCTGCATGGTGGCGCCGCGTCCACCGAGCTGTCGCGGGCGGGGGCGCTATCGACGCTGCCATCCCCGGCACTATCGCTGGCCGTCCCATCACGCGGCGGCGACGCATCCGGTGACACGTCGCCTCGTGGCGCGTCGGTGGCATCCATGGCGGGGCGGGCGTCGGGGGCGTCGGCGTCGGCGCCGGCGTCGCCGAGCCAGCCGCGGCTGTCGGGATAGACCAACGCGTCCTCTTCGGTCTTGCCGTCGGGCAAGGCGCGCTGGCGTCCACCCGGGCAGCCCGTCGAGCACGCGATCAGCGCCGCGATCAGCACGACGCGATGAGATCGTGTAGTCACCGGCAGGCGGTGATACGCGACGGCGCTGCGCTTTCGTCCCGCGTGCCGGTCACGCGGCGTCGACGTCCGTGTCGAGGGCGATCTTCTCGATCTCCTCGAGCGACTGCTCGCGCGCCTTCTGCAGCCGCGCCATGCGCTTCTGATACTGGCCCATGGCGTAGCCCATCATCTTCTGTGGCTCGAGGTCGTCGGGCAGCCGGCCATAGGCGTCGAGCTGCATCTGCATGCGCTCGTTGACGAGCCCCATGGCGAGCGGCAGAAGCTCGTTCATGCGCGCCTCGACGTCGGCCCACAGCGACGCGTCGGCCGCCACCAGCCGCGAGATCAGATAGATGCCGTAGGCCATGTGGCGCGCTTCGTCCTGGCGCAGCAGGCGGATGCCTTCGACCAGCCCGGGCAGCACCGCCTCTTCGCCGAGCTCCTCCACCGAGTAGAGAAAGCCGTAGTAGCCCGTCTCGGCGAGCACGCCCTCGACGATCATGTTGTAGGTCACCGACGCGCGAAGCTGATTGCGCGGCGTGGGCTCGTCGCGCAGCGCCCACATGGTGCGCGGCAGCTCCTCGTAGAAGATGCGGCGATAGGTCGGGCCGTGAAAGCGCGACAGCGTCGACGCGTCGGCCTCGCAGACCTCGCGCAGATAGCGCGCGAAGAGCTCGGTGTGCTTGGCCTCCTCGAAGAGGAAGGTGGTGAGGTACATCTCCTCTTCGATGCGGCCCTCGCGCGCGATGGCGCCGATCAGCGGCAGCAGGTCGAGCGTGACGGCCTCCTCGCCGGCGATGAACACCGAGATCGTGCCGAGCACCGCCTCGCGCTCCTCGTCGCCCATCGGGGCGTCGCCGTCTCGGCGCTGCCATGCGGCCGTGTCGCGGGCGAGGTCGATGCCCATCGGGTCCCACACGCCGAGGCGCTTGGCTTTCTGAAAGAGCCGCATGGGGAACGCGTCGTGGCGAAAGGGGCGCGCGCCGGTGGTCACGAAGCCGTCGACGTGGTCGAAGTTGCTCATGAAACGGATCATATCAGCGCGAGATGAGCCGTAGCGTGCGCCGTGCGACACTACCGAGCACCAGGCGAACGGGAGGGGAGCGGATGCGCAGCACGTGGATCGCGGTGGCCATGCTTCTGACGCTGAGCAGCGGCAGCGGCTGCAGCGACAGCGGCGCGAGCGGGCTCGACTCGTCCGCCGACGCGCGCGGCGACGCCGATGGCGGCGCCAGCGATACGCGCTCGGACCAGGCCGACGGACCGAGCGGGCCGCACTGGAGCGAGGCGCATTGCAAGACGCGCACGTGCTACTTCGTGATGAAGAGCGTGGCTGGCGCCGACGACGCCGCGTGCAACGGACGTCACCCCGCTGACCTCGGCAGCACCGACGCCGACGGCAAGCGCGACTGTCCCTTCGCCAGCCTCGACGCGGTGCGCGGCATCCTCAACCCTGCTAGCGGCGCGGGCGCGCGAGGCGTCACCGTGTTTGTTGGCGCGGGCACCTACGCGCTCTACCCCTCGGGCCTCGCCATCCGCGGCGACGGCACGAGCGCCGACGAAGCCGTGATCGTCACCGCCTACGACGGACAGAAGCCGATCATCGACGGCACGTGCCCCGCGACGTGCACGGTCCAGACGCCCTCTGGGCCGGTGACGCGCGATCCGTGCTGTCAGCGCGCCTGCCCGAGCTGCAGCACCGATGCGCGCTGCAAGCCCGTGCAGGGCAGCGCCACACAGTGCGCGGTGCCCATCGACCACGTCGAGCAGCTCGTCACTATCTCGGGCAGCTGGGTCCGCGTCGAGGGGCTCGACCTGCGCGGCTGCTGGGAGGACAACATCCGCGTCGCTTGGCGCGACACGGGCGGCGCGCAGCCGACCATCATCCCCAACGAGCACATCTACATCGCCAACAACCGCATCGAAGGCTGCGAGGTCAACGAGAACATCAAGGGGCTGCGCAACGGCCCCGGCCCGGCGCACGGCGGGCCCGCTTGGGGCCCCGTGCACGTCGTCGGAAACGAGCTCTACGCGATGGCCTCGCAGGCGGTCGACGCCACCGGCGTGCACAACTGGACGGTCGAGGACAACTACGCCCACGACGCCAAGACCGGGCAAGCCCCCTTCACCGACTACGACGGCGGCGGCATCGGCTTCAAGAACGGCAGCAGCGACGTGCGCGTGCGCAACAACTGGAGCGAGCGCAGCGACGGCTACGGCGGCGGCGGCTCGTCGGGCAGCTGCATCGGCGATACGACGCCGCCGGCCGACTGGGGCTGTTTTCAGAAGTACGAGATGATCGACGCCCTGTTCGAAAACAACGTCGCCCTCGACGCTAGCCTGCGCGCCGCGCTCAACGTCTTTCACTGCGACGGTTGCCGCTTCTACGGCAACTACGTCGTTGGCGGTGGCGAGGTGCCTGCGTTGCTGCTGATCGGCGACGTCTGTCCGGGGCCGCGCTGCGAAGCGCACAACCCGGGCCTGCTGCCGACCCGCGACCTGCG
>JAGQIK010000432.1 GCA_020431405.1 Myxococcales bacterium
CCAAGAAGCTCGTCGACGACGGCACGATCAAACGCAGCGACAGCATGGCGATCATCTGCACCGCGCACGGGGCGAAGTTCTCCAAGGCTGCAAGCGACTACCACCAGGGGCGAAGCGGCGCGCGCCGCAACCCGCCGCGCATTCTTCCCGCCACACTCGACGCCGTACGTGGCGCGCTAGGCTAGCTCACATGAAGCGAATGACTCCCGCGAGCCGTGTGTACGTAGCAGGGCATCGAGGCCTCGTAGGCTCGGCGATCGTCAGAGCACTGCAGGCGCGCAGCTACCGGAGCATCATCACGGCGACTCGTTCCGAGCTCGACCTAACACGCCAGGCCGCCGTCGAGACGCTATTGGACGAGCAGCGCCCCGACGTCGTGATCGTCGCGGCCGCTCGCGTCGGTGGCATCCTCGCGAACAACACCTACCGGGCGCAGTTCATCGGCGAGAACCTGCAGATTCAATGCAACCTCATCGATGGCGCGCACCGCGCCGGCGTTGAACGTTTGTTGTTTCTCGGGTCGAGCTGTATCTATCCCCGCGACTGTCCTCAGCCGATGCGGGAAGAACATCTGCTAACTGGTCCGCTAGAACCAACGAACGAGCCCTACGCACTGGCGAAGATCGCGGGCATCAAGATGTGCGAGGCATACAACGCACAGTACCGGCGCCGCTACGCCAGCGTCATGCCCACCAATCTGTTCGGGCCGGGGGACAACTTCGATCTCGAGACGAGCCACGTGCTGCCCGCCTTGTTGCGCAAGTTTCACGAAGCAAAGGAGCGCGGCGCGCCATCGGTGACGCTATGGGGGACAGGAAAGCCGCGTCGCGAGTTTCTTCACGTCGACGACATGGCGGACGCCTGCGTTTACCTCCTGGAAGAGACAGACGAAACGTCGCTGGTCAACATCGGCGTAGGCAAGGACATTTCGATCCTCGAGCTCGCGCAGTTGATACAGCGGGTCGTTGGCTACGAGGGCGCGATCGAGCATGACCTCGACAAGCCCGACGGTACTCCGCGCAAGCTGCTTGACGTATCGCGTCTCCAACGCCTCGGCTGGCGAGCGAAGATCGAGCTTGAGAGCGGCGTTCGCCAGACCTACCGGTGGTTTCTCAAGCACGCAGCCGAACGATAGAACACCCCACGGTAACGAAACTCTCGAAGACCAATAGGCCCTGCATCAAATGACAAAGAAGCGAGCGCTCATCACTGGCGTCACCGGACAGGACGGCTCGTATCTCGCCGAGTTGCTGCTCGAGAAGGACTACGAGGTCCACGGCATCATTCGCCGCGGCAGCTCGTTCAACACTGGAAGGCTAGACAGCATCTACCAGCACCCACACGCGAATCACCGGCGTTTCTTTCTGCACTACGGCGACATGACAGATGCCTCCAATCTCTCGCGACTGCTCGAGTCGATCGAGCCCGCCGAGATCTACCACCTCGCGGCGCAAAGCCACGTCAAAGTCTCATTCGAGGTCCCCGAGTACACCGCCGATGTCGACGGTCTTGGAACGCTGCGCCTTCTCGACGCGATCAAGGAGACACGCGTCGAGACGCGTTTCTATCAAGCGTCGACGAGTGAGCTGTATGGAAAGGTCCAGGAGACACCGCAGTCAGAGCGGACCCCGTTCTATCCGCGTTCGCCCTACGCCGCTGCCAAGCTGTTCGCCTTCTGGGTAACTGTGAACTATCGCGAGGCCTACGGGCTTCACGCGTCCAACGGTATCCTCTTCAACCACGAAAGCCCTCGGCGCGGAAAGACCTTCGTCACGCGCAAGGTTACCCGCGCCGCGGCGCGAATCAAGCATGGCTTGCAGGAGAAGCTTTGGCTCGGCAACCTCTCGGCGAAGCGAGACTGGGGCTATGCACCCGAGTTCGTCGAAGCCATGTGGCTGATGCTGCAGCAAGACGAGCCAGACGACTACGTCATCGCCACAGGCGAAGCACGCGAGGTTAGAGAGCTCGTCACTCTTGCCTTTCACTACGCGGGCTTCGAGCTGCAATGGAGCGGCGAGGGTGTCGAAGAAAAGGGCGTTGACAGGCAGAGTGGCAGAGTTCTCGTCGAGGTCGACCCTACATACTACCGGCCTACCGAGGTCGACCTCCTACTTGGCGATCCGACCAAGGCTGAGACGAATCTGGGCTGGAAAGCGAAGACGAGCTTTCCGGAGCTCGTTCGCATGATGGTCGACCACGACGTCGAAGTGGCGCGCAAGATGGTGACCCTGCGAGAAGCAGGCCACATCGTGTCCGAGGATGGCCTCGATTGACGCCCGCCGTCGGGTGCTAGCGCACCGCCTCCACGTATAGACTGTGCTCGCCCATCGGCGTCGCAGTCTCCGCCTGGCGCAGAGACGGCACCGACGAGCCCGCATTTTGGCAGCGTCGAGGACTATTGAAGCCGGCTTCGATCATCGCCGCGCGCATCGAGCGCCAGTCCCACATCCAGCGGTGACGCATGCCGTGCAGGCCAAACGCGACGAGCAGTGCGGTTCGAAGCCGCATCATGGGCCGGCGATAGTGCGCGTTGTCGATCACTTCGAGACGCTTGAGATAGTAGTTCGCGGGGGGATCGTTGCTTTCGTCCTCGGCGAGCGCAGTGACATATTCGCGCGTTAGGTGTTCGAGGTCCGGCACGACGATCCGTACTACGCCACCGGAACGAAGGGCGCGATGGATATCTTTGAGCAGATTCAACGCGTCCTCACGATCAATATGCTCAAGAAAGTGCGACGCGTAAACCACATCCAGCGACCCGGTGGGATGTGGAACGCGGTCGATGATACGCCCCCACTTCATGTGGTCTTTTACTGCGCGAAACGATTGGATGGTCTCGAGTCGCCTAGCGTCGACGAGCCCGACCTTGCTCAACGCCTCGACAAGCGGATAGACATGGCTTAGTAGCAGGTTGGGCGAAAGATCGTAGTTGACGAATCCGGGGATTACATTGTCATAACTGCCGATATTGATCTGCGCGTTTTCTTTCATCGTGCATCTCTCGCCTCGAGGCGCTCTGCGTAGTTCTTGTCGATCCAGTCGCGATACTCGCCGCTGGTGGCGCGTTCGACCCAGCGCGCGTTCTCAAGATACCAGCGTACGGTCTTCTCCAAGCCAGATTCGAAGGTCTCGCTAGGTTCCCATGACAGCTCGCGCGCGATGCGAGACGCGTCGATGGCGTAGCGAAAGTCATGTCCAGGCCTATCGTCGACGAAGGTGATCAACTCTTCGTACTGCTTTCCCGCTAGGGCTTCGTTGGTCCGAGCCGGTCTCGCACGCTCGACCTCGGCGCAAATGGCTCGCACGACATCGATGTTGCGCCTCTCCTGATTGCCGCCAATGTTGTAGTCGCGACCAGGTGTTCCCCGCTCGGCTGCGGCCCACAGCGCCTCGCAGTGGTCGTCGACGTAGAGCCAATCGCGAACGTTGTTGCCCGCTCCGTAGACTGGCATGGGCTCGCCGCTCAACGCTCGCGTGATCATCAGCGGGATCAGCTTCTCGGGGAACTGCCGCGGACCATAGTTGTTCGAGCAGTTGGTGACGATGACGGGCAGGCCATAGGTACGAAAGTAGGCGTGAGCAAGATGGTCGGCTCCGGCCTTGGAAGCTGCATACGGCGAGCTCGGGTCATACCGTGTCGTTTCGGTAAAGAGACCATCGTCGCCCAACGAACCGTAGACTTCATCGGTCGACACGTGAACGAACCTACGCGAGTCCACCGCCCTTCCATTTGCCGTCCACAGCTCGCGCGCGACATCCAACAGCGTGAAGGTTCCGAGCACGTTGGTCGTTACAAAGACGGCCGGACCTTCGATAGAGCGGTCTACGTGCGACTCGGCGGCGAGGTGAAAAACGAGATCTGGGTCGAACTGCTCAAGCAGCTCGCGCATGGCGTCACGGTCACGAATGTCAGCTAGCACGAACGTGTAATCGCCCGCTCCGAGATCTGCTAGCGAGTCGAGGTTGGCGGCATACGTCAATGCATCGACGTTGCAAACGGATACGCCGTGCGCCAGAAGGAACTTCACGAGATTACTGCCGATGAATCCAGCGCCACCGCTGACAAGTGCACGTCTAGCCATGGGTCACATGCTCCGGCAAGTCGGTCTCGGCCATCTCTTCGATGCGCGGCAGACCCGCATCCCGCGGAGAGAGCAAAGGGGTCTTGTGGGGCCAATGGATGCCGAGGCTCGGGTCATCCCAGCGGACTCCTCGCTCGCGCTCGGGGGCGTACGTCGCGCTGCATTTGTAGAGCACGACAGACTCCTCGAGCGCCCAAAAGCCGTGGGCGAAGCCTGCGGGGATGTAGAGCATGCGATGCGTCTCGGATGACAGCTCGACCGTCACCGACGCGAGGAACGTGGGCGACCCTCGACGTACGTCCACCGCCACGTCGATGACGCGGCCGCTCGTCACACGGACCAATTTCGCTTGGCCCGGGCCACCGTCCTCGCCCAGCTGGAAGTGCATCCCCCGAAGGACCGATGGTAGCGACCAGGAGTGGTTGTCCTGCACGAAGCGGGTCTCGATGCCAAGGTGCGCCAGCTTCGGCTCGGAATAGCTTTCGAAAAAAAAGCCCCGGTCGTCGCGAAACACCGCCGGCTCGATGATGACCACGCCGGCGAGCTCTGTCTCGACGAGCTTCACCAGTCTAGCGAGTGACGCGGGTCGTTCTGCTGCTCGGCCATCACGTCGCGGATGATCTTGTCGACCTTCGTCTCGGGAACGAAGCCGACGAGATCAGCGAGGCGCGTCGTGTCGGGGACGCGACGCATCATGTCCTCAAAGCCGGCAGCGTAGGCTTCCTCGTAAGGCACGAAGACGATCTCGGAGCCAGACTGCGTCAAATCCTTCACTGTCTTTGCCAGCTCGAGGATCGAGATCTCGTGCTGGCTGCCGATGTTAATGACCTTGCCGACAGCCCCAGGATGCTCCGCGAGCGCGATCAGACACTTGACGACATCATCGACGTGCCCGAAACAGCGTTGCTGTTTGCCGTCGCCATAGACGGTGATGGGCTTGTTCTGCAGCGCTTGCGACACGAAGGTCGGGATGACCATGCCGTAGCGTCCGGTCTGGCGCGGTCCGACGGTGTTGAACAGGCGCGCTATCACCGTCGGAAGGCCCTTTTCACGATGATAGGCCAACGCCATGAACTCGTCCATCGCCTTCGAGCACGCGTAGGCCCAGCGTGCGCGAGCGGTCGAACCCATCACGAGATCGTGGTCCTCGTTGAACGGAAAGACCGTGGTCTTTCCATAGACTTCACTGGTGGAAGCGACGATGACCTTCTTGCTCTTCTTGGCCGCCTGATCTAGGACGACCTCGGTGCCTTCGAGGTTGGTGGTAATCGTGTGAACCGGGCGCTCGACGATCAGCTTGACCCCGACGGCGGCCGCGAGATGAAAGACCACGTCGGCCATATCCACGAGCTCTGCCGTCACGCGACGATTGCATACATCGTCGATAACATAGGTGAAACGCCGATTCGCTTTGAGGTGATTAACGTTGCGGACGCTGCCTGTTGAGAGATCATCGATGATGCTGACCCAGGCGCCCCGCTGAAGGTACGCTTCCGCAAGATGGGATCCGATGAAACCGGCTCCGCCGGTGATTAGGACGTGCATGGAGGCTCCATGTTCGTGAAAAACGCGCCGAATAATTGCGCTTAACGTCACGGCGCGTCAAGGGTCATGCATCTATGGTTGCGGCGCTTCAACGTCCCGTTCACCGTCGGCAAGGTGAGCCCGTGACGTGAGCTACATCAGCAGGTTAGAGTTGCCTGCCTTTGGGGCCGATGAATGATCAGACACCAGCGAGTACCTCACCAGCATTCATGAATCACTGCGAAGTCTGCTGCGCAACGAAGTGGTCTGCGGTCGGCACGATCTACCGTGCCAGGGATCTACCGACGGCGGTCGAGGGCGCTGAAGCGACCCTCTACCGCTGCGACGGTTGTGGCTTTCGCTGGATCCACCCGACCCTGGACGAAGAGGCGTTGCTCGCTGGATATCGAATGATCGAAGCAGGCGCGTGGGGCGGCGCCGTCGAGAGCGACCACATCGAGCGTCGGCAGTTCGTGCCCAAGGCCCGCCTGCTCGCTTCGCTTGCGCCCCAGCGCCACGCCGCACTCGATGTCGGCTGCTTTCGCGGCGATTTCGTCTCACTGCTCGATTGCGAAGAGCGTTGGGGAATCGAGATTTCTTCCGCTGCCGCTAGCGTGGCCCGACAGCGCGGCGTCAATGTGATCGAGGACAACGTCTTCGACGCTGCGCCCCCACGAGAGCACTTCGACATCATCTCGTGCTTCGACGTCGTCGAGCACGTTACCGACCAGCGCGGTCTGGCCGCGCGTCTGGCGGACTGGCTCAAGCCTGGGGGCATCGTTGCAATCGAGACGGGCAACGCCGACTGCCTCGTTGCGCGCGCGATGGGCGCGCGATGGTACTACTATGCGCTGTCGCAACACCTATGCGCGCACACCGCCCGGTCGCTTGACTTGGCCATGGGTAGCGCTGGCCTCGAGCTCGTGCACTGCAAGCACGCCTGGCATCAGCCGCCGCAGTCGCAGCTGCGTGCTTTCGCCTATGTCGGCACGGCGCTGACGCACCGGGTTGCCTCCGACATCCTCGTTTCCCTCGATAGTGCCTGCATCGTGCCATCGCCGGTGATGAACCTGGCCAAGCGTCCATCACCCCAACACTACTCTCGCGATCATCTCTGGCGCGTGTACCGCCGCGCGGCTGGTTAGTGAGCGATACCAGCAAAGTAGCGACCAACGCCCTATGGGCTTTTGCTGGGTTCTCTGGCCCCGTCGTGTTGATGCTCGTCGGCGTGCCGCTGTTCATTCGCTACCTTGGCCTCGAAGATTATGGCCTATGGACGCTGGCCAACTCGACGCTCGCCATCGTGGGGGTTCTCAACCTCGGCCTGGGCGACGCTACAACCAAGTATGTCGCCGAGTACACGAGTACCGGCCGAACTTCGGAGGTGACACGTGTCGTGATCGCGACAGTATCGCTTTATGCGGTCGTCGGAGTCGTCGGAACGATCGTGCTCGCGTGGCTCGCGGAGCCGATCACGCATGGCGTTCTACGACTATCGGGCGCCAAGGCTAGCCGCGCCGCTGATATCATCCGCTTGGTCGCAATAGCTTTCGCACCGGCTGTCACCATGCCAGCCGTAACGGGAATCTTCGACGGAAAGCAGCGGTTTCGCGCGTCGCAAATGCTCAATCTCACGCGTGCGACACTGTTCGTCTGTATCGGCCTTCTTGTACTCGCACTTGGAGGCGCCATATCGGGCTTGGCTTTCACCAGCGTCGTAGTTACATGGACTGCTTTGATCGTTGGCAGCCTGCTAGCCGCACGCACGCTCGCGTGGCTTCCCTTCCGCGAGTGGCACGTGCGAAAGACCATGCGCAAGGTGGTCGGCTTTGGCGTCTATTCGATGCTGGTAGCGCTCGGGCGCATGGCGGTGGGGCACCTCGACAAGATGCTAGTGGGCCGAACCCTCGGTCTGTCGGCCGTCGGCGTCTTCGCCGTCGCACAGAACGCGGCATCGCGCTTGAACGACGCATGCGTTTCGGTGAGCCGAGTCCTGATGCCGTTCTTCAGCGCGAGGCAAGCGGATAGCGGCACGCAAGCGACGGCAGCCCCTCTCTATCAAGCATGGCGCGTTGGCGTCTTGATGATGATAGGCATCGCTACGATCGGGGCAGCTGCGGCACCCTCCTTCCTCGAAGTCTGGATCGGAAAGAAGCTGGCCGCGAGCGTCCTGACACCTTTCGTCGTCTTTGTTGTCGTCTATGCGTTGCAGGGAATCCATGTCGTTCCGTACTTCTACCTGGTCGGCGCTGGATACCCTCAGATCGGTGCACGGGCCATCGTCGTCGGAGGTGCTGTGACGATCGGCTGTGTCTGGCTTCTCGCCAAGCGCTATGGGGTGGTTGGCGCCGCAGCAGCCGAGCTGGCGTTTCCCATCGTCTCGAGCTGGATCTCGTTTGCGGCGCTGCGAAAGACCGAGCGGGGTGAGCAGTCTCCCATGCGAAGGGGGCTGGTACTGGTACTGCTCCTTCACGTTGCGGCGTTTGGCGCCGGATTTGCCGTCGGTTATGGCCTACGGGCCGTTTACCCAGCGATACGGCTCATCGCAACGGCAGCGACGAGTAGCCTCACGCTGGCCGGCGGCTACTACCTGTTGCGCTCGGGATCGAACCCGTATGTATCAACCGTCTGGACAATCCTCAGACGTCTGCTGGCGCAACGCACACAACGTTGAACGTCGCGCGTCCACCGAGCTGGGCGACGCGATCGCGAAGATCGTCGATGGGCTCGAATCCTGCTTCATCGTAGTAGCGATAGCCCACGCGCTCTAGCTCGCAGACGAGCGCATCTAGGCTATCGCCAACGCGTCGCTGCCAATAGTCGCTTACCTCGATGATCATCGCAGGCTTGAACCGTTTCAATGTCTCGCGGGCGCCGCGCAGAATCTTGGTCTCGTATCCGTCTACGTCAAGCTTGACGAAATCGAGCGAGGTCACACCGCGCTCGTGCACGAACTCGTCGAGCGTGATGAAGTCGACCTCTCCATGCTCTTCAGCGGTCTGCTTGCCGTCGGCGTTCCATTGCGACCGGAACGAATACTCGGTACGTGCTCGCGTTTCATCGGATAGTGCGCAATTGACGATATTCAGCGTCTGCGCCAGGTCCGGGTTGAGCTCGAGGTTCCGTCGCAGCTTCTTTGTTGCCCAGCCGGTCGGCTCGAACGCCCATACGTGCCCCGCGGGGCCTACCAGTCGAGCTAGCTGCAGCGCGTGGCAGCCAATGTTCGCGCCGATATCAAAGACCACCATGCCCGCCTCGACGATGCGTTCGATGGCCTCGGTCGTTCCAAGCTCGAAGTACCCGTCGTAGAAGATCGCACTGTCGATCTGTTGGGTCAGGTCGAGCTCGAACTGGATGCCTCTGCGCTCGACAACGACCCCGTTTCTGGCGAGCCGCTGTCGCACCCACAGGTCAACAGCTTGCAGCGCAGGAAACACCGGAGCCAAAACTGGCGAGCGCAACACGTCCCGAACGTAGCGTCGAAGGCGCAGCAGCGAGTCGACTGCCTTGTCCTGCAGCATCTTGTCCTGCAGCATCTTGTCTTGCAGCATCTTGGCCTAGCCCTCTTCGCGCCTGCGAAAGACCGCGTCGAGCGACAGGACTCTGCCGTCAGCCCCGTAGGTCTGCTCGAGGTTGCCCGCGTATTGGAAACCTGCCTCGCTCAAGAGCAGATAGATGTCGTGAAACGACGCTTGATTCTCGTAGAAGCCCTCGATGCTCGTCTCGACGATGCAGGCAGCGCATCGCTCGAGCGTTTCCAGTCCTCCGCGAATGACCCGGTCCTCGTAGCCCTGCACGTCGAGCTTGGCGAGAATGGGCGGTACCAACGCCAACTCGGACGCGATGTCGTCGAGGCGTCTAAGCTCGACGGGCTGCGGCCGATGCTCTTTGACTTGGGGATAGGTCTCCTCGAGCGCGCGTGTGGTGGCGAGCAACGACGACGATGGGGTGAAGTTGGAGTGCATGAACATGTCGACGCTGCCGCACTCGTCTCCAAGTGCAACATTCATCGCCTGAACACGCGCCTGCTCACCAGCCCATTGCTGCAGCTGCTCGAAGACCTGCGGCAGCGGCTCGAAACAGTAGAGCTGCGCCTCGGGAAAGACCGTAAGGATGATTCTCGCGAACTGTCCTCGATTGGCCCCGATATCGAGCACCGTGTTGACCTCGAGCGACTTGAGTCCGAAGAAGCCCTCCACGCGCGAGTATGGCCTTCGGGCGACAGAAAAACCGAGGCGACTGATCGCCACCTTCATCATCGATCGCAGCTGATTTCGAATCGCGTAGAACATCGAAGTCGTGGCATGCCTGCGTGAGGCGCGCGGAGTTCTTTCAGCTCAAGCGGTGTTGGTTAGAGCCCGGCACGGCGTGCTCGATCGTAGCCGCCGAGGAGCAAGCAACTCGGCACACGAATTGGCGAGTGCTCCTCGAGCGACTTCACTAGTCGTTGTACCACGTCTCGCGATGCGTGACCGATGTCGTCGTGTGTGAGCGCATCAACCAAGGGTCTCATCATCGCCGGCGGATGCAGTGCTCCTTCTACGATATCGAACGGTGGGTTGAGCAGAGTCAACAGCGCTAGGGTGCCGCGAGAGAGACGGACGTTCATCGGCGGCTGGACACCCATCAGCATCGACGCGTGCCACAGCGCGTATTGGACCGCGCGGCGAGCGCCCAGCGAGGCGGAAAGCCCCACGACCCGCTGCCAGTCCAGCGCTTCTCGCGCCTCGGCGAGCCGAATCAGGTCGAGCGGCCACTTCAAAAGCCCTCGGAATCTATGGGACGCCAGATGCAGCGCAAGACTGAGCACCTCGTCCTCGGCCGCCAAGCGCCAGTGGCCCGCTGCACCTCTAACCGCGCGGCCCAACGCTTCCGCGCCCTTGCCGCGCCCGTCGTACATGCGGTAGAAGCAGGTCCAGTGCAGCTCGACCAGGACGTTGCGCTCGCTGACGAAACGCACGTGGTGATGATGCCTCTGCGGCAACGCAGCGCGTTCGGAACGAAAGCCCAACGCGACGAGCAGCGCGGCGACGTCGTCGAGCTGTGACGGGTGACTGAGTAGATCGATGTCAACCATAGCGCGCTCGCCCGGCGCGTAAATGCCCGCCAGCATCAATGCGCTCCCCTTGAATGGGATGAGCTTGAGGCCCAGCTGTTCAGCGCGGTCGAGGATTGTGTCAGTGGATGCGAGTAGCTCGCCGACGTTGGCTTCCACGGCCAGCGAGGCCATCAGAAGCGCGCGGCGCACCGACAATGGAGCGTCTGCCCCTAATCGCTCGCCGACGAGGCCCGGCAACCCGCTTCGCAACGCGAGCTCGACGAAGCGCTTCCAATCGACGGCGTGACCACCGTGAACGCGCTCGCGGCGGCCCACCAGAGACAGCAACAGCTCGGCCTCGACACTTGGGGGTTGCGCTCGCCACGCTAACACCACCGTTCACACCCAAGGTCGCGAAAACACGATGCTGTACCGAAACGGTTGAAATCTACTGTTGTTTGGTCGACTTGCAGCGCAGCCTCCGTCTAGAATGTAACGCGTGCTACTCCGCGCCGCTACCCTCACCACTGCGCTCTGCCTCGTAGGTTGTGTGTTCGACTCCGGTGGCGTCAGCGTCACTAACGACCTCGCCACCGACCGTGGAATCGACGCCGGCGACATAGGTGGCGACGTGCCCGCCGATGCGCCCGAAGCGAGCGTCGAGACGTCCGGCGACTTGGACTCCGCGCCCGAAGCTGGCGACATGCCGATGGAGCAAGCCGATGACGTGCTCGACTCGGACAACGACGGCGTCCCCGACGCCAATGACAACTGCCCGACCGTGAGTAACACCAATCAAGACGATGTCGACGCCGATAACGTCGGCGATGCATGCGACAACTGCCCCACGGTGTCGAACTCGACGCAGGCGGATCTCGACAACGACATGATTGGCGACGAATGCGACCCCGACAAGGACGGCGACACGATCCCCAACGAAGTTGATCCCAACCCCCTCGTCGCCGACACGCCGCTCTACGGCGCGCCCGCGCCTTCTGCCTCCGTTGGTGACTTCACTGCTACCGGAACGTGGACGCCATCATCAGACGCGATCTGCAGCACCACCAGCGCGCTCGCCCGCTCTCTGCTGCTGAAGAGCAGTCAGCTCTCTCAAACCAACTTCAAAGCCGTCACCGAGGTAACGATCAGCCAAACGACGAGTCCCGCGTTTGTCGGCCTGGGCTTTCGTACCAATGGGCAGACAGGCTATTTCTGCCTGGTGGAACGCGACACGGGGCAGTTGGTGCTGTCGAAAACGACGACGACAGGGTCCACCATACTCGGCACTGCGAAAGTACCATCGCAGACTACATATGTACTGTCTGCACGTGCACAAGGCGCGACCCTCGTGTGCAAGATGGAACCGAGTGGACCCGACGTGACCATGACCGATAGCACTCTCATGTCTGGCACGGTAAGCCTTTACACGAGCAAAGCACAGGCGTGCTTTGGCTACCTTTTTGTGCTCCAACCGTAGTACGGAGTCGACATGTTTTGGCGCTATTTTAGACTAGTTCTTTCAGCTTGCGTTTTGGTCTCGGCATTCGCGTGCAGCCTCGCATTGGACACGGGCTCGCTGCAGGGCGGCGACGCGAAAACCAATACGAACGACATGGATGCTGGCGTCACAGACCTCGATACCACGGCGCCAGATCCCGACATCGGCGACCTTTTTATTCCGACCGAAGCCTCTTCTTGTCAGGACGGAGCGCCCTGCATCGTGCAGGGCAAGCTCGGCGAGTGCGCCATCGGCGAGCTCGATTGCAGTGGAGGCGGAACCGGCACGTGCAAACAAACGTACGTTCCTCATACGGAAACGTGCAATGGTAAGGACGAGAACTGCAACGGCCTCAAAGACGATGTCGACGTCGCGGCACATACACAATGTGGCATCAATCGCCACTGCAACGGCACGCGCTGCGTGGACGGTTGCGTCTCCAACACCGACTGCGGTAACGGCAACGCTTGCGACAAGTCTACCGGCAACTGTGTCTGTGGCCCCGCCGGACCGTGCTCGGGACCGCTGCGCTGCGGAGCCGGCGGCTTGTGCTACTGCAACGGCGACCTTTGCGAAGCGAACGAACGCTGCACGGGATCCGGCTCAAGTCGCGCTTGCACCCCCATCCCGGCCGACACGGGACCCGACACCACCATTGATTCGGGCCCTGGCGACACCACCTTCGATCAGCCTGCGGGCGACACCACCGTCGACACCACTTCACCAGACACGTCGGTTGACTCGTCTGTTGATTCTGGCCCAGCGGACTCGGGCGACGCCGGCTAGCATCAGCGCGGGCTCGTCGTTGAGATGACGGTCGCCCGCTTGTGCGCCACGGTCTCGATGGTCGCGCTCGCCGTCGTGCCGGCCATCCTCATCGGGTCGGTGCACCGGCCAGCCCAAATCGCCGCGGCGGCGCTGGCGGCAGTAGCGCTTGGGTGCGTGGTGGTCGCGCGGCGGGCTCACGGCGGCACTGGTGGCGTGGTTACTTGGTATGGCTACGTGTTGCTGGCGTTTGCGTTCTGGACCGCGCTGCAACTCATCCCACTCCCCGTCGCGTGGCTCGCTACCCTCGCGCCAAACGTCGCCGAGGTCGTCTCGATCTCGTCAAGAGCTCTCGCAAGCCCGCTGACCTCCTTTCCACTGTCGCTCGATCCGTCCGCAACAAGCTGGGAGCTCCTTCGCCTGCTAACGTGTGCTGTCGCTTTTGTTGCAGCGCTCAATTACCTGCACCGAGAACGACGACGACGCGTCCTATCGCTAGCTCTGCTCGCGACGGGAACCTTGATGACGCTCGCCGGGCTGCTCGGCGCGTTCTTCGCCAAAGGAAAGCCCTGGCTACTCTACACGCCTTCATCGACGCATAGCGGCGACGGCCTCATCACGACAGCATTCGTCAACAGCAACCACGGTGCGTGCTTCCTCGCAATCTGCACGCTGTTGGGCGTCGGCCTTTCATTGAAATCCGACAGGAGTCGCGTCTTTCGCTTCGGTGTGGTAGCCGCGACCATCGTATGCGGCGTGGGCGTCGTGCTGACGTTGTCGAGAGGGGGCATCGCGGCGCTCGCCGCGGGGCTCTTGGCTCTGCTCCTGCTCGGCTATCGCCAAAAGAACGGCAGCTGGATCCCGCTGTTCGTCGCGATCGGACTGCTCGCCGCGTGTGCTGCCTTCATACCTGCCGTCTTTCGCGAGGTGAGCAACACCAACGTCGACAAGTCGGCGCTGTGGGGTGTGGCGCTCGATATGGCCCGTCAAAACCCGCTCTTCGGCGTGGGCAAGGGCGCTTTTGCGACGACCGTGGGCCGGTATCTCGATCCATCGATCGGAATGACGGCTTCGTACACCCACGCCGAAAACCAGTACGTGCACCTGATGGCCGAGGTCGGCGTCGTCGTGGGCGGGCTCCTCATCATCCTCTCGGCGGTCGCGTTCGTTCGATGGTTGAAGAAGGCAAAGCTCGACTTCACCACGATGGCCGCAGCAGCTTCGCTGGTCGCCGTCGCGGTCCAAAGCATCGCCGACTTCGGGCTCGAGTTCGCTGGACTGGCCGTACCAGCAGCGATGCTTGCGGGGGCCGTGGCAGCGGCTGCTGGACGACAGCAGGCCAGTAGGACAAGCCGCGGCATGACGCTCGCCGCGCTCGCCGCGCTCGTCGTCGCCGCCATCGTCATTCCCGTATCCGCCGGCCAGGACGCCTTCGCCTCTGCACTCACCATCAAGCCCGGTACGTCGGGCTGGCGCCGCCGCGCGAGGCAGGTGATCCGAAAACACCCGGCCGACTATTTCGCGCATCTCGTGCTCGCCCGCCACGAACGCGACCACCGCAAAGCACTCTCGGCGCTCGGTCGTACACTGGCGCTCGCGCCGCTGTCGGCAGCGGCACACGCCGAGGCGGCGCGGCGTCTGCACCTGTTGGGCCATCGCTCGCAAGCGATTCTCGAGTATGGGCTCGCGCTCCGCTACGGACGTCCTCGCCGCCGACTGCTCGAGCGCGGCGTCGACCTGAGCCGTACGACGCGAGAGCTGCAGACGCTTCTGCCCAGCCGCCCCGAAAGCTTCGTGTCAGCGATCGCGCGCCTACTGCGTACGCGCCGCTTCAAGCTGGCCGACGCGTTGGGGCGGGTTGCGTCGCGCCGCTGGCCGGCACACCTTCGCGTTCGTATCACGTCGATCACCGCTACCTCGTCGGACGGCGATCGACCTGCCGCGATCGCGGCGGCGAAGAAACTCGTGGCCTCCAACCCGGCGGTCGAAGCGTTTCGATTGCTGGTCCGCCTGCTTCGCGCGGCCAAGAGCGCCGACGAGAGCGTGTGGTTGCGCAAGGCCAGCCAGCGACATCCCGGAGACGTCAGGTTCGCCAGCGACCTAGCGCGGATCCTCGCGACGCAGCGAAAATACGACGACGCGATCTCGATCCTCGAGCGTGTCAAGCCGTACCTGAGCCGCCCCGCCCAAATGGCTCAAGTGTACGATTCGCTGTCCCAAATACACCGGCTCGCGGGTCGCCTTCATCGGGCTCGGTGGGAAAGCCAACAGGCTCGCCACTGGCGACAGCGCGCGGGACGAACAAAGCCTTGAACTTTCAGAGGCGCTGGCGCACCTGAAACCCTGCGTTGACTCCCACACAGGTGCACGCAATAGTCCCGCGGCGTGAGGCTCGAGGCATAAGATGAGTGCGGTGTTCGATCTAGGTGCCTTCTCCAGCGCTGTCGGCGCCGCGGTCGCAGCGATCGTCGTAGTCCTGACGATCCCGTTGGTCAAACGCCTCGCACATCGGGTCGGCGCCGTCTCCCGCCCGCGCGCGGACCGCTGGAAGCAGCGCTCAATCCCGATGTTAGGCGGCGTCGCGATCTTTGCGGGCGTGATGGTCGCCAGCGTGTTGTTCGCTCCGCTCGACAAGTCGAGGATCGCCCTTCTCGCCTGCGCCTCGGTGATGTTTTTTCTCGGGCTCGTAGACGACGTTCACGAGGTCAAACCCTACGTCAAGTTGATCGTCCAGCTGCTCGCCGCGCTGGCGTTTTCCCAGCTGGGAGGCGTGCTGCCCTGGACGAAGAACGCACTATTCAACCAAGCCGTCTCCGTCTTTTGGCTTGTCGGTATCTCGAACGCGTTCAACCTGCTCGACAACATGGACGGTCTGTGCGGCGGGATCGGCGCCATCGCTGCCGCCTTCCTCGCCTACTTTTTGTGGAGCTACGGACAGACCGACGCCGTCACGCTGTCGCTGGCCATGGCTGCGGCGCTCGCTGGCTTTCTCGTGTTCAATTTCAGTCCCGCATCGGTGTTCATGGGAGACTCGGGTAGCCAGTTCGTCGGATTTTTTATCGGTGGGCTCGCGTTGCTGAGCAAGACGTATCGCACGCGAAACCTGCTCGCGGTCGTTGCCGTGCCTCTGCTGGTGCTACTGCTGCCGATCCTCGACACCACCTTCGTCACGGTCTTGCGCCTGCTCAACAACCGCCCCGTCTCACAAGGCGGTCGCGACCACACATCACATCGTCTGGTTCAGCTTGGAATGAGCGAGCGTCGCGCTGTACTGATCCTTTACGGATTCACAGCAGCGTCGGGCGCGATGGCCGTGCTCGTGCGCAGCTGGGATGTTGGCCATAGCATCGCTTTGCTGCCGTTCTTCGCGCTCGCGGTCGTACTCGTCGCCGTATATCTGAGCAGCGTCACAGTAATCTCGCAGCCGACCCAGGATGAATCTGGTCGCAACAACCGGCTGCAGTTTCTCGTACGCTTGCGCTACAAGCGTCAGATCGCCGCCATCACCGCCGATCTCGTCGTCGTCGCCGCATCCTACTATGGCGCCTATCTGCTGCGCTTCGGTGGCTTCGAAGATCCAGCCCTTCGTGCTCTCTTCACCGAGTCGCTACCGGTCGTTCTGGGAGTGCAGCTGCTGGCGCTGTGGCTGTTGAGCGGCTACTCAGAAGGCTGGCGTCACTTTTCGGTCGCCTCTGGCATGCGCTACGCCCGCGCCGTGGTCGTCGGCACCGCCGGAGCAGCGCTGCTCCTGCTGTACATCACACGCTTTGAAGGGTACTCGCGCGCGGTTTTCGTAATTCATGGGCTGATCTGCCTGATCGCCGTGCTGGCGTTGCGCTCGTCGTTTCGCATGGTCGACGAGCTGCTCACGCGAGCCCGCACCGATGGCGTCGCGAGCCTTATCTATGGCGCCGGCGCGGGTGGCGATCTACTTGTACGCGAAGCACAGGCCAATCCTGCGATCGCGCTGCGCCCTATCGGCTTCATCGACGACGACATGGCTAAGCGCGGATTGAAGATCCGTGGCATCCCCGTGCTCGGCAGCGGCGACGAGATCCTGACGATCCTCAACGACAGGCGTGTCGAGCAAGTGGTCGTCTCGTCGCAGCAGATCCCGTCGGACAAGGTCGACAACGTCGCCAAAGTCTGTAGCAAGCATCAGATCCCAGTCCGACGCGCGCGCATCGTAATCGAGTAACCGGGCTCACACCCACAGGTTACGCGCTGGGCCAAACCTCCGGGTTGCCAACTTCACCAGAACCTCCTATCTTCGGCCTTCCTGGCCCACTCGCAGTTCCACCCAGACACCGGAGGGATCCAAGTGCGTAGAATTACAGGGTTGTTGGTCATTGGTTTCGTGCTTAGTTTGGCAGCGGGCTGTGGTTCAGACGCAGCGGACTCCATCGGGCAGCGAAAGATGGCAGTCGCGGTGACGTGGACCAATACGGTGTTCGTCAACACCAACGGCTCGAGCATCTCCAAGTCCACCGGCGGCGCCGCGTGGAATGCTGGCGCGGTGTCCAACGAGAGCTTCACGGGCGACGGCTATGTGCAGTTTTCCACGTCTGAGAACGACACTGCGAAGATGGGCGGTCTCAGTAACGGCGACGCCGACCAGAGCTACACCGACATCGACTTCGCCTTCTACCTCGCAGCCAACGGCCAGGCGTACGTGTACGAGGGAGGCGTCTATCGCGCGTCCGTCGGACCGTACGTGGCCAACGACGTCTTCCGCGTTGCCGTGGTCAGCGGCGAGGTGCGGTACTACATCAACGGCCAGCAGGTCTACACTAGCGGGGGGACTCCGACCGAGCCGCTCGTACTCGACACGTCGATCTACACCGGCAACGCCACGATCACGAATGGTGACGTCACGGTGGGTGCGCCGCCGACGTTCTGGCAGAACCTCGTGGGCGTCAACGAAGGTGCGATGAGCATCACCAAGACCGGCGCCTCGGGCTGGAACGCGGGCGCGTCGAGCCAGGGCACGATCAATGAGACCGGCTACGCCCAGTTCTCTCCGGGCGCGACCAACACGGCGCAGATGGCTGGCCTGAGCAATGGCGACACCGACACGAGCTACCAAGACATCGACTTTGCCGTGTACATGGCTGCCAACGGGAGCTTCTTCATTTTCGAGGGTGGCGCGTCGCGCGGCAGCTTCGGCACTTATCAGGCGGGCGACACGTTCCGCGTAAGCGTCAGCGCCGCGGGCACCGTGACCTACAGCCGCAACGGCACGGTCTTCTATACCAGCACGGGCACGCCGACGTTCCCGCTGCGCGTCGACACCTCGCAGTTCACGCCGGGTGCTGTACTCAACAGCGTCTCGATCGCGCGATTCTGGCAGAACATCGTCGGCGTGAGCACCGCCGGCGCCGGCCTAACCAAAACCGGCGCGGTCGGCTGGAACGCCGGCGCGTCGAGCTCGGTGTCCATCGCGGGCGACGGCTACATGGAATTCACCACCGCGGAGACGAACACCTACAAGATGGCCGGCCTTAGCAACGGCGACACCGACCAGAACTACACCGATATCGACTACGCTGTATATCTCGGCGGCGGCGGGAACGTCTACGTATACGAAAACGGCGCCTACCGCGGCGTGTTCGGCACGTACAACGTGGGCGACGTCTTCCGTGTTCAGGTTGTCAGCGGCGTCGTGACGTACTACCGGAACGGTCTGCTGTTCTACACCAGCGGCGGCACACCGACCTCGCCGCTTCGCGTGGACACCGCGCTGTTCACCAATGGAGCCACGATCAATGGTGTGACCATTGCTGACGGCACTCCGACGGTGGGCTGGCAGAACCTCGCCAATGTCAGCGTCAACGGCTCGAGCCTGACCAAGACGGTCTACACCGGCTGGAACGGCGGCGCATCGACCACCAATACCATCGCCGCCAACGGCTACGTCGAGTTCACCACTGCCGAGGCCAACACCGCCAAGATGGCCGGCCTGAGCAATGGCGACACCGACGCGAGCTACCAGGACATCGACTTCGCGTTCTACCTGGGCGCAAACGGCGTTGTGTACATCTACGAGGGCGGCGCCCTCCGCGCAACCATCGGCGCCTACCAGGCGGGCGATACGTTCCGCGTACAGAACACCGGAGGGACGATCACGTACTTGCAGAACGCCAACGTCGTCTACACCAGTGGTGGAACGCCGACGTCCCCGCTGCGCTTGGACACGTCGCTGTTCACCATCGGCGCGACGATCAACAACGTCACGCTCGTTCCCACGATGTAGCTGCGTCCTACCTACGCCAGGGGCGCTCGGCGCCCCTGGCCGCTAGTCGCGCATCCATAGCGTCGACGATCCCACCCTGCCGCCACCCAGTCGATCGACGACCGCGTCGGCGTACATCCCTCTGACCAGTTTCTCCGCGCGGTAGTAGGCGCGGAAATACGCAGCGAGCGCAGCGCGCGTCGCACGGCGAACGACTGAGGAGTGGCCTAGCCTCAACCCGTAGCGCTGTTCGATGAGCTCGTGCTCGGCGGCGGCCTTGCGCTTCATCCGCTCGCGGCGCTCGACATCGCCTTGCACCGACTGCAGGTGAACGTTATCGCCATGCTCGCGGAAGGCGCTGAAGTACCCGCGGACGTGCTCGAGCCGAAAGCCATGGCTGCCGAGATGGGCGAGAAAGTCACGGTCCATGCAGATCCTGAAGTTCTTGTCGAGCAGGATGCCGCTTTCGAAGATGCGCCGATGGTAGACCGACCCGCTCGTCGGCACATACGGCCCGATGTACGTCACCATCGACGGATTGAAGCGAACCGGCCGCCGGCGCTTGAGCACGCGCCCTTCGGCGTCGACGTAATAGTAGTCGCTGTAGAAACCGTCGGCTGATGGATCACGGGTAGCCGCCGCCGCGAAGGCATCGAGCGCGCCTGGCATCAGAAAATCATCAGCATTGAGCCAGATGATCCAATCGCCACTTGCCTGATGCTGCCCCTTGTTGAAGGCGTCGGATTGGCCTTCGTCGGGCTCCGATTTCCAGCTCAGGTGCTCGTAGGATTCCAGGATGGCGAGCGTTTCGTCTGTCGATCCTCCGTCGGCGATGATGTGCTCCCAGGCCACAGCCGACTGTTGGCGTCGCACGCTCTCGATGCAATCACGGATAAAGGGCCCTTGGTTCAGCGAGGCCGTCACGATCGACATTTTCATTAGACAGGGACACTAGCGACGAGCGTTGGCGCCCGCAAGCGCGAGCAGCGGCCTCTTGTATTCGCGGGGGGTCTGTGCGAAACGGGTGAACGCGTAGCTCTGTCTGATCAACCTACGACTGCCCAAAATGGAAATCCTGCCGGACACCATTCATCAGAAACAGGATCAAAGCCGCCCCCGCGCGACGGTGGGGCTCGGCGAGCGCTACCTCACTGTCGTTCGCAAGCATAAGCTATTGATCTTAGTAGTTTTTATTCTTGTAGCAGGCGCGGCGGCGGCCTGGACGATGACGCGCGTTCGGATCTACGGCGCGACGACCACGCTACTGCTCGATCGGCGAGCCCCGCAGGTGCTGGGCAAGGAGGTCCGCGAGGTCGTTGACACGTCCATGGGCGCCTTCTGGCGCAACAAAGAGTATCTCCAAACGCAAATTCTTGTTATCACGAGCAAATCGCTCGCGCTCCGCGTCGTTAAGAAGCACGCACTCGCCCGGGATCCCAAGTTCTGGGCCCACCGCAAGCACACTGGCAAACCCCTGCACGAGGCGGGGACCGACGAGCAGGCTGCGACGTACCTCCGCAGCCGGATTCAGGCCTCATCGGTGAAGGCCGCGAACATCATCGAGATCACGGTTACCCACCCCGACTCCGGCATGGCGGCGCGCCTCGCCAATGCGATCGCCGACAGCTACATGTCCCTCAGTGTCGAACACAAGCTCGCGTCGACCACGCACGCCGTCAAGTGGCTGTCCAACCAGCTCGACACGCTCAAAAAGCAACTCGACAGCAGCGAGCTCGCGTTGCACAGGTTCAAGCGCAAGAACAACATCGTCTCGGTGTCCCTTGAGGACAAGCAGAACCTGCTGGCCAGGCGTATCGCGACGCTCAATACAGCGCTCACTGAGATCAGGCTCAAGCGCATGACCGTCGCGTCGAAGCGCCACCAGTACAAGCGTTCGAAGAAGGGCCCGGCGCTCAACGTCGTGCTCAAGGACGTGATCGACAATGACGTGATCAAGAATCTCAAGTCGATCTACGTGCGCGAGCGTCGCAGCTACGTCGCGCTACTACATCGCTACGGTGACAAATGGCCCGCAGTTCTGCAGCAGAAGGCGCGCGTCGCGGAGGCGAGAAAAGATCTCGAGCGCGAGGTCGTCAACCTTCAAGCCTCAGTCGACTCCGAATACTCGCGCATTCGCCGCAACGAGGCGGCCATCGCGGCTGCGCTGCAGGCCGCCAAGGACGCAGCGCTTGATCTCAATAAGCGGGAAGTCGACTACCGCCGTCTCAAGCGCAGCAATCAGAACACCTCAAAGCTCTACCGGCTAGTGCTCGAGCGGATGAAAGAGGCCAACCTGTCGGCGCAGCTGCGAGTGAGCAACATCCGGCGACTCGATCGCGCGGTCGAGAAGACTGTGCCGATCAAGCCGCACGTCCGGCTCAACATCATGTTGGGATGTCTGTTCGGCCTGTTGCTCGGCGTAGCGCTCGCTTTCGTCGTCGACGCACTCGACAGCACCATCAAGTCACAGGACGAGGTCGAAGCCACCACGCCGCTGACCTTCCTCGGCCTGATGCCTCGCATTCCAGGTAGCGCGCAGGTACGAGCAACGAAGGGGAAGCGACCCGAGCCTCGTCCCGACCTTGACCTAATCGTTCACCGTCAGCCCAAGTCGCAGATCGCCGAGTCCTGCCGCAACATCCGTACGAATCTGATGTTCGCGACGACGGACGTGCCAGCACGAACCATCGTTGTCACAAGTCCCGGCCCGCGCGAGGGCAAGACGACGACCGCGTTGAGCTTGGCGATCGCCATGGCACAGGCGGGCAACTCGGTCTTGATCGTCGACACGGACATGCGACGGCCTCGTATGCACAAGGTGCTGGACGTTCCTGGCACCGAGGGTCTCACTTCAGTGCTCCTCGGCCATGCCGAGCTCGAAGATGTGGTCAAGACCACCGAAGTTCCCAATCTCTTCCTGTTGCCCTGTGGTCCTACGCCACCAAATCCGGCGGAAATCTGCCACAGCGAGAGCTTCAAGCGGCTGCTCGACCGTCTGCAGGAGGGCTACGATCACGTCCTGCTCGACTCCCCACCGGTGATGGCAGTGACCGACGCTGTCGTTCTTACGACGCTCGTCGACGGCACGCTGATCGTCGCGCGCACGGGTGAGACGTCGCGCACGGCGCTTCAGGCCACCGCCAGACAGATCACCGACGTTGGCGGGCGACTACTCGGCTGCGTTCTCAACGACATGGATGTCGAGAAGAGCGCCTACTCCTACTATCGCTATCGCCGCTACGGCTACAGCTATGGCTACGGAACGGAAGAATAGAGGCGACCGCCTTCGGCAATCGCTGGTCGTCGACTAGGCCATAGAGCGTGTCGTCTGCAGCTCAAAGCGGCCCGCTGGCGCGGACCTTTGGCTTCGCGGGCGGTGGCTCGCGTCCGCTAACTCTACGCTACTACCTTCTGGCGGCTGCGGCGCTGCTGGCGTGGTGGGGACCCCCGCGTATTATTGGCGTCGATGCGTCGCGCACGACGGAGTCCGCGCTCAAGTATGACGTCGACGGTGCCGCCCTCCTGATCATCGTCAGCTGGGGTCTGATCTGTGCGGTCGTGTTCTTCTCGCTGATCAACCGACGCATGCAGCGCAAGCCGGTGCTCTCACCGCGACTAACTCGCGGTCCCCTGCTAGTGCTGTTCGCCTACGGTGCGCTCGCACTGTTATCGGCGCTGTGGGCTCCGTCGTTTCTGATCACGATCCTGCGAAGCGTACAGCTACTGTTTGCAATCTTGTTGATCGCGCTCTTTCACCAGGAGTCGATGGAGTGCGATGCCAAGGTTGGCCCACTGCGGCTATTTTACGGATACTGCGTCGCTCGCGTTGCCAATCACCTGTTTTTTCTGCTGGTGTCGCCGCGAGTCGTCATGGTCAAGGAGAACACGCGCGATCGCATCGGCCGCCTGCTCGGCGGCGGCCTGTTTCATCGCGACTATGGGGCGGCGACGACGTGCGTCGCAATCATGACGGCACACTCGCTCAGCCAGCGAATCGCCGCGCCAACGGTAGGCACGTGGCTGACATCCAATTGGATGCTGTTTCTCACGCGCATACGTGGCGTCATCCTGCCGACTGTACCCTGCGAAGCGTACCTTCTGATGCGTGGCCGCAGCCGCAGCCTACCGCTCCTTGTGTTCGGCGGACTCTTGAGCATCGCCGTCTATGCGGCGCTCTTCCCCGACGCAGTGTCGCAGTTCTTCGAGCAGTACGTCTTACAAAAGCACCGCTCTCTGACGACGCTGTCTGGTCGCACCTTTATCTGGCAGTACCTTCTCGCTCGCTTCAGCGACAGCCCACTGTTCGGTTTCGGCTTCGCGACCGGCCCCCGCACGCTACTGCTCGGTCATACCACCGTCATTGATGCCCATAACGTGTGGATCGAAGCGCTGCTATCGCTCGGCCTCGTCGGGCTCAGCCTATTGCTCTCGGCGTGCAGCTGGGGCTTCCTCCGCGCCTTGCGCATGAGCAGGCAAACCACCGACCCCGATGCGAGGTTGCTCGCAGTGTGGCTGCTGCTTCTACTTTCGCAATCGCTGACGTCAACAAGCATCGCGATGCGAAGCGACGAGCTTATCATCCTGCTGACCTACATCTCGTGCGGGCAGCTGTTGGCGCGCGTCCCAGCGACGCCACGCTCCCCTTCACCTCTACGTCCCCTGCCGCGCCGAGGAATGTAAACACATGTGCTCCCACACACCGGACGAAGCGGTCGCGAACTCATCTGACTTGTATCGCGATCGACAGAAGGCGATCCCGCATATCACGGACGGCTGCCTTTCATTCGATGTGATCACCGACTATCTCGGTCCGGGTCGCCTTCTCGACCTCGGCTGCGCGACGGGCTACTTCCTCGAGAAGCTAGGACCCAACGCCCAAGGCTACGACGTCTCACGACCCAACGTGGACGTTTGTCGCGAAAAAGGCCTGACGGCCAACGTCGTCGACCTCAACACCTGGGACGGCTCGGTCGACGAGAAGTTCGACGGTGTGTTGCTGTCGCACGTGCTTGAGCACGTCGATGCACCGATCAACCTCCTTCGCGCGATCAACCGCGCGCTCGCGCCAGGTGGCCGGCTCGTGCTCGGCCTTCCAACCGAGCACACGCTACGCCGTATCCGCTACCCCTACGGATACGACCGCTCCGTGCAGCACCTGTATGCGTTCACCTACCACAACGCGAAGTTCTTGCTCGACATGGCGGGGTTCGAGGTCGACCTACGGTGGGTGTGGTATCCGCTCCTTCACCGCTGGAATCTCAAGCGTGTCGACACGTTTCTTCGGCAGTCGGTGCCCTTCTCCGTTGGGCTGCTCTTCTCCTCCGGCTACTTCGTCGCTGCTCGCAAAGTCAGCGATCTTCGATAGAGCTCGCTTGCACTGGGGGGCGTCCCTCGGCCAGCGCTGCGTACGCATCGGCCATGCGCTGAGCGATCGCGTTCCACGAAAACTCGCTCATGATCAGCTGGCGGCTCGTCTCACCGAGCTGTGCCCAGTCCGAGCGCCTGCTCAGCAAGGCAGCTATGCCGAGGGCAAGCTCTTGGGGGTATGGCTCCGCCATCACAAAAGCGCCCGTATTGTAGAGATACGACACGTACGACGTGCGTGTAACAACGGTCGGGAGCCCCAGCGCGAGTGCTTCGAGCACGGCGATGGACACAACATCCGACCAAGCTGGGTGTACATAGAAATCCGCGCCCACGAGCGCCTCGTACTTGGCGCGACCGTAGCGGGCGCCCAGCAGATGCAACCGGTCGACAGTGTCGTCGGCACGAGCGATGCTCGACAGCAAGTCGTGCGTAGGCTGATCGTAGGGGCCGATCAGCGCGAAATGAACGTCGTGGTGTCCACGCTGACGCAAAAGCCCCAGGGCCCGAACGAGCCCGTCGACATTCTTTTCCGGTGCCAGCCGGCCAACGAAGGCCCCGACAACTGCGTCGCGCGGCAGCGAAAGCTCTCGCTTGAGGGACATCTCGTCAAGCTGCGTCGGCAGTGACTCGACATCGACACCGTTGTAGATCTGAAAGAGCGGCGCGCTGACGCCTAGGCGTCGCAGATCTGTCGCTTCCTCCTTGCAGATTACATGCACCGCGCTCGCGTTGTTAAGCGTCCACGTCTCCCAGGTCGCGAGCGCGAGCTTCTTGCGCCAGCCATGATGTGCAATTCGGTCCTGCGTATACCCACAGTGGGTCGTCACTGTGTAGGGCACGCCCGAACGCAGCGCCCAACGCACGATCGGCACCTTGTGTATGTGCCACGCAAGATGCAAGTGCAGCACATCGAGCTCTCCTCGACGGCGGAGCGTCTCGAGTCGCTCGACAATCGCCGTCAAGCCACGCAGCGAACCGGACATAGGATCGGGGTAGACCTCGACCGGCAAGCCATCGCGGTCAAGCGTCGTCGGCGTCGTATCCTTGCGAGAAAAGCTCACGACCCTTACATCGTGGCCTGCGCTCCGCAGGGCCCGCGAGAGGTTGAGGATTACGTAGTTAACGCCGTTTGCAGACACTGGATTCACGCGGCCATATGTGAAGTGGACGATATTCATGCCGCCCGCTCCCAGACGCTAGAAAAACCACGCTGCCGCCTGATGGCCGACGTGGCGAGCCGCTGACACACTTCGGTGGCGGCCACGCTGGCGTCGCTCGGCAAAGCGTCGTGTCGAATGACGAGGTCGGCGGCAGGGAACGGTGGCGGACTCTTCTCGCTGTGCAATGCCAGCCAGAAGGCCCCTTCGATCGCACGATAGCGCTCGAACCGTAGCGCGGCGACCATCAGACGATTGGCACTCGGTCGCTCCGCCCAAAACTGGCCCGCTGCCGAGCTCAGAGGCGCAGAGTCAAGAACACGCCACACCTGCTGCGCGCGCAGGATCGCAGCGCCGGATCCGTAGGAGATGATCCGGTAGCCTGGCCGATCAAGACGTCGCAAGATCTCGCGTCCGACATTGCGCGCCATGCTGTCGATTGTCGCCATCGGCGAACGCATTCCGTAGGAGACGATTCGGGCGATGATCGGCCTTCGATAGGCGAGGAGCGAGTCGAGCCGCCCCTCGACCATGCCCGCCACGCAGCGCTCGGTGAGCACCTGTCCGAGGCGTGGCCGCAAGAGCGTAGCGAGTTCCTGGCGATGCTCGCGGGCTACCGCGACGATCATCTCGTGGTAGCGCGGTTTGGTCATCGCTCCGAATAGGAGCGGATGCAACCAGCAGATAGCCGCCTCGTCAATGCGTGAGATCACCGGCACGCCATCACGCACGCGGCGGCGCGCGATTAGCTCGTCGGCACTGAATAGGTTGATCCCGCGCCACGATTCGCCGAGGAAAAAGTCGAGCTTCAGCGCTTCGCCAGTACGACGGTCGGCGAGGCGGAATACGCGAACATACGACAGCATCGCTCCGCCAACGCACACCAGATCCTGATCGTCGCCCCAACCTCGCACGAGTTGCGTGACGCGCTTCAGGTCGCATGCGCGTATGACCAAGTCGACATCAGTTCCCATGTTGTAGTCGGGCAACGTCTCGTGGTTGCGAAGCACCAAGGTGCCGATGCCCTGTTGTTCGAAGCGGCCAAACAGATCGACAAGTCGTCCTCGCAACAACGCGTCTACGCGCCTAGACATCGCATAGAACCCGTTCGTACTGGGCGAGCACCGCGGGCCAGTTGTAGGCCGACTCGATGCGCGCACGCGCTTGCTCTCCGCGTGCGCGACAGAGTTCGGGGCTGTCGAGCAGCGCTGTGAGCGTTTCAGCGAGGCGCCCAGGCGCTCGGTCTACCGCGATGCCGGCGTCGCCGAGCACTTCGCGATTGAAGATCACGTCGTTGGCCACGACGCAGTTGCCAGCCGCCATCGCCTCGAGCAGCGACGGGTTGGTTCCGCCTACTTCGTGACCGTGGATGTAGATCATCGCGTTGCGACGCAGCGCCGCTAATCTCTCACCACTGAGCCGCCCCGTGAAGACTGTACGCTCGTCGGCAGCGGCCCGTAGCTTGGCCTCGTACGCGTCGGCGTAAGGTGCATCTCCCACGATCACCAGCGGTAGGTCGCGCTTGACCGACCGATACTCTTCGAGGCTCCACAGCGCGTTGTTTTCAGGCTCGAAGCGGCAGATCTGCAGCACGTAGTTTCGGGGTGCGAGGCCAAGCTCGGCGAGTACCCTGCTGTCGGCGGACTGTGGCTCCTCAAGGTCCGCTCCATAGGGGATGAAGACGGTCGGTGCATTGTACTCGTCGAGGTAGTACTGCTGCATTCCGATGGAATCAGCCACCAACGTGTGACAGAGTTGAACGGCTGCGCGCTCGGACGCTTTGAGGTACGTGCGGCCCGCCAGCCCCCACTTGCCGCGTTTCCATTCGAGCCCATCGACATTGGCCACGAGCCGGCAGCCGCGTAGTCGCGGCAAGAGCGCGAACGCGATGGGAGAAAGGCCAAGCATCAACACCACGTCTACCGCTCGCCACGAGCTATGCAGCGCCTGAAGCGCCGCGCCACTCAGCTTCTCGAGCGCCTTGCTCCGCAACGTCTGAAAGTTAATGCGCTCGACACCGTGGTACGGCGAATCTTCATCGATGTAGCGTTTGTCGCCATAGACGACAACCTGATGCCCGCGCTCGACGAGATGCAACGCGAGTCTTTCCGCCAACGGCTCGAATCCGCCGTAGCTGACAGGGATCCCGCGCACGCCGAGGATTGCTATCTTCATCCGAAGCCCCCGGTCAGCAGTCCTTCGTATACCTTCTCCATCTCTCGCGCGTGGCGCTGGATGGTAAAGATCTGCCGCTGCTTTCGCTGTCCGTGTTGTCCCATCGACCTGGCGAGGTCGCCGCTGCGAAACTCGAGCATCGCATCCGCGAGCGCTCGTTCATCCGTCGGCCTGACCAAGCGCCCGGTCACTCCGTCATCGACAATCTCTAGTGGGCCACCAGCCGCTGACGCGATGACGGGTTTGCCCACGGCCATCGCCTCGACTACCACTAGCCCAAAGGGTTCTGGCTGAGTCGAAGGGTTAACCACAACGTCGCTCGCCTTCATCACACGCTCGATGGTGTGATGATGACTCCAGCGCGTGACACGCCCGCGAAGCTTCATTTCGTCGATCTGCCGTTCGAGCCGCTCAACTTGCCGCTGATGTCCCGGCGCTGCATCGCCGACGATCAGAAAGCGCGCTTGCGACCACCGCTCGCTGACAAGTTTGGCGGCGCTGACAAAGACGTCCTGCCCCTTCCACCAGTGCACGCGCCCCGGCAACAGGAAGACAAATGCGTCCTGCGGCCAATCACACGCCCGTCGGATATCAGTCGCCTCAGCTTCCGCGAAACGCCGCGAGTCGATGCCGTTGAGAACGACGCTAGTTTTTGCCGCGAGTGGCGGACAAAAGCGCCGTAGCGCATCGGCGGTCGCTCGCGAGTTGCAGACGACGCGGGTCGAGGCGAGGTGGGTCAGCCAGGGCAGCACGAGCGCTGCTGTACGAGGCGACTCTACGATCTCGTGTACGTGCCAGACGTGCGGAGCGCGGCTTGACGCCGCTGCCATCGCAGGCCCCAGAGCGGCCACCGTGTTGGTGTGCACCAGGTCGGGACCAATCCGCACGATAGTCGCCTTCAGCGACCGGTGTCGGCCTAGCATTCGCCGGCCAAGGCTCGGCAGTGACGCCGGCTGAATGTCGCGACGTGCGACGACCGCCATGGGCTCGATGCGCACGTCGATGTGATCCTGCATGAGCAGGTCGACGAGCGGTCCTGTTCGTGGCAGCAGGACCGTCACTCGAAAGCGGTCGCGATCCAGCTCGCGAACAAGCTCGCGCAACATCACGTCGGAGCCGTACAGATCGGCGCTCTGGTGCAGATACAGGATATGTCTCTTAGTGGTCACTTTCGCAGCTTGATCACGCGCGCCGGGACGCCTCCGACGATCGCCTGTGGGGGCACATCGCGGTTCACAAGCGCACCAGCTGCGACGATAGCGCCCTCGCCAATGCACACGCCGTCGAGCACCGTCGCACCTGCTCCGATCCACACGTCGTCTTCAATGACCACACCGCTTCGCGCGATACCTTGCTCCTGAATCGTGCGGTCTACGTCGTCGAAGACATGCGTTTCGGCGATGATCGTAACGCGTGGCCCGATCATCACCTTGTTTCCTATGTCGACAAATCCGCCGCAGCCAATCCAGCCTAGTGGACCAAGGCTTGAGCCGTTGCCCATGCGCAGCCCTTCGCCCAGCACATTCCCATAGTAGGACGACGGACGTATCGACGCGCCGCGTCCGATCGTAACGTCGTCACCGAACACCAGCCCACGACGCGAAAGGCCGTGCAGCTCGCTGTAGTCCTCGGCCTTGAAGTTCCTTCCCGCTTGGATGAGCTGCGGGTTCATCACCGTGACGTTGGCACCGATTATGGTGTTGGGACCACAGCGCGACAGTAGCCGCTGCCAGGCCAAACCTCGAACAAACTTCAGCCCGGTGCGCGACACGATCTGCGCGGCCATCAAAGGTGTCATCGACTCGTCGATCTGATAGCTCGGGTCTCGGCGTACGCGGCGAATCAGCGCCTGCAGCGACGACTTCAACACGCTCACGTCTGTCTCCCGTGCTGCAGGGCGCTCGCGTAGACCTCGGCGATGAACTCGCCTCTGCGGTCCCATACCATGATCTCGTCGGCGAACGCTCGCGCAGCTTGGGCCCGCCTGCTTCTCTCGTCTTCGTCGCTGTACAGGCGCCATAGGCCGTCAGCAATGTCCCGCACCGCGCTTTCGTAGGAGCTCACGCCAACCACTACACCTCTCGAATTGTCGGTCCAAAGCCCGGGACCACCTGCGTTGAGACACACGACCGGGTTGCCCGACTCCATCGCCTCGGCGACGACCATCCCGGCGCCCTCGAAGCTCGGGAACAGAAAGGCGTCCGCTGACATCATCATCTTTAACACCTGTTCGCGAGGCACGTTGCCGTGCAGCTCTATCTCGTCACGTCCGAGCTTGTCGACCTCGCGCGCCACCACATCGTTGAGAGGACCCGAGCCCACGACGTCGAGGCGCGCTTGGGCACCACGCTCGACAAAACGTGCAAAAGCCTGCACCGCGAGTAGCGGCTGCTTGATGTACATTAAGCGACCTACACAGAGCACTCGGAACGGCTCGTGGCGTGCGTAGCGTCCTGCGGGCAAGTCGAGCGGCTCACAGCCCATTGCGGGGCACAGCACTACCTTGTGATGTTCCGAGGGTAGGACGTAGCGCAACACTTCTCGATTCAGCGCAAGGATGGTCGCGGCACGTCGTTGCATAGCTCGCATGATCGGGTCGATCTTCACCATCGCGCGCCGAACACGCCCTTTGGCGACCTCGCCTGCACGCACCTTCAAGCCGTAAGGCTCGAGGAATTCCTGCGGCACTGGCTCGTTGGAGCCCACCGAACCCCACACGAAGGGCAGGTCGTCGCTAACAAAAGCAAGAGCCGAAGGTATCCAGACCGTGGCGAACGTAAGGTGATGCGCTAGGTCGAATTTGATCCTCGCATGCCATCGCCGCGCGAGCGGAAGCATCGCCATCTGCCAGAGGTAGTAGTATGGATAGAGGTTGCGTGGTCCGCGCTTGAACCGTCGGATCCACTGCGGAAGATCGTGGCCGATTACCGTGAGACGCTCGCTGAGTCCGAACTCAGCGGCGCCTGCCTCGACGAGTTCGACGACGTTTTCGCGAGTGATGAGCCAGAGCTCGTGGCGCGAGGCGATCTGCCGCACCCAGTTCCAGCCGATTCCAGCCTCGGAGCCGGCATGAGGCTCACACGTGTAGGCTGATGCGAGAATTCGTAGCGGGCGGTCAGCCATCGACTGCCTCCGAGAGCACCTCCATGCTCATGTTGAACCAGACACCCTCAAGCCAATCGACCTGCCAGAAAGGCGGTCGCTGCACGAGGTAGTTGGCTTGATAGAAGCTCACCGTGTCGAGCAGATAGAAGGCGAGAGCAAACTGCTGCTCGCGCCGCGACAGAGGACGTCGGCCGATCGCGGCCATCGTCGATGCATGCTGTAGCACGTCTCGGCATGCGCCGACCGTAGCTCTGACATCGCTCTTTTCGACGAGCACAGCATATTGCACCAAGTAATGTACTAGGTCGCACAGCGGCACGTGCTGTGTTTGAGCAAACTCCCAATCGACGACGTTGGCGCGATCGGCCGTGAGCAGCAGATTCCAAGGCGTGAAGTCGCGATGAGCCAGAACCGTCGTGATCAACTGCGGAGCTGTCTGCCGCACACGCTGCTGCAACCTAGCCAGGAGGCGAGGCCAAGGCGGTGCACCTGCTTCTATGACGCGCGCAACGCGACGATAGACCGCTTGTACGCCCGCAGCCTCATCGAAACGCATCTGCTCGCTCGTCGACTGCGCGAGGACGCGCAAGAGCTCGAGCACACGCGGATCAAGGCGCGCACCTACCGCGGTAGCCGGCGTTCCTTCGACGATGCTCTGGACGAGAAAGGGACGCGCGCCGATGGTGCCGTGGTCAACCAGGCGTGGTACGCGACTCGCGATTGCAGCATGGGTCGCCGCATACTGCAGTGCCGCAATCTCGCGCGAGATCGTCTCGTCGGCGGCGACGTGGGCGGCGACCTTCGCGATGGCGACAAGCTTGCCTGCTTCGTCGAAGAGCCTAATGTTGAGCTTCTGCGTCGCTCCCGGCAGGCCAGAATGAACGCTGAAATATAGGCGACGTGGCTGCCACCGCGTCAGCAACGCCACGGCGCTGTCATCGGTTGGCGGCGCTGCTGCGATGACGTACGCGCAGCGAGTCGGCAACCACTGTGCGAGACCAGCCCTCGCGAGCGTGCGATACACCTCTCGAGCGATGCGGGAGATGGCGCGATTCGCTGGCAGCGTCGAGCTCGCGGCGCCTGCGACAACACGCGGCGCCGTGGGGAGCGCCACCTTGGCGTGGCCGAGGACATCGAGCTCGACATATCGATCTCGGGTGACCGGTCGCGGGTGCAGCGAGTCTAAGGTGCGCAGCAAGGACGGCGCGGAGCGCAAGTCGCTCCACACCATGATGGCGCCATCTGGCTGCACGGCACGCCAAGTCGCGGCGAGCATGTCCAACTGCTTCGGACCAAGACAGACGAGCGCTCCAGGGCGGGGTTCTCTAGGAGCCTCGTCACCTGCACCCGCTCGCAAACCGATTGGCGAGATGGCGCGCCATAGTGGCCACCTATGCCAGGGCGCAGTACCGCGCAACATGCTCTTGTATGTCTCTTACGCAATGTGCGACTGGCGACCGGGTATCGACCTCGAGACATGCGCGCATCGAGCTCGCCATCGCGCGGTAGCCCGCTACCTGCCGCACGAGTTCTTCCTCCGGAAGCTCTTGCTTGCGTGCGAGCAACACTTCCGGCGGCGCCCAGCAGACCACGCAGAGGTCGGGCTTTGGCACCAAGCGCTCGAGCAACGGAAGCACAGCAGCCCCACGCTTGATACGTACGCGCTCGGGGTCGACGAGAAAGTCGTGGAAGTAGCGGTCGAACACCACGAGACCACCCCTGCGAAGCAGTGGGGCGATGCGCGTCTGATATCCAATGACGTAGTCGGCGCAGTAGTACGACGCTCGTAACGCCGATCCGAGCTCGCCCGAAGGCTTGGCGCGATGGGGGCGCGACATGTCAGCGAGCGTGTAGCTAGTCTTTCCGCCGTGCAGCAGAGCGTTAATCTGCGGCAGCACTTTGGGTCGCCAGTGAAAGAGCGTTGTCGACGTGAAACTCGGCCGCAGAGCCGTGATCACGGCGTCTGCCAGGGTCGACTTGCCCGTTCCGTCGGGACCGAAGAAGGCAACGAGGACCCCGCGCGTCATGGAGGTGCGCATGGTCTCAGGCGTGTCGCGCCTTCTCCGCATCTACCAGCGTGCGCAAGTAGCGAGAGTACTCGTTCTGGCCGCGAGCGCCCGCCAAGCGGCCTAACTGATCGAGATCGATCGTACCCATGCGGTAGGCTACTTCCTCAAGACAGGCGATCATCAAACCTTGTCGGCTCTGCACGGCCTCGACAAACATGGCCGCCTGTAGCAGCGCTTGTTCGGTACCCGTGTCGAGCCACGCGGTGCCGCGCCCGAGATTGATCGCGTGCACTTTGCCACGCTCGAGATACGCGCGGTTCACATCGGTGATCTCGAGCTCGCCCCGTGCGGACGGAACGAGGTTGGCCGCGATGTCCAACACGGTGTTGTCGTAGAAGTAGAGTCCCGTCACAGCAAGGTTAGACTTGGGAGCGCTTGGTTTCTCCTCGATGCTGAGCACGCGGCCATCGGTACCGATTTCCGCCACACCGTAGCGGCGAGGATCACGAACGGGGTAACAGAAAATCGTGGCGCCAGGGTTTTGGGCGACAGCCGAGGACAGGTTCGTCCCGAGCCCGTGGCCGAAGAAGAGATTGTCTCCGAGCACCAGCGCCACATCATCGTCTCCCACGAAGTCGCGGCCGATGATGAACGCCTCCGCGAGGCCGCGAGGCTGTGCTTGCTCGGCATAGAGAAGCTCAAGCCCAAAGTCGCTCCCATCACCAAGGAGCTGGCGAAACTTTGGCAAGTCGTGAGGCGTTGAGATGACGAGGATCTCCTGAAGCCCCGCCAGCATCAACGTCGAGAGCGGATAGTAGACCATCGGCTTGTCATAGACTGGCAGCAGCTGCTTTGATATGGCGCGCGTCAGCGGGTCGAGTCTGCTGCCGGCACCGCCGGCGAGTATGATGCCCTTCATCTAGAAGACACGCTCAGGAACGTAGATGACATCTCCGGGAACGAGGCGGTAGGCCACTGCATTAGGATCAGACATGGAGATTCGATAGTGCTTCGACTGACCCTGGCTCAAACGCGTTAGCGTAATCGACCCCTTGTCCGCGAGGGGCGACAGCCCACCCGCAAGCGTGATCGCCTCGATGACCGTCATGTTTGCCTTGTAGCTGAACGTTCCCGACTTTCGCACTTGGCCCCAGACGATGATCTTCTTCTTCTCTTGGTAGTTCTTCGCGAGGACGCTTACCTGGGGGTTCTTGATGTAACCCGCGGCCAGCTTGCTTCGCAGTATCTTGGCGACTCTGGGTGGCTGAAGCCCGGCTACCGTGATTCGGCCAACGAGCGGATAGTCGATGGTCCCAGCATCCGAGATCTGAAACTGACCGCTCAGCGTCTTCTCACCAAACACTTCCACGACGAGTACATCGCCCGCCTCAAGCGATGCGCGGAACGGTAGTGAAGGAGGTGCGGGAGGTGGCTTGTTGGTTTGCCGCGACCCCGTACACGCCATCAGCGTGCACGAGCACCCGACGATCACAAACAGCGCACAACGAAACGCGTGAGATCGGCTAGTAGGCGATCCCGACCTTGCCAAAGACCTGGTGCCTAACGTAGTCGAGCAATCCGATGACACGTTGCTGACTCGAGAAGTCATCTGGTAGCGCCTGAACCTGCAGATCGTAGCCTATGCCTATGTAGACCCAATCTTTGATCTGCCAGTCGAAGCCGGCACCGATCGCTAGTAGGTTGGAAGTGATCGACGTGGCGTTCACGTTAATGCCCGAATAGTCGCCGTTGTACTCGCGGTTGTAGTAGTCGGCTGACAGGCGAAGGATAAAACGTGTCGCGATAAGGTGATCATAGCCGGCGTACACGTGATGATCCGTCGAGAAGTTGCCGAAGACAGTATCTGAAAAGGATCGCTCGTAGCCAAGGCGGACCTTGGCCAGCGGTCCGAAGCGGTAGCCAATTTCGGCCTTGGCAAGGATGCTGCTGAAGTTCGCCCCCTCATCGTATATGCCGTTGCCATAGCCGACCTTAAGCACGACGCTGAGACGCGGGGTGAGCAGGCCGAGGAAGCCAAGGTAGACGCGAAATGGACTGGAACCGACGAAGCGAGTCGTCGTCGCCGTCGCGTTATAGTAGTCGTAGAACTGCTGGATCACATCGAGTGTGATAGCCGTCTTCGGTAGTAGCCGCCAACGCCCCTTGAAGTTGATCTCATGGAAGAGGCGGTTGTTTTGCGAGAACGCGTCCGCCTCGAACGCATCGAGATTGAGCGCATAGCCCAGGTCGAATGTCAACCGACCGCCGCCGGGCACGATGCCTACACCCGCCGACATACGATTCTGGTCGCGCGCGATTGTCGAGGAGGTTGTGGGCGCTGCAGCGCCTTGAACGATCAACGCGTTTTGCGGTGTGACTGTGCGCGCGAAGTTGTCGACGACTTGAAAGTAGAAGTGCCGCGACGGGTTCCAGCGAAAGAGCATACCTGCGTCGACTTCTACCGCACGCTGATTGACCACTGCGTCTTCGCCGCTGAGATACTCGCGGTAGCCGACCGCACCTTTCAGCCTGAACTGAACTTTCTGAGGTGCGACCTGTCCGCTGGAGGCGTCGGTGCGACGTTGAGGTGAACGGGTCGCGAGATCGAGATGACCGATGAGCCTGAGGTAGGGAGCGCCTTGAAGCTGCCTGTTCGTGAAAAGAACGTTTGAGTCGTATCGCATCTCGATCGAAAGACCGGGATGAAACACCAGGGCGTCCGAGAGCTTTATGCCGGGACCCTCGTTGTACCGAATCGGCGTGGCCTGTTGAGCAGAGGCCGAGAGGGGAAAAAGCAGCAAAACAGCAGCCGCGATGTATTGAACGCGTATTCGCATTAGCTGCCCTAAAGGCCCGCTAGCGACAGCGGGAGGTCAAGCGATCGGTGCTTACGCTAGTTGAACGGAGATGCGATGGGCGGCCGGACTGGGGGCAGTGGCGGGTCACCCTGTTGGGTTGGATCATCCTGGGGAATGTCGGGATCGACCTGCACCTGAACCTGCGTCTTGCCAACGTAGGCCAGCTCGTCGCCGATGCACGCCTCTGCCTCTTGGCCGAGGACGGTGACCTTCTGGAAGATGATCGTCAGCTTCGAGAACTGGTGGTTGCACTCGCTGGTGTTGCCGCGGTTAGCCGCACCTTGCAGCGCTGACTTGGCCTGGTCGCCGACACGCATGTTCCCCTTGATCTGGATCAGCTTGTCGTTGACGCAGTTGAGCTTGATGATGTCTTTCTCTTTGCGCGCGCGCTCGGCGAGCTTGGAGACTTTGGTCAGAATGTTCTGCATGCGTCCCTGGTAGACGCCTGTCTGCGTGAGCTGCTCCTGCGGCGTCAGCTGGCTCGACTTGCGGAACTTGACTTCGGCGTTCGCGCGGCCCCCGCTGCCTCCGCCTTGCGCGGATACGGTGCCGGCGACGAAGACGAGGACCGAAGCGGCGGCGAGCCAACGCACACGCGAACCCCACACACTGCCACGCTGCGTCGATGATCTACGTTTCATCTCATCCTCAACCTAGAGCGAGTTGCCGCGGAAGACATCTCCGCGACCCAGCCGTGAAAGACGACGGGCGTTCGTTGGTGGGCCAGCTTTGCCAGTATATGGGGACCGCTTTGGGTGTCAACAAGAGTTTCCGCGCGTCGAAATCGTGGATTGTTGCGACGTTGGATCATTTTTACCGCGCGCGGCGGGCCGCCTGTTTTACACGTTTCTGACCCCATATTCTGGGCACCTGGAGATGGGATGCCGCAGCGAGGCGGGGCGTTCATGCTGGGGTGATTACGAGGAGTTGGAAGGTAGGTGGGTGTGTGACAGAGCGGGATCCAACGCCGCGGCCGCACAGTGCCGCGACGGATCCGGGTGCCGAGCTACTCGGGCGTCGAGCCTCGGCGTGCCCGCCGCTACTTCGAGCTCTGGAAGACGAAGGGCACGATGATCTCGGCAGTGCCGCCCTTGGCCGGCGGGAACCGCTGGCGGCGGATGACGCGCTTGACGCACGCGGCCACGCCGGCGTCGCCGATGGTGTCCTTGTCGATGGACACCGCAGCGACCTTGCCGAGCGTGTTGACCTCGATGACGACGTTGAGCTTGCCGCCGAGGCCAGGGTTGCGCTTCAGGCCGCGCTGGTAGCAGGCCTTGACGCCGCGTGCCGCGCGCCGCAGGTAGCGGCCGAGCGAGCTGCGGTTGATCTCGCCAGAGACCTTCTCCTTCTGGCGCGTGAACTTGAACTTGGGCACCTTCTCCTCGACGGTGCCGCCGGTGCCGACCTTGCCAGGCCCGCCGACGCGGCCGCCGAGATCGCCGATGCCGGCGCGCTTTCCAGTGCCGCCTCCGCCCTTGACGCGCAGGCCGCGGCGACCACTGCCGCCCGCTTTGAGGCCCGAGACGCCCTTGAAGGCCGAGTCGAGCTTGCGGCCGGGATCACCGCCCTTGATCAAGTCGCTGGTGGCGGGGCCGGAGCCCTTCTTGCCGCCGAGCAGCTTGAGCGCGCCGGTGGATGCGATCGCTTTGGCGAGACGCGCTTTGCGGGCCGCGGCGCGCGCGTCTTGGCAAGCCTTGTCGCAGGGCTTGGCCTTCTTGCGCGGACGTCGGCTCTTCGAGCCGCCGGCGGCGCTCTTCTTGGGCGCGGGGCCTTTCTTCTCGGCCTTCTTCTCGCCCTTCTCGGTGAGCTTCTTGATGTTGACTTTCTTCGGCTTGATCTTGGCCGGCGGCACGTACTCGGCGAAGTCGTCGGGGACGACATCGGGTGCGACGCGCCGCGGGATCGGCATGCTCTTGAGGTAGAGCACGAAGCCAAAGTTGATCACGGCGCAGGCGACGAAGCTCGATGCCAGCACCCAGTCCATGCTGGTGATGAGGCTGCCGCGAACCGACGGCGGCAGCTGCGGGCGCGGCTGGATCGGCGGCGGCGCGACGAACTGAAAGAGCAGCGTGACCTCGCCGAGCAGCACCTTGCCACGCGAGCTGTCCGACAGCGGCAGCCGCATGACGTTGCCCTTGCCGCCTTTGGCCTGCGCGTGGCCACCCTGGCGGATCTGCTCGAGCGCCATGACCTGGTTGTTGACCGACACGCGTCCGTCCATCGTGTCGGAGAACATCAGCTGGTAGTTGCCGCCCGAAAGCTCGAACAGCGTGAAGCTGCGCGGCAGGCTCGATGCGGGCACGACGATGGTGTTCTTCGGCGAGGCGCCGATGGTGACGCTCTCGCGCCGGCGGATCAGCCGCTCTTCGACGATCTTGCCCGCCTGGATGACGCCGATGCGCAGGATCTTCTGCACCGGTCCGGCTGGCTGTTTTGGCGCGGCTGCGCCCTGCTTAGTGCTCGCCATTCATCGCTCCGTAGACACGGCAGCTTCGCGTTGGGCCCGTACTTCGGTGCCCTAATCTACCGCAGCACGACCGCCGCAGCCAACTACAACTGCAGCCAACTACAACAGCAGCCTCGCAAATTCGACCGCGTCAGCGGGCGAATCAACCTGATATTCCTCGCGGCGCCAGCCGCGCTGGAAATGCGTTCCCACGCCACGCAGGCCACCTAAAACGGCGCCCCCCGCACCGTGTCGAGGACGCGCTTTGCCAGCTCGGTCCCCAGCGGCGCGCGCTCGTAGACGCGGGTCGCCCGGTGGAAGCTGAAGATCACGCGCGGCTGAGGCACCTTCGTCGTGACCGTGATCGGCTTCTTCATGACGAAGGTCAACCGTCCGTCGGGGCCGATGACGCGCTTGACCTGGGTGTAAGACCGCGCCGCGTCGGCGCGGCTTGGCTGCGAAGCGGCGGTGGGGGCTGCGATGGCGCTGCCGGCGAGGGCCATCAAGGCGGCGGCGGCGAGCGCTGAAGACATGTGTCGCATGTGGCGTTAGAGCGCCGGCCGGCGGCGAGGTTCCCGAAAATCGTCGCGTCGTCTGGATGGCGCCCGCTGCGCGTGCCACCGCTGCCGCAACCACACGGGATCTGGAGACTCGGGCGCGGCCCGGCGTTTGCTCTGGTCAGCAGCGCGGAAGATCGGCGGCGGTCGGTGGTTGATCGACGCGCACGACCGGCATCAAATGGAGAGCACCATGAGCACAGAGATCCTGCGCGTCATCGCCAAGCTGACGACCAGCGTCGACGCCATGCGCGGCGAGATGATCACCAAAGCAGACCTTGCAGCGACGCGCGACGAGCTGCGCAACGACATCGCGGACGTTCGCGACGAGCTCGCATCGAGCATCGCCGGCTTGCGCGAAGAGATGGCAACGCGCGAGGAGATGGCGGCCATGCGCGAAGAGATGGCCACGCGCGAAGAGATGGCCGTTGGGTTCGCCGCGGTGCGCGAAGAGATGGCCACGCGCGAAGAGATGGCCGTTGGGTTCGCCGCGGTGCGCGAAGAGATGGCCACGCGCGA
>JAGQIK010000433.1 GCA_020431405.1 Myxococcales bacterium
CCCAATCGCGCGCGTGGTAGCCCGAGTAGGTGATGAAGTAGTGCGTCTTGCTGGCGACCAGCGCGGCGTAGACCATCGCCTGCGGCTTGGCCCCCGGCAGGTTGTCCCAGTTGTTGTCGTGGCGAAGATCGCCGTCGTAGTCCACGGCCGTGAAGTAGTCGGCCAGCGCGCCGATCTGGTCGGGGCCGCCCGTGTCGGTGTCGTGGTAGTAGAGCGGCGCGAAGTGGCCGACGATATCGCCGACGGTGTGGCCGCCGAGCTTGCGCGCCCACTCGCCCGCATCGGCTGCGTCGGCGCCAGCGTCGCCGCTGCCCGCGTCGCCATCGGGCGCGCCCGCGTCGCTCGGTGCATCGCCGGGCGTGCCGTCGGGAAACGTGACGCGCTCGCCTGCGCTATCACCCGCGCCATCGGCGCTGGCAGGCGTGCTGTCGCTGCAGCCCGCCGCGAGCAGCGCCTGCAGCGCCAGTGCCAGCGCCAACAACACCGCCAGCAGCTGCACCTCGCGGTCGCGCGGCCTGCGGTTCGATCGAAACGTGTTATCCATGGCTAGTAGTAGATCGAAATGTCGTCGAGGTAGACCGTGCCCTTGCCCCAGTCCGCGCCAACGATCAGCTTGGTCCAGTCGCCAAACTCGGACGGCTGAAGCGGCGTGCCCGCCGTCTCCCACTGAAACCACGACAGCGGCACCTGCAGGCGCTGGTAGCCCTTGCGCCCGTCGACGGCGGCGAAGCCGCGCGGCAGGCAGAACGACGCCGTGTCGGCGGCGCCGACGAGAAACACGCACACCGTCGCCGGCTGCGGCGAGTCGAGATAGAACTCGAAGTGACCGCCCTCGAGCCGGTCCGCCGTGAGGTTCGGCGGCGTGATCGGACCGAGGTTGCCGTACTGCAACGTCTGGTAGCCGGTCTTGGTCGAGACGTACTGCAGATGCTCGCTGCCCGAGTGCGGGTTGCTCGTCGACGGCGTCAGCCGCAGCAGCCACTGCGCGTTGGGGTCGTAGTTGCCAGCGTAGAGCTTGATGCGGTCGGCTGGCGCTGCCAGCGTGGTGTCGCTGATCAGCGGCGCCTCGTACTTCTCGCCCGTGTTGTCGTAGACCGACAGCTGCAGGTAGTAGGTCGTCGACGCGGCGAGCTGGTAGACGGTCACCGGGTGGTAGAGATCGCCGCCGCCGCAGTCGGGCCGGCCGAGCCCGATGTCATCGAGCGGGTCGAGACAGCGCGTATCCGCCGGCGGGAACGTCGCGTCGGCGCTCACGCACAGCTCGTAGCGGTCGAAGCCGGGGATCTGACCGTCGCATTGCCACACGAACGACAGCGTGTTGGCCGTGCGGTAAAAGCGCGTGGGCGCGCTGAGCTTGTAGCCGGGCCACGGCGCGTCGCCGATGCTCTGGTCGCTGGGAACCACCAGCGTGTCGCTGTCGGGCGGCGACACCGTGAAGGCGTCGCCCTCTACCGCCCCGTCGGTGTCGGTGCCCGTGCTGGCGCGCGGCGAGAAGCCCCAGCGCGTACAGCCGGCGGCGGCGGCCAAGGCAGCGAGCGCTAGGACGAGCGCTCGCCCCCAAACCACCTTGCACCTACACCCCATCCAGACATTATGCAACGGTACGCGCCCCGCACCTAGCACGCTAAAGGTAGGACTATGACCCGCAAGACCAGCTCCAACGTCACACGCCATCGCGGCCTCGTCGACGCCGCCGCCCGCGCCAAGCTGCTCGGCCAGCGCGGCGCCGTGGTGTGGCTCACCGGCCTGCCCGCCTCGGGCAAGTCCACCATCGGCTACGCCCTGGAGCGACGGCTGATAGACGGCGGCAACGCCGCCTACGTGCTCGACGGAGACAACGTCCGACACGGGCTCAACGGCGATCTCGGCTTTTCGCCGCAAGACCGCGACGAGAACATTCGGCGCATCGGCGAGGTCGCCGCGCTGTTCGCCGACTCGGGCATGATCGCCATCACGTCTTTCATCTCGCCCTACCGTGCCGCGCGCGCACGCGCCCGCGAAGCCACCGGCGAGCAGCCCTTCGTCGAGATCCACGTCGCCACGCCGCTGGCGGTCTGCGAGGAGCGCGACCCCAAGGGCCTCTACGCGCGCGCCCGCGCGGGCGAGGTTCCCTCCTTCACCGGCGTGAGCGCACCGTACGAGTCACCCGAGTCACCGGAGCTGGAGCTCGACACCGCCGGCAAGACCGTCGACCAGTGCGTCGACGAGGTCGTCGCGACGCTGCATCGCGAAGGCGTGCTGCCACCAGCGTAACGTGCTAGGCGCGCAGCAGCGCGCGCACCACCAGGCCGACTCCGGCCAGCCCAGCCACCACGAGCACGGCGACCCGAAACGCCTTGCCATCACCGAGGCGCTTGATCAGCGAGCGGCTGAGCCACATCCCGACGGCGAGCGCCGGCGCCATCCAGATCGCCAGCGCCAGGTCGCGCGCGCTGATCGCGCCAGCGATGAGGCGCGAGCCAATGGTGATCAGCACGCCCACCGAGAAGATCGCGGCCAACGTCGCGCGCAGCTCGCCGGCGGCAGCGCCGCGATAGAGCAACGCCAGCGGCGGCCCGCCGATCGACGAGATCACCGCGAAGGCGCCCGACGTCAGGCCCGCGACGACGTACGACAGCGGCCCGCGCGGCACTTCGCGACCCGTCGCGATCGCCACCACGGCCACCAGCACGCTGGCCGCCACCAGCAGGTCGAGCGTCAGCGCGTTGGCCATCTTGAGCGCCAGCACGCCGAGCGCTGCGCCGGGAAAGCGCCCCACCAGCACCCAGCCGAGCCCACGCAGATCGGCCGCGCCGCGCTCGCGGAAGAACATCGCAAAGGTCAGCGGCACCACCACCAGAAGCTGCGGCACGGGCGCCAGGCGCTTGTCCACCAGCGAGAGCACCGGCACGCTGACGATGGCGAAGCCAAACCCGATCGTGCCCTGCACCAGCGCCGCCAGCGCGGTCATGCCCAGCGCCGCTGCGAGCAGCAGCGGTGGTGCAGGCACCAGCAGACGCGAAAAGGGCGACATACCTTCTAGCACTAGCCTCCGATGGCCGGCTGCGGCAAGAAACCTCGGCACCGGCGCTTCTGATCCGAGGAGCCGCGAGGTACTGTCGCGCGGTTCACGGACTTGCAGAGTCCCGAGGAGCGACGATGGCGACGGACGCCTGGGGAATCGACGACGGCTACAGCCTCAGCGCCACCGAGTGGCGCGAGATCAGCGAGGACACGCGCGCGCTGATGCGGCGCGCGATGAAGCCGCCGGCCGGTCTCGACACGCCGCCGCCGCGCGCGCCGGTGTGGGTCGTCGAGCGCGGACAGACGCATCCCGTCTCGGCCGCGGGCGCCGGCACCGACGACGCCACACGCGACATCCGCGGCACGCTGCGCCTCGAGTCTGGCGACGAGCTCAGCTGCGACGGCGCGTTGCCCGCGAGCGCTCCGAGCGGCTATCACCGCTTCTTTCACACCGGCGCCAGCGCCGACGACGAGGGCACGCTGGTGATCGTCAGCCCGCGCCGCTGCCCGCTGCCCGACGCCGGCTGGTGTTTCGCCGCGCAGGTCTACAGCGCGCGAACGCGCGAGAGCTGGGGCATCGGCGATCTCGTCGACCTCGACGCGCTCGGCCGCTGGTCGCGCGACCTCGGCGCCCGCTCGCTGCTGCTCAACCCGCTCGGCCCGGCGATGCCGACGCTGCCGCAGCAGCCGAGCCCCTACTTCATCAGCAGCCGCCGCTTCATCAATCCGCTCTACCTACGCGTCGAAGCCGTCGAAGGCGCGCGCGAGGCGCTCGGCGACGCGCTCGACGCCCTCGCTCGCGCCGGACGCGCGCACAACCAAACGCGCGCGATCGATCGCGACGCGATCTACGCGCTCAAGATCGGCGCGCTCGAGCGCGTCTTCGCCGCGCGCGCCAAGAGCGGCGCCAGCGCCGAGGCCTTCGCTGCCTGGCGCCGCCAGCGCGGCCGCTCGCTCGAGCGCTACGCCACGTTCAACGTGATCTGCGAGCAGCGCCAGGCGGGCTGGCCGGCGTGGCCCGACGCCCTGCGCCACCCCGATAACCCTGCGGTCGCCGCGCTCGCCGACGAGCACGCCGAGCGCGTGACGTTTCACGCTTGGCTGCAGTACCAGCTCGACCGCCAGCTCGCCGACGCCGGCAGCTCGGTGGCGATAATCCACGACCTGCCCGTGGGCTTCGATCTCGGCGGCGCCGACGGCTGGGAGTGGCAAGACGTGCTCTCGATGGACGTCGCCGTGGGTGCGCCGCCCGATCCCCTCGCCCTCGACGGTCAGAACTGGGGCGTGCCGCCGTTTATCCCCTGGAAGCTGCGCGCGGCGGGATACGCGCCGTTCATCGACACGCTGCGCGCGCTGATGGCGCACGGTGGCGGTCTGCGCATGGACCACGTGATGAGCCTCAGCCGACTGTTCTGGGTGCCGCACGGCGAGTCGGCGCAGCTCGGCGCCTACGTGCGCTATGACTTCGACGCGATGCTCGCGATCGTCGCGCTCGAGGCCGAGCGCGCGGGCGCCTTTGTCGTGGGCGAGGACCTCGGCACGGTCGAAGAGGGCGTGCGCGAGGCCCTCGGGGCGCACAACATTCTCTCCTACCGCCTGCTCTACTTCGAAGACACGCCGACGCCCGAGTGGCCGCGCCTGGCGATGGCCGCCGTGACGACACACGATCTGCCCACGGTCGCCGGGCTGTGGACCGGCTCGGACGTCGCCGAGCAGCGTGCGCTGGGTGTGACGGTGGGCGAGGAAGGCACGGCCGAGATCCGCCGCCGCCTGCGCGGGCTGCGCGGGCGCGCCAACGACGGCGACCACGACAGCGCCAGCGCGGCAGCGAGCGACAGCGCCGCCCTCGCCGCTGACGCGCTGGGCGATCCCGCCGACGTGCTCGACGACGATGCCTCGGCGGCCGACGTGGTGCGCGCCGCCTACGCGCGGCTGGCCGACGCGCCGTCGCTGATCCGCGTCGTGGCGCTCGAAGACGCGCTGGTGGAGCCGACTCGCCCGAACATTCCGGGCACCGTGGCGGCGCGCAACTGGTCGATCGCCTTGCCACGCGCTATCGAAGAAGTGCGAGACGACGCGCTGGTCGCCGAGCTGGCGCGCGGCGTCTCGCGACGCGCTGACGCCTAGCTGCAGCTGCCGGCCAGAAGCTTCTGATGAACACACCGCGCCTCGCCTCCATCGCCTCGCTGCTGCTCGCGCTGCTGGTGCCGCACGCGCCCGCCGCCGCGCAGGGCAAGGCCAAGGGCGCGCCGCCGGCGCCGCCGCCCGAGACGGAGCTGGTCAAGCGCGGCCACAAGCTGCTGCGCTCGCGCGGATGCAACGCCTGCCACTCGGACGACGGTACCGCGCGCGTGGGACCGACGCTGCTCGGGCTGCTCGGACGGCGACAGAAGGTCAAGACACGCGCCGGCGCCGTGCGCGAGGTGACCGTCGACGCGGCCTATCTGCAGCGCGCGCTGCGTGACCCCGAAGCAGATCGCGCGCTCGGCGTCAGCCCCGCGATCATGCCGCCGCAGCGCCTCGACGCCGCCGAGGAGCGCGCCATCCTCGCCACCATCACGTACCTGTCGCATCCGGCCGTGGTCGCGCGCGCCAAGCGCAACGCCCCCGCACAAGGCGCCAGCTCGTTGATGATGCTGATCCTCGGCGTGGTGATCTTCGTCGGCGGGCACTTCGCGCTCTCGGGCCGATACATCCGCCCGAGCCTGATCGCCAAGTTTGGCGAGAAGGGCTTCCCGGGCATCTTCTCGCTGGTCGCAGCGGTCGGGCTGACGTTCGTGATCTGGGGCTACATCCGCGCGCCGTACATCGAGATCGTCCCGCCGCCGCCGTGGACACGCTGGCTGGTCAACATCGTGATGCCCATCGCGTGGCTCTTCATCGTGCTCGGCTCCGCCGGCGGGCCCACCACGGCGGCCGTCAGCAAGCGCGGCGACACCGACGCCGACAACGCCGACGACGATGTCGCACGCGGCATCCACCGCGTCACGCGCCACCCCGCAAACTTCGGCTTCTTTCTGTGGGGCCTCGTGCACTGCATCGCCAACCCTGACGTGGCGGCCTGCATCCTCTTCGGCGGCATGACGCTGCTCGCCGGCGCCGGCATGCTGCACATCGATCGGCGCGCTGCGCGTGACAAGGGCGAGGCGTGGACACGCTTCGCCGCCAAGACGTCGCGCCTGCCGTTCGCGGCGATCCTCGCCGGTCGCAATCGGCTCGTGCTGCGCGAGATCGGCCTGCTGCGGCCGCTGATCGCCATCGCGCTGTACGTCGGCGTCTTGATCGCACACCTTTACATCTTCGGCGCCTCGGCGCTGCCGTTCTGACCGCGCAGAACACACACCTCGCTCGCAAGGAGACGACGCCATGACCCGCGCCCTGATCATCGGAGACGGCCCCGGCGGCCTCAGCGCTGCGCTCTTTCTCGCCAAGAACGGCGTCGAGCCGATCGTCATCGGCTCCAACGACACGCCCATGCACAAGGCGCTGCTGCTCAACTACCTCGGCGTTCCGCGCGTCACGGGCACCGACTTCATGGCCGAAGCGCGCAAGCAGGTGCTCGTCATCGGCGCCGAGATCCACGACCTCGAGGTGCAGTCGCTGTCACGCGATGGCGAACGCTTCGTCGCGCGCTGCGCCGACGGCAAGACCTTCGACGGCAAGTACGTGATCATCGCCAGCGGCGACAAGAAGCTCGCCGAGGCGATCGGGGTCGACCTCGGCGCGGCGCCCAACCTCGACATGTGCACCAACGTCGAGCGCGCCTACCTGCTCGGCTGGCTCGTGCGCAAGAAGAAGATCCAGGCCATCACCTCGGCGGGCGACGGCGCGGCCGCCGCGCTGCACATCCTCTCCGCCGAAAAAGGCGCCGACTTTCACGACTTCGACCTCGTTTAGCCGAGTCAGCGTGACCCGGTCTCAGCGCCACTGGCCGCTTGTTGGGTCGTTCGGCACCCGCACCTCCGAGGGGCGGGTGGCACGGCGACCATATATCAAGCACATAGCGTCACGGCGACATGGTATGCGGGTTGCTCACACAAGATCCTTGGAGCGCGTTCGTGGACACGCGCGAGGGAGAAACCGTCTATGGAAAAACCCGTCAGCATCAACTTCCACCACCTCCACGCAACCGATGACGTCCGAGACCTCGTTCAAAACAAAGCCGACAAGCTGATGCGACACTTCCCTCGCATCACGCAGGTCGAGGTCGACGTGGAGGTTCCGCACCGGCATCAGGCTCACCACCACAAAGTCCAGGTGAGGCTGCTCGTCCATGTTCCCGGCGGCCCCATCGCCGTCACCCAAGGCCACGAGCACGAGAACATGAACGCCGCCGTGCACGATGCTTTCCGCGCGGCGCACCGCGAGCTCGGCGACCACCACGACGCCATTCGCGATCGCACGCGCCAGGCCGAAGGCGGCTAACGCCGGTCGACGAGGTATAATCGCCGGCAACGGCGATGGACTGGATCCTCGGAAAGTACCTCTGGAAGCGCCTCTCCGGCTGGGTTGAAGACCTGGTCGGGCTCAGCCCGGAGCGGTTGGGGAACATCCTCAACACGATCCTGGTGATCCTGCTCTACCTGGTGCTGACGCGGCTGGTGCGCCGCTGGGTCGTGCAGCGCATCTCGGACCCGCAGCGCCGCTTCACCCTCAACAAGTCGGTCAACTACGGCTTCGGCGTGCTCGCCACCATCGTGGTGGCGAAGATCTGGCTGCTGGGCAAGGTCAACCTCGCCACCTACCTCGGCATCCTCTCCGCCGGTATCGCCATCGCGCTCAAAGACCCCATCGTCAATCTGGCGGCGTGGCTGTTCATCTTGTGGCGCCAGCCGTTCAAGGCCGGCGACCGCGTGGAGATCGGTGACGTCGCCGGTGACGTGGTCGACATCGGCATGTTCATGACCTCGATGGTCGAGATCGGCCACTGGGTCGCCGCCGACCAGAGCACCGGGCGCATCATCCACGTCCCCAACGGTCGAATCTTCACGCACCCGGTGGCCAACTTCACGCAGGGCTTCCCGCAGGTCTGGCACGAGATCCCGATCACCGTGACCTTCGAGAGCGACTGGCGCAAAGCGCACCAGCTGCTCACCGATATGGTCAACGAGCTCTACCAGCCCACCGAAGAGATGAAGAAGCACGCGGCACGGCTCGCCGAGGAGCACAACGTCTCCTACGGCTACCTGACGCCCATCGTGTGGGTCGACGTGATCGACATCGGCGTCAGGCTGACCGCGCGCTTTCTGTGCGGCGCGCGCCAGCGACGCACCGCCGGCGATCACCTGTGGCGCGCCGTGCTCGAGGCCTTCGCTCGGTGCCCCGACATCGACTTCGCCTACCCGACGCAGCGCTTCTACGACAACAACGTCGAAGGCAAGAGCGGCACCGGCGGCCCGGCGAAGAAACACCCCGGCCTGGGCGAAGCCGCCATCGACGCGCAGATCGCCGCCCGCAGCGCGGCGGCCCCGGCGCCTGCAGCTGCGAGCGCTAGCGCTAGCGCTAGAGCGACGGAGACGTCGGCGCCGACAGAAGGTCCGCCGCGAGCGGCTTCCCGCTCAGCGACTTCAGGAAGCTGATCAGGTCCGCCGTCTCGTCAGCATCGAGCGCGAGCGGGATCAGCGTCTCCTCGCGGTGACCCACGCTCGAGGGCGAGATCAGCAGCGAGTAGTGACCGATGACGTCCTCGAGCGTGGCGTAGTGTCCGCCGTGCATGTAGGGCGCCGTCTTTTCGATGTTGCGCAGCGAGGGCGTCTTGAAGGCGCCGACGTGCTCTTCGGTGGCGATGATGAAGGCGAGGCGCTTGGCCGCGTCGCCGTCGGGCGCGTCGCTGAAGGACGACGCCGCGTTGAAGGGGCTGCCCTTGACCAGGTCGACGCCGACGAAGCGCCCCTGATCGAGTGGATCGACGCCGGGCCGCTCGGGCGTGGCGATGTTGTGAAACTCGCGGTCGGTGAAGTTGGGTCCGGTGTGGCAAAGCCAGCAGTTGGCGCGCCCCATGAACAGCCGTAGGCCGCGCTGCGCCGACGCCGAGAGCGCGGCGAGCTTGTTGGCGTCACCGTCCTCGAGCCCGGCGGCGAAGCGATCAAAGGGTGCGTCGCGCGCGACGATCAGCCGCTCGTAGGCCGCGATGGCCTTGGCCAGGTTGACGAAGATGGTGTCGATGGCCTTCTGGTCGGCAGCGCTCATGCCGCGCCAGGCGGTGTCCAGCGCGCCGCCCGGATCGTCGGGCGCGGGCCGTCCACGCGCCGGGAAGCGCGCGCTGTCGGAGAGGTCGGGCAGCGCGCCGAAGATGGCCTCGTAGGCGGCGCGCAGCGGCGCGTCGGAGGCGACGAGGTGGGCGAAAGCGAGCCGATCGCCGGCCTGCTCGTCGGGGTGCTCGAGCGGCGCGAGCGCCTGGCTCCAGTGCGAGTCGGCGCGCCCGTCCCAGAAGAACCAGCGGTTGTAGACGGTGTTGTAGATGCTCGGCGTGTGTCGGCCGAGCTTGCCGGTGGCCTCGCCGAGGGCGCGGTCGTCGCCGAAGCCTTTGCTCGGATCGTGGCAGCTGGCGCACGAGAAGCGCCCGTCGCCGGACAGCCGCTTGTCGAAGAACAGAAACTGCCCCAGACGCGCGGCGGCTGGGTCGTCGGCGACGCGGTTGGTGGGATCGGGTGGCGGCGGCGCGTCGGCGAGGCGATGCGAGATGGCGCGCTGCACGTGCTCGGCGCTGAGCGGCACGGCCGTGTCGAGCCCGCCGTCAGCGCAGCCGCTGGTTACCGCGAGCAGCGCCAGAGCGGCGACAACGGTGTGACGAGCGGCGCTACGGCTCCAGCACGACATCGAAGGTGGCGCGCTCGGTCTCGTTCTGGCGCGTGACGTCGACGTGCAGCTTCCAGGTGCCGGGCATGTGAAAGAGCATGCCGTCGACGTGCACCGAGCCGTCGCTGTTCTTGCTCGCCGTCGGCTGCACGCTCATGCCGTGGCCGTGCTGCGGCATCTCGCCGTCGAGCACGACGTCGACATCGTCGAGCATCAGCGTCTGATCGTGGCTGTCGTAGACCGCCACGTCCGCCGAGAAGGTCTCGTTGAGCGGGATCGGCGCGGGAGACGTCGCGACCTTGACGAAGAAGGTGCCCGACGACGTGGCGCCTTGATAGCCCGTGTTGCTGTCGTCGCTGCCGCCGCAGGCACCGAGCAGCAGAGACATCGCGAGCAGAAGCAAGGTCGTACGCATCTGCTGAGGATGACGATTATCTACCCGACATGCAAGGCGGGCTGCCGAGAGCTCGGCTACTCGGATACTTAGATGCGCAGCGCCAGCGCGCGCAGCGCGACGCTGCGTTCAACGTCGCGGCGCCACTCGGCGGGCAGCGCGCCTTCGCCGAGATGCGCGCCGACCAGCGCGCCGACCAGCGTGGCGAGACTGTCGCTGTCGCCGGG
>JAGQIK010000053.1 GCA_020431405.1 Myxococcales bacterium
CAGCAGGCGTGGCGGCCGGCGTCGAGGCCGCAGCGGGCGCCGCCACGTCTCGATCGCCGCGCGCCAGCCACCAGGTCAGCCCCGCGGCGCCCGCGCCGACGACCAGCACCAGCACGACCACACCCGCCCGGCCGCGCCGTGGCTGCGGCTGCAGCTGTGGCTGCGGCTGCAGCTGTGGCTGCGCCTGCGCCTGCGCCTGCGGCGGCGCCGACGACGGCGAGACCGCCGCCACCTCACCGCTGACCCCGTCGCGGGCGGGCACAGCGTGCATCGCATCTTCGAGCGCTGCATCGTCGGCACCAGCACCGGCCGACGCGACCAGCCGTAGGACATTTGCGCGCGTGACCAGCCGCGCCCCGCGCGCCCGCTCGCGCTCGGCGGTGACCTCGGCTTCGTCGAGCGCACCCGCCAGCTTGCGGATGACCCGCACGGCGATCTCGACGTTGTTGGTGATCATGTGCTCGAAGGTCCGCGTGTCGACCGCGAGCACCTCGGCGTCCTCGAGCACCCGCGCGGTCATCACGCGCGGGCGATTGTTGATGATCGCCAGCTCGCCGAAGAAGTCACCGGCGCTCTGGACCAGGGTCTCCTCGCCGCTCTCGCGAACCAGCTCGATCTCGCCGCTGCGCAGGATGTACATGAAGTCGGGCTCGTCGCCCGCCTCGAAGACCGTCTCGCCGGCGCTAAACGAGATCTGACGTGGCTTGTTCGTCATGGCTCGCGCTTCTTGACCCACGCGAACGGTACGACTGTGTGTCCGAAGCGGTTTCCTTTTTTCTGTCACCGCCCGGAGGATTTGGTACGTCGATCTGCGAGGTTGTAGGTCCAGCGGATGTGCGCCGTTGTGATACAGTGGCCTCGATGGCGGATCCATCGGCGGTTTACGGCCCCTCGTCGAGCGTGGTCATCACCGGGGCGTCGAGCGGGATCGGGGCGGCGCTCGCGTGCAACATCGCGCGCTACGGCGCCAACATCGCGCTCGTGGCGCGCCGGCGCGAGCGGCTCGAAGAGGTGGCCGTCGCTGTCAGCCGCGCCGGCGGCAAGCCGTTGGTGGTGCCTTGCGATGTCACCGATGTCGCCTCCGTCGCCCGCGCCGCGGCGGCGATCCGCGAGGAGCAGGGCGCCCCGACGGTGGCGATCCTCAACGCCGGCGTGGGCGGACGCGGTGTGACGCTCGAGGACTTCGACGGCGAGCAGGCGCGGCGCACGTTCGACATCAACGTCTACGGCGTGATCAACTGGCTCGAGCACGTGCTGCCGCCGATGGTCGAGCGCCGCTCGGGGATCATCGTCGGCATCTCGAGCATCGCCGGCATGCGCGGGCTGCCGCGCAGCGCCGTCTACTCGGCGTCCAAGTCTGCGGTCTCGAAGCTGCTCGAAGCGCTGCGCCTCGAGGGCCGCGACCACGGCGTGCAGATCTCGATCGTCGAGCCCGGCTTCATCAAGAGCGAGCTCACCGCGCGCAACGAGTTTCGCATGCCCTTCATCCTCGAAACGGACGACGCTGCCGAGCGCATCGCGGCGGCCGTCGCCGACGGCAGCGGCTGGGTGCGCTTCCCCTGGCCGCTGGTGTTGGCGATGAAGCTCGTGCGCGCGCTGCCGCAACCGCTCTACGAACGCATGCACCCGCTGCTGACGCGCGCGCAGGGGCGCTCGTAGCCCAGGCCGACGATGGCGCGATGAGCGAGCTGCGACCGGAACGCTTCGGGCGGTATCTGCTGATCGACAAGATCAGCAGCGGCGGCATGGCCGAGGTCTTCCTCGCCAAGGCCTCCGGCGAGGCGGGGTTCGAGAAGGTGCTGGCGATCAAGCGCATCCTGCCGGTGGTCGCCGAGGACGCCGACTTTCGCGCCATGTTCGTCGACGAGGCGCAGATCTCGGCGCGCCTCAACCACCCCAACATCGGTCAGGTGCTCGAGTTTGGCGAGATCGGCGGCACGTACTTCATCTCGATGGAGTACGTGCCAGGCCACGACGTGCGCACGCTGCGCCTGCGCATGGACCACCAGCGCCGCTTCATGCCGGTCTCGATGGCGATGCACATCATCAGCCACGTCTGCCAAGCGCTCGACTACGCGCACCGCCAGACCTACCCCGACGGGCGCTCGATGGAGATCATCCATCGCGACGTCTCGCCGCCCAACGTGCTCGTCTCCTACGAGGGCGAGGTCAAGCTGATCGACTTCGGCATCGCCAAGGCGGCGAGCCGCGTCACGCGCACGCGCGCCGGCAAGCTCAAGGGCAAGTTCGCCTATATGTCGCCCGAGCAGATCGACGCGGGCGAGATCGATCACCGCTCCGACATCTTCTCCGCCGGCATCGTCTTCTACGAGATGCTGACCAACAAGCGTCCCTTCGAAGGCAAGACGCAGCTCGACACGCTCAACGCCGTGCGCCGCGACGAGCCCGCGCCGCCTTCGACGATCAACCCCGACGTGCCGATCGAGGTCGATCGCATCGTGCTGCAGGCGCTCGCCAAGAAGCCGGAGAAGCGCTACACGTGGGCCTCCGAGCTGCGCGCGGACATCGAGCGTTTCTTCGCGCGCACAGACACCGCCTTCGGCCCGCGCGACCTGTCCAACTGGATGCGCGAGTGCTTCGCCGACAGCATCAAAGCGCAACAGGCGCTGATGAAAGAAGCGCACGATCTTCGCCCGGAGGACTTCGAGGAGCGCGCGGCGCTGCCGCTGCCGCCGCCGCCGCTGGCGATGCGGCCGCCAGGGCCGATGTCGGTCTCCGGCGAGATGCGCGCGCCGGCGCCGCGTCCGCAGGATCACGCGTACGCCGAAGACCTCGACGACGACGAGCCAACCGAGGTGCCGCCGCCGCACTTTCTCGCCGCGGCCGAGGCGGGCGCGCTCGGCGCGGCCACCGGCAGCTTCGACGCCGCGGCGGTCGCCGAAGCCGAGGCACGCGCCGAGGCCGAGGCGCGCATCGGCGCCGCCTCGCAGCCGCTGGTCGACGACGATGACGACCTGCTGCCCACGGGGCAGCATCGCCCCGATCAGGACGTGGACAACCCCTCGGGCAACACGGCGCTCAACACGCCGCTTCCCGAGTCGCTCGGCGCCGCGCTCGACGAGGACGCCGCGGCGCGCACCGCGATCAGCGACGCGCCGCCGCCGCTGCTCGACGACGCCGACCTCGAAGATGATCCGACGGCTCTCGACGCCGCGGGCGAGCCCGAGGACGCGAGCACGGCGCAGTGGGGGGCGCCCCCCTTCGAGACCGACGACGGCGTCGGCGGCGACTACGAGGACGCGGCCGACGACGACGGCCTGCCGACCTCGCTGCAGTCGCGACCCCACTTCGGCGGCGAACTCGAGGACGACGCCACGGCGCTCGAGAGCGAAGCCACCCGCATCGAGCCATCGCCGCCTGGCATGCGCAGCGCGCCGATCCCCGGCACGCCCGCCGGGCCGCCTCCGAGCGCGCCGCCGACGCCGCCCGCCGGGGCGCCCGGCGCGCTGATGCCATCACAGCACGGGATGATCACGCCCGACAGCGGCGAGCGCGACGAGCCGTCGCTCAACGATCCGTCGCTC
>JAGQIK010000434.1 GCA_020431405.1 Myxococcales bacterium
AGCGAGGCGAGGATGCCGATGGGTAGATCGCGCTGCGGGTTCTTCGTCTCCTGCGCCGCGGTCGAGACGGCGTCGAAGCCGATGTAGGCGAAGAAGATCACCCCGGCGCCGCGCAGCACGCCCGACACACCGAACTGGCCAAACTTGCCCGTGTTGGGCGGAAGAAAGGGCGTCCAGTGCTCGCTGCGGATGTACGCGAAGCCGACGCCGATCACGAGCAGGATCACCGTCACCTTGAGCACCACGATCACGGCGTTGAAGCGCGCCGACTCGCGGATGCCGATGGTCAACACCAGCGTCACCAGCGCGACGATGGCGACGGCTGGCACGTTGAAGACCGAGCTCTTGTGCGGAAGGGCCGCGACGCTGACGCCGGCCGCGGCGAGGCTCTTGGCGATCGGCTCGAGCGCGTGCCAGCCCGCCGTCAGCGACAGTCCCTTGTGCGCGGCGATCTGCGCGGCGTCGACGAAGACGAACTCGGTGCCAGGCGCCGCGATGATCTCGGGCGGCAGATCGACACCGAAGCCGCGTAAGAACGACACGACGTAGCCCGACCAGCCGACGGCCACCGCCGCCGCGCCGACGACGTACTCGAGCACCAGGTCCCAGCCGATGAACCACGCCACCACCTCGCCGAGGGTCGCGTAGCTGTAGGTGTAGGCGCTGCCAGCCACCGGGATCATCGACGCCAGCTCGGCGTAGCAAAGCCCCGCGAAGCCGCAGGCCAGGCCGGCGAGCAGAAACGACAACACGATCGCCGGGCCGGCGTACTGCGCGGCAGCCTGCCCCGTGAGCACGAAGATGCCAGCGCCGATGATGCCGCCGACACCGATGGCGGTCAGGTCGAGCGCGCCGAGCGCGCGATGCATCCCTTCCTCGCTGGCAATCTTGTGCAGGTCAGCGAGCGGCTTGCGGCGCCAGATAGACGACCCGGAGGAGGAGGAGGCCTCCGCGTCACGTTTGGTGCGCTTGGAGATGTGCTCAGAGTATCAGAAGCTAGTAGCCGTGACGCAGTTGTTGAATCCCCGCAGGAGCGGCTCCGAGTCCCGCCCTGACGCGCGCCAGCTGCCCGCCGAGCTGCTCGAGCAGGCCGCGCGGCGCGTGGCCCTCGTGGCGGGCATCAGCATGACCGTCGCCACCGTAGCGCTCGCGTTGGCCGCCTTCATCCAGCCCAACGTCGGAGCGCGCGCGGGCAGCTCGCGCCCGCTGGGCGTCGTCATCGTCGGCCTCGCCGTCTCGCTGGCCATGTTCTTTGCCGCGCGCTCCGAGCGCATCAGCGCGGCACGACGGCTGACACTGGGGCTGCTCTTTCTGGTCGTGATCTCGTTTCTCACCGAGCTCTATCGCAACTGGCTCGTCTATCTGCCAAGCGACGTGGTGCGCGGCCCCTCGCCGGTTGTCGCGGGGCTGCTGTTCTTCTCGGTGGTCGTGCCCGTGGGCCCGCGCCGCATGGCGCTCGCCGCCGCCGCCGCCGCCGCCACCGGACCGCTGGCGCTGTGGATCACGATCCGCCTCGGCAACCCCGTACCGCCCTGGAACCTGTGGCTGTGGCTGTTCGTGCCGAGCGCTATCGGCGTGGCGCTGGCGACCGTGATGGCCCGCGTGATGTTCGACCTCGGCCAGGACGTCGCGCGCGCGCAAGAGCTCGGCGCCTACCGGCTCGTGGAGCGCCTCGGCGAAGGCGGCATGGGCGAAGTCTGGCGCGCCGAGCACCGCATGCTCGCGCGGCCGGCCGCGATCAAGCTGGTCAAGCTCGAGGGCCTTGGCACCATCGAGCCGGAAACCATGCGCCAGCGCTTTGCCCGCGAAGCACAAGCCACCGCGCAGCTGCTCTCGCCGCACACCATCGAGGTCTACGACTACGGCAGCACCGACGACGGCCGCTTCTACTACGCCATGGAGCTGCTCGACGGCCTCTCGCTCGAAGACCTGCTCTCCGAGCACGGCCCGCAGCCGCCCGAGCGCGTGGCGCACGTGCTGCGCCAGGCTTGCCACTCGCTCGCCGACGCCCACCGCGCCGGGCTGGTGCACCGCGACATCAAGCCGGCCAACATCTTCTTGTGCCGCCGCGGCCAGGAGCTCGACTTCGTCAAGGTGCTCGACTTCGGCCTGGTGCAGATCCTCGAACCCGACGGCGATTCGCCGCAGACGACCGCTCTGCGGCCATCAAACGCCGCCAAGCTCACCGCCGAGAACGTCATCACCGGCACACCGGCCTACGTCTCGCCAGAGGTCGCCACCGGCAAGCCCGTCGACGGCCGCGCCGATCTCTACGGCCTCGGCTGCGTCGCCTACGCGCTGCTCACCGGCCGCGAGGTCTTCCTCGCCAAGACGCCGATGCTCGCTGTCATCGCACACATCAAGGACACGCCCGAGCCGCTCGGCGACGACGTGCCCGACGAGCTGCGCACCGTGATCATGCGCTGTCTCGAAAAGAACCCCGACGCCCGCCCGCAAGACGCCGAAGCGCTGGCGCAGTCGCTCGAGAAGCTGGCCGCGAAGTGGACCCGCGACCGCGCGGCAGCCTTTTGGGCCGCGCGCGGTGCGGTGGTGGAATCGACGGAGGGGGAAGCGGCGCCTCGCATCTCGAAGGCGCCCTCAGAGATGACGTCTACTGGCCGATCGACAGTCCCAGGTGGGCGCGTACGTTGAAGTACTCCTCGGAGATGCTGTAGAGCACGAGCTCTTTGACCTTCTCCTTGGGCGGCAGCGCGCCGATGGTCGACGGCTCGGTGCTGACCATCTTGGCCG
>JAGQIK010000435.1 GCA_020431405.1 Myxococcales bacterium
AGCTGCCGAGCTCCTCGCGCGGAATGAAGCGGGTGTAGGGCGATGCCTTCTGCGTGGCGCCGCCGGTCGGCGGCGGCACCTGGCGCGGCGCCCGGCGCGCGTCAGACGAATTCGTCATCCGACGCGCCTCCGAGCACGATCTGGCCTTCGTCGGCGAGTCGGCGCACGACCTTCAACAGTTCCTTCTGCTCGGCCTCGACCTCGGAGACGCGCACCGGGCCGCGCGCCTCGAGGTCCTCGCGCAGCGTCTCGGCGGCGCGCGTCGACATGTTGGCGAAGATCTTCTCGCGCAGCTCCGGTGTCGCGCCCTTGAGCGCGATGACGAGGGACTCGGACTGCACCTCCTTCAACAGGGCCTGGATGCCCTTGTCGTCGATCTTCTCGACGTCGTCGAAGGTGAACATGTTGTCCATGATGCGTTGCGCGAGGTCGTTGTCGGCGTCGCGCACGTAGTCGAGCACCGCGGTCTCGAGGCTTGCGCCCATCAGGTTGATGATCTCGGCGGCCGTCTTCACGCCGCCGAGCGAGGCCTTGCGCAGCTTCTCGCCGCCGGCGAGCACCTGCGACATGACGTCGTTGAGGTCACGCAGCGCGGTCGGCTGGATGCCGTCGAGCGTCGCGATGCGGACCACGACCTCGTTGCGCTGGCGCTCGGGCATGGCCTTGAGGATCGACGACGACTGGTCAAAGTCGAGATGCACGAGGATCGCGGCGACGATCTGCGGGTGCTCGTTGCGCAGCAGCTCGGCGACGGCGCCCGGGTCCATCCACTTCAGGCTCTCGATGCCGTTGACATCGCTGCCTTCGAGGATGCGGTCGATCAGCAGGTTGGCCTTGTCCTCGCCGAGCGCCTTGCGCAGCACGGCCTTGACGTATTCGTCGGTGTCGTCGACGAGCATGCTCTGCTCGCCGGCGATGGTGCGGAAGCGCTCGAGCACGCGGTCCACCCGCTCGCGCGGCACGGCCTTCATGCGGGCGATCGTCTCGCCGAGCTTTTGCACGTCCTTCGGGGCGAGGTGCTTGAAGACGGCCGCGGCCTCCTCCTCGCCGAGCGACATCAAGAGGATCGCGGCATCTTCGACGCCGCCCGCATCGCCGGCGTCGGCACCCGCCTTGCTGTTCATGTCGTTGGCCATCGTCGCCTGCCGGGGTGCGCCGTCTCAGGCGGCCTGGCCGCTTGCGACCCAGTCGCGCACGATGCCCGCGACCGCGGCCGGGTTCTGCTTGGCGAGCGTGCGGGCCTGTTCCAGGTGCGCGTTCGAGCGCGGCGCCTCGAGCACCGGCAGCGCGCCGGCGTCGCCGATCGGCAGCGGCTCGGCATCCTGCGCCACCGCGTGCAGGCGTTGGCCGGGCGCGGCGGCGGCAGGCAGTGCGCGCAGGGCAGGGCGCACGAGGCCGAAGAACACGAGCAGCGCGACCACCGCCAGCGCGCCCGGCACTGCGAGCGTGCGCACGAGGTCGATCGTCTCGGGCTGCTTCCAGATCGGCAGCTCGACGTTGCTCGGCGTCTCGACGCGGAAGGGCGCGTTGATGACCTTGACCGAGTCGCCGCGTTCGGCGTTGAAGCCGACGCTTTCCTTCACCAGCGCGGTGAGCTTTTCGAGCTCGTCGGGCGCGAGCGGCTGGGTCGTTGTCTTGCCCTTGGCATCCGTCACGCTGCGGTTGTTGACGACGACGGCGGCGTTCAGGCGCTTGACGCTGCCGGTCGCGTTGCGCGTCACGCGCACCGTCTTGTCGACCTCGTAGTTCGTCACGCTGTCGCGGCGCGAGCTGCTGCTGCCGCCGCCGGCCTGCGCACCCTGCAGCGGCGCGGCGCTGCCGGTGAGGGGCGCGGTCGCCTGCTGCGGCGGCTGGTTCGACGCCGCACCCGGCACGCCCGCAGGCGCGGCGCCGGTGCTGCCGCCGACCTCGGTGCTTTGCTGGCTGCGCACCGCGCGCTCGGCGGCCTCGCCCTGGTTCGGCTTGAACAGTTCGGAGGTCGACTCGGTCTGCGAGAAATCGAGCTCGGCGGTAACGCTCGCGCGCAGGTTGTCGCGCCCGACGACCGGCTCGAGCAGATCGAAGATGCGCTTCGCGTAGCCCTGCTCGATCTGGCTCACGTACTGCAGCTGCTGCGCGTCGAGGCCGCTCGTCGCCGTGGCGTCGTTCGCGCCGGTCAGCAGCGTGCCGGTCTGGTCGAGCACGCTGACGGCCTTCGGGCTGAGCTCAGCAACGCTCGACGCGACCAGATGCACGATGCCCGCGACCTGGGTGCGGTCGAGCGAGCGACCGGGGTAGAGCGTCAGCACGACGGAGGCCGAGGGCTTTTGCTGCTCGCGAAAGAAGCCGTTCTGGTTCGGCAGGGCGAGGTGCACGCGCGCCGCCTGCACCGCGGCGAGCGCGGTGATCGAGCGCGTCAGCTCGCCTTCGAGCCCGCGCTGGAAGTTGAGCCTCTCACCGAACTGCGTCAGGCCGAAGCGCGCCGTGTCCATCAGCTCGAAGCCGACCACCGAGCCCTTGGGCAGGCCGACCGAGGCGAGCTTCAGGCGCGCGTCGTGCACCTGCGCGGCCGGCACCAGGATCGCGGCGCCGCCGTCGGCGTGGCGGTAGGGCACGTTCATCTGCGCGAGCTGGGCGATGATCGCGCCGCCGTCCTTGTCCGACAGATTGGCGTAGAGCACCTTGTAGTCGCCCTGGCTGCTCCACAACGTGAGCGAGAGCACGACCGCGGCGAGCGCCGCGAGACCGAGCGCGAGCGAGGCCTTCGAGCGCAGCGGCAGGCTGACGAGGCGGGCACCGAAATCGGCCGCGGCAGGCTTGGCAGGGGTGGCAATCTGGCGTACGACGGCTGTTTCCATGGAGTGGACAGTTGCGCGCAGGCTGGCCTGCGGAGGTTCCGATGGCGTCGATTATTCGGATGCCCCATCCGCCGTATGCACGAAACAAGCTGTCAAAGGTGCGCCAGTTCGCCTGTCCGCGCGGGGCGCCCCGCGACTACGATGGCGCGACGCTGAAGTTCGCCGCGCGTGCCCGCATCGGGCGCGCCGGCAGCGCAGCGAGCACGACGGAGCCGAGCCCATGAACGTCACCTTGAAGCCCT
>JAGQIK010000436.1 GCA_020431405.1 Myxococcales bacterium
CGTCGGCACCACGACACAAAACGGCAGCGGCCGCGACGCGGGCAACACCGCGAGCGCCGGCGGCGCGGGCCTCGGCGGGCGCGGCAATACCGACAGCGTGCCCTGCAGCCAGATGAACGGCGCGGACGGAAAGGTCATCGTCGAGGTGCCCTAGACCGTAGATCCGCTGCCGGGTTCTTTTTCTGGCGCACGCTTTTCGCACCGGCGCATCAACCACTGGCGACTGCCGCGGCGTACGGGCCTGACGAGACACGTCCGTCCGTCTCGTTGTCCGCGGTGAAGATCGCCGCCGCCGCTGGGAGCACCAAAGCCGACCGACGGGGCCACCACATGGGTGGCGCTGGCTCGAGGGAGGAGTGCGCTCATGCTCGTGGCGCGGCCACACCAGCGCTTGGCGCTATCACTGCTGCTGTTGCTGCTCGCCAGCTGCTCGGGAGATCCGGGCGGCAGCAACGACAAGACCGACGCGCGCTGCGTCACGCTGCGTGACTACTTCATCACCAAGGCCTGGCCAGTGCTCGGCCAGCGCTGCGCGAGCTGTCACAGCCTCGACGGCCTCGCGCTCAAGCGCCACGCCAAGCTCGAGCTGCAGCCCGAGACCTATCCCGGCTTCGTCGACACCAACCTGGCGAGTATCCGCGAGATGGCGCGCACCGAGTACGACGACGTGCCGCTGCTCACGCTCAAGCCCACCGGCGGCAACAACCACGGTGGCGGCGTGGTGCTCGAAAAGGACAGCGCCGAGCTCGAGGTGCTGCGCACGCTGGTCGCCAAGGTGCGCGCCGATGACGACGACGATGCATCGAAGTGCCACAACGCCGGCGGCGACGCCGACCACGTCGTGCTGCAGAGCCCCGAACAGACGCTGCGCAGCGCGAGCCTGGTGCTTGTCGGCAAGCTGCCGCCGCAGTCGGAGCTCGACGCCGTGCGCGCGGGCGGCGAAGCGGCGCTCGGCAAGGCCGTCGACAAGCTGATGACCGACGAGGCGTTCTACGCGCGCGTGCGCGAGCTGTTCAACGACCTGTTGCTCACCGACAAGTACTACGGCTCGACGCAGCGCGCCATCGGCACGATCAACGGCAACTACGTCAAAGCCGACATCTACGACCCGTGGTGGACAGGGCTCTCCAACGCCGACAAGACCAAGCACAACGACGCCGTCGCGCGCGAGCCGCTCGAGCTGATCGTGCACGTGGTGCGCAACGACAAGCCGTTTTCGGAGGTGCTCACCGCCGACTACACGATGGTCAACCCATACTCGGCGGCGATCTACGGCGCCAAGGTCGCCTTCGACGACCCGAGCGACGCCGACGAATGGAAGCCGGCCAAGCTGACGCAGACCTACAAGGGCGAAAACGTCGCGATCCCGCACGCGGGCATCCTCAGCACGCCGATGTTCCTCAACCGCTTCCCCACCACGCCGACCAACCGCAACCGGCACCGCGCGCGCGTCGTCTACAAGCTCTTTCTCGCTACCGACATCTTGCGCATCGCCGAGCGCCCCATCGATCCGACGCAGTCGACCGCCTACAACAACCCGCCGCGCGAAGACCCGGCGTGCACCACCTGCCACACGCTGATCGATCCCGTCGCCGGCGCCTTCCAGCGCTTCAGCCACTACGACATGGAGCGCTACGAGCCCAACGCCGCCTGGCACAAGGACATGTTCGGGCCGGGCTACGGCGCCGAGACGATGCCCACGTCCGACTACGGCCAAGCGCTGCGCTGGCTGAGCAGCCACGTGGTCAAAGACCCGCGCTTCGTCATCAGCGTGGTGCACAACGTCTACGAGCTTCTGATGGGGCGCGCGCCGCTGACCTATCCACGCGATCAGAGCGTGCCCGACTACCAGGCGCGCATCGCCGCCTGGCGCGCGCAGGACGCGGTACTCGGCAAGATCGCCAAGGCCTTCCGCGACGACGACGAAAACTTCAAGACCGCGGTGCGCGAGCTCGTGCTCTCGCCGCTCTTTCGCGCCGCCAACGCCGCGCCCGACATGAGCGACGACGAGAAGGTCGTCGTGGGCGACGTGGGGCGCTTTCGGCTCGTCACGCCGCGCGCGCTGGACCGCAAGATCCGCGCGCTGACCGGCGTGCGCTGGGAGAGCACGGGCGGCACGGGCTACCTGACGAGCACCTACCGCATCCTCTACGGCGGCATCGACTCCGACGCGGTGGTGGCGCGCCTCGGCCAGCCCAACGCGGTGATGGCTGCGGTGATGAAGCGCATGGCCAACGAGGTCGCTTGCAAGGCGACGGCCTTCGACTTCACCAAGGCCAAGGACAAGCGCCTGCTGTTCCCGGCGGTCGACGTCGACACCGAGCCCGAGGGCGCGGACGCCGAGGCGGCGATCAAAGCCAACATCAAACACCTTCACGCGCGGCTGCTCGGCGAGCAGCTCGCCGACGACAGCGCCGAGCTGGCGGCGACCTACAAGCTGTTCGTCGAGACCTACAAAGAGGGCCTCGGCGCGCTCGCCGACGGCAGCGCCAAGGAGTACATGACCTACTGGTGCCGCGCGCGCTGGGACTGGGACCAGAGCGGCGCGCCGCTCGCGCTGCCCAAAGAGCGCTTCATCGAAAAGGACCCGCGCTACGTGCTGCGCGCCTGGCGCGCGGTGATCACGTATCTGCTGTCGGACTTTTCCTTCCTCTACCAATAGCGAGGCACACGCACGATGGACCGTCGCAAGTTTCTCGAGCTCGCATCTCTGTCCGGCCTCGCCGTCGCCGCGCCCAGCGCCTACGCGCTGCTGCGCGACCGCGAGGCGCGCGCGCGCGCCGCGGCGCCCTATCGCGGGCCGTTCTGGCTGCTGATCAACGCCGGCGGCGGCTGGGATCCGATCTACTGCTGCGACCCGAAAACCGACGGCGAGCAGAACCGGCTCTATACGTCGATCGCGTCGGCGGGCGAGATCAAGTACGCGCCGATCGACCCGGCGCACGTCTTCGACGCCTACAGCATCGCGCCCGAAGACCAGCAGTACTTCATGACCAACCAGACCTTCTTCGAGCGCTACGCGAGCAAGCTGCTGGTGGTCAACGGCGTCGACACCTCGACCAACAACCACGAGTCCGGCTCGCGCTCGATCTGGAGCGGGCGCGTGCTCGAAGGCTATCCGTCGCTCGGCGCGCTGCTGGCGGCGTCCAAGGCGCCCGAAGGCGCGATGGCGTTTCTTTCGGGCGGCGGCCACGACAACACCGCCGGCATCATCCCGCTCACGCGCGCGGCCAGCGCCAGCGCGCTGGGGCGGCTTCTGCACCCCGGCCTCGTCGATCCGGCCAAGCCCGACGGCGATCGCTATCACAGCGCGCAGACCAGCGACCGCATCGCGCGCGCGCAGCAAGAGCGGCTCAAGCGGCTGCGCGGCGTGCAGCACCTGCCGCACGCCGAACGCCAGATGGACGCGCTCTACCTGGCGCGCGGAAGCGACGCCGACCTGGCGCGGCTGTCGCTGCCCACGCTGGTCGACCTACCGCCGGCGGCGGGCGGCGACCTCGAGCGCATGTGTCAGCAGGCGCAGATCGCCGTCTCGGCGTTTAAGGCTGGCGTCGCCGTCGCGTGCAACCTGCACCTCGGCGGCTTCGACACGCACGCCACGCACGACCGCAACCAGGTGCGACAGCTGTGCAAGCTCTTCTACGGCATCGACTTCGTGATGAACGAGGTGCAGCAGGCGGGGCTTGGCGACAACGTGGTGGTGATGATCGGCTCGGACTTCGGGCGCGGCCCGGCGTTCAACGGTGTCGGCGACGGCTCGGGCAAGGATCACTGGCCGATCACCAGCGTGATGTTCATGGGCAAAGGCGTGCGCGGAAACCGCGTCATCGGCGGCACCGACGGCGAGCAGCGCGCGCTGCACATCGACAAGGCGAGCAAGCGCATCGACAGCGGCGGCGTGAAGATCACCACGCAGCTGGTGCACCGCGCGGTGCGCCGCTTCGCCGGCATCGAGGGCGGCGCGCTGTCCAAGCAGTACCCGCTGGTCGGCGAGGACGTCGACCTGTTCGGCTAGCGCCGTCGGCGTCGCGTGGCGGAGCGCGCGGTCAGGAGCCGCGCAGGTTGTCCTGCCAGGGCGACTGGTGCTCTTTGTTGGTCAGCCAGTAGAACATCGCCTGCATCTCGGCGTACTGCGCCTCGGCCATCTGCGCCACGGCGGGGTGCAGCTCGTCGATGTCGAGCCCCTCCCACTGAAAGCCGGGGATGCCTTGCGACGCGGCGCCGCGGCCGCCCATGTGCACCTTGTCGCGGCAGCGCCAAAGACGCTGCGCCGACATGCCGGCGGCTTGGTCGAAGCCCTCGCGCGGCGCGATCTCGTCGGGCAGCGCCACCTGGTCGAGCCCGCAGGCCCAGCACAGCCAGCAGATGGCGTTCCAGTCGTTGCGCGCGAGCCGCAGCAGCGCGGGGATCTCTTCGCCCGCCGGATCGAGCGTCTCGTCGACGTCGATGACGAAGGGCTCGTCGGGATCGTCGGGGTCTTCGATCTCGAAGCGGTACTCGCGAAGCTCGGGCTCGCCGGCGCCATCGAGCAGCGCCGAGATGTCGGGCAGCATCCAGGGCACGGTCTCGTCGGCGCGCTCGAGCATCGCCTTGCGCACGCGCAGCAGCCGCACGGCGTAGCGCTTGATCGTCTCGCGGATCGCCTCGAGCGACTGGTCGGGCCCGTCGGGCAGTCCCTCGTAGTAGGTCTCGGGCGTCTCTTTGCCGGGCCAGAAGTCGAAGCTCGGAAAGAGCACGGCGAGGTAATCGAGCAGAAAGCGCCCTTGCGCGCCCTCGACCTCGGCGAGCGCCTCGGCGGCGCTCTTGGCCTCCTCGGCGTAGCCGAGGCTCATCAACACCAGCGAGCGCGTGAAGAGAAACTCCTTGGCGTCGGGCGCGAGCGCGAGCGCCGCGTCGACAAAGTCGAGCGCAGCGCGGCTGATGTGGCGCTGGTCGAGCAGGATCGCGAGCCGTCTGAGGGTGGGCGCCGGCGCGGCGCCGCGCGCGAGGCCGGTGAGCAGCACCGCGAGGTCGTCGGCGTCGGAGATGCGCTCGAAGCCGTCGGCGGCAGCCTGCTCCGACAGCGGCAGGCAGTGGTCTTCGAGCGCGGCGCGCAGCGCGCCGACGTTTTCGCCGGCGGCCACGGCGCGCGCGAGCGCCGCGAGATGCTCGCCGCTGCGACGCTCGGTCTTGAGCACCTTGGCCGCCTCGAGCCAGTGGCTCGGCTCCTTCTCCTCGTCGGCGAACACGGGCGAGCGCGCGAGCGTCTCCTCGTCGCGACGCGGACCGAGATCGACGACCGCGATGTCGGTGCCGCGCGCGTCGCTGAGCACCCACTCGCCGGTGGCGAGATCGTGCTCGTAGTGGCCGCGCTCGTGCACGATGCGCTCGTCGCGATACTCGCCGAGCGCCGCGCGCCCGGCGTAGGGACCGTGCTTTTCGCCCTCGACGTAGGTGAACTCGGCGGCGAGCTCGCCGTCAACCTCGTCGTGCTCGACGACTTTGCCCGACAGCTCGCCGTCGACGTAGTCGTGCGTCTCGACGAGCTTGCCCTCGCGGCTCCACCAGCGCCAGGTGCCGAGGCGGTCGCCGTTGTCGTCGGCGGTGCCTTCGACCCAGCGCTCGCTGCGCGCCTGGTAGTGCGCCGCCTCGGGCACGCCGGCGGGGCGCTCGGGGTACGGCGAGCCGTCTTCGAGCACGCGCGCGCCGTCGCGGTTGTAGAGCCGACCGCCCACGATCTGGCCGCCCTCGAAGTCCATCTCGGCACGCCACACCTCGGGGCCGAGGCCGCGTGGAAAGCTCTCGCTGGTCTCGCCCTCGCAGCGCAGAAAGACGTTGGTGCCCTCGAGCGTGCCCTCGACGAAGCGCCCCTCGCGCGAGACGTCGCCCGTCTCGTGGAAGCGCTTGAACATGCCGTGCGGCGTGCCGTGCACGTGCTCGGTCTCGCAGCACAGCGTGCCGTCGGGCCGGAAGTAGCGCACCAGGCCGTGCTCGCGCTGCTCGTCGTCGCGCGGCGCGACGATCCACTCGTTATCGTTCGGCGACCAGGTCGCCTCCGCGGGTACGCCTTCGGGTCGTTCGGGCGTCTCGGACACGCAAGTCTCCTCGATCGTCGCCGCGGACGACGGCTCCGCGGCCTACGGCATTGACAGTCGTTGGCAGTATCCTACGGTACAAGCGTCCATCCGACGGTGAAAGTAGGAGAGCGAAATGGGCAAAGCGATCGAGATCGAGTCCGACAGCTTCGAGGCCAAAGTGCTCAACGCCGAGCAGCCCGTGCTCGTCGACTTCTGGGCCGAGTGGTGCGCGCCCTGCCGCATGGTGGCGCCGATGATCGAGCAGGTAGCGCGTGACTACGAGGGCCGCGCCGTCGTAGCCAAGGTCGATGTGGACAGCAATCAGGAGATCGCCCAGCGCTACGGAATTCGAGCCATCCCGACCTTGTTATTCTTCCACAAGGGCGAGGTGGTGGACCGCGTGGTCGGCATGCCCGCCGGCAGCAAAGTGCTCAGCGACAAGCTCGACGGCCTCTTGTAAGCTAATGTAATGACACGGCGTTGTTTACTAGGCGCCGCCTTGCTGGTGGCGCTCTGGTCACCAGCCGTGGCGGCGCCCGGCGGTGGCAGCGGCAGCGGCAGCGGCTCTAGCAAGACCGCCGAGCCGAGCGACAGCGCCGAGGCGATCAAGTGGAAGGGCAAGCTGCGCGTGCGCGCGCGGCTCGTCGCGGACAAGCAGACCGTCAAGGCCGGCGGCGCGCTGCGCGTGGGGCTGCTCTTCTCGCTCGACAAGGGCTGGCACATCTACTGGACCAACTCCGGTCAGTCCGGCCTGCCCACCAAGATCGTCTACAAGGCCAAGCAGCTGCAGATCGGCGCGGCGCGCTGGCCTGGACCGCACGTCGAGTCCGAGGGCGAGGGCGAAGACGCCGTCACCACCTACGGCTGGTCCGAGGAGGTGCTGCTGGCGCGCCGCGCGCGCGTCGCCGCCGAGGCCAAGGGCGAGGCCATCACGCTGCGCGCCAAGGCGACGTTTCTCGCCTGCGAGACCACGTGCATCCCCGGCACCATCGAGGTGGTCAAGCGCATCGCCCTCGGCGACGCGCCGGTGGCTTCCAAGGCGGCGCCGATCTTCGACCGCTACGACGTGCTGGTGCCGCGCGCGGCGGCCGCCGACGGCCTGCGCGTCGACGCGGTGCACTCGACGAGCGCCGTGCGCCCTGACGACACGTTCTCGTCGGTGTTCGCGGTCAGCTGCAGCAAGGCCAAGGCCGCCGACTGCCCGGTGCTCGACGCGCCGAAGACGGCCTGGCACGCCTTCGTCCCCGACAAGATCGACAATATCGAGCTCAAGAAGGTGCGCGTCGGCCCGCACCCGAGCAAGCCGGGCTTGATCGTGCGGCTGGAGCTCTCGGCCGGTCCCGACGATCCCAACAAGCATCAGACGCTCTCGGGCGTGCTGCAGCTGCGCGGCAAGGGCGGCGTTCGCTACTACCGCGTCGCGGCGCCGCTTCCGCGCGCGCGCAAGGGCGCCAAGGTCGCGCCGACCAAGCACGCGCTGCTCGACGCGCCCGTGGGGCTCGCCGCCAAGACACGCTCGGCGGGCAGCGGCAGCGGCAGCGGTGCGGGCAGCGCGGCCGTCGGCGCGGTCAAGGGCGGCGTGGGCAAAGGCGGCGGCGCGGCGAAGAAGGCGCCCGTGGTGCCCAAGGTCGGCCTGCTCGAGGCGCTGCTCTTCGCGCTGATCGGCGGCATGCTGCTCAACCTGATGCCGTGCGTCTTTCCGGTGCTGGCGCTCAAGGTCTACAGCATCACCACCATGGCGCATCACGGCCGGCGCCACATCGCACAGCACGGCCTGGCCTACGCGGGCGGCGTGCTGATCTCGATGCTGGTCCTCGGCGGCATCGTGCTCGGCCTGCGCGCCGCCGGCAGCCTCGTCGGGTGGGGCTTTCAGTTTCAGAGCCCGATGTTCATCGCCGTGCTGGCGGCGCTGCTCGTCGCCTTCGCCGTCAACCTGTTCGGCGTCTTCGAGATCGGCATGTCGGCCTCGCGGCTCGGCGCGGCTACCGACCAGGCCACCGGCTTTCGTCGCAGCTTCGGCGAGGGCGCGCTGGCGGTGGTGCTCGCCACGCCCTGCTCGGCGCCGTTTCTCGGCAGCGCGGTGGGCTTCGCCTTCGCCGCGCCGGCGACGACGGCGCTGTCGGTCTTCGCCGTGATGGGCGTGGGCCTGGCGCTGCCGTTCGTCGCGGTGTCGCTGGCGCCGGGGCTGAGCAAGCTGCTGCCGAGGCCGGGCGCCTGGATGGTGCGCATGAAGCAGGTGCTCGGCTTCGCGCTGCTCGGCACGGTGGTGTGGCTGACGTGGATCCTTGGCCAGACGCAGGGCGTCGACGGCGTGGTGCAGCTGCTCGCGTTTCTCGCCGTGGTCGGCTTCGCCTGCTGGATCTACGGCATCAACCAGATGAAGACCACGCGCCGCGCGCTGGTCTCGCTCGTCGCCGCGCTCGGCATCATCGTCAGCAGCGGCAGCTACCTGTTGCGTTTCGTCGACCCAGCGGCCGCCGGCGGCGCGGGCGGCGGCGCGGCCAAGCTCGCCGGCAAGGGACCGATCAAGTGGCGCGCCTTCGACAAGAAGGCGCTCGCAGCCACGCTCAAGGCGGGCAAGTCGGCGTTCGTCGACTTCACCGCCGACTGGTGCATCACCTGCAAGTGGAACGAACGCACCGTGCTGCGCGGCGAGAAGGTGCTCTCGGCGCTCAAGACGTGCGGCTTCGAGATGTTCAAGGCCGACTGGACGCGGCGCGACGAGACGATCCGCAAGGAGCTGGCGCGCTTCGGCAAGGCCGGCGTCCCGCTCTATCTCGTCTACAGCCCGCGAACGCCCGATCGCCCGCAGGTGTTGCCCGAGATCATCACACAGAAGCTGGTGCTGGCCGCGCTCAAGCGGGCCCAGCCCAAGGAGAAGGCAACATGCGTAAAGTGATCGCGCTCGCGAGCGCGCTGGGGCTCGTCGCGAGCGCTGGCTACGCCGCCGCGGCGGCGCGCGTCGGCAAGAAGGCGCCGGCGTTTTCGCTCAAAGACGAAAACGGCAACAAGCACTCGCTCAAAAAGTACCGCGGCAAGGTCGTGGTGCTCGAGTGGACCAACCCGCAGTGTCCGTTCGTCAAGCGCCACTATCGCGCCAAGACGATGCAGGTCACCAAGGCGGCGTTTCCCGGCAAGAAGGTCGTCTGGCTCGCCGTCAACTCGTCGCACTTCAACAAGCCGAGCGACTCGGCCAGCTGGAAGCGCGAGCAGAAGCTGCGCTACCACACGCTGCAAGATCCGTCGGGCACGGTCGGCCGAGCCTACGGCGCCAAGACCACGCCGCACATGTTCGTCATCGATGACAAGGGCGTGCTGCGCTACAACGGCGCCATCGACGACGACCCGTACGGCAACAACAAGAAGAAGCACAACTACGTGCGCGGCGGCGTGAGCAGGCTGCTCGCCAAGAAGCTGCCCAAGCCGGGCCTGACGCAGCCCTACGGCTGCTCGGTCAAGTACAAGCGCTAGCGCGTCGGCCGTGCGCTAGCGCTGGCGCGCGAGCGTGGCAACGTGCTTGTCGATGGCCTGATAGAGGCCGCTGTGCGCGACGAAGCGCGCTAGCGCCACGCGCACGCGTAGGTTGTTGTCGGCGCTGCTGCGGCTGTGCGCACCGTCGGCGATCTGCTCGAGCGCTTTGATGTAGTCGGCGCGCGCGGCGACGATGCGCTCGCTTAGCGCGCGCTGCGCTCGCGCACCGAGGCCGAGCAGCGCCGGATACTCGCGCTCGAGTGGTCGCATCGGGATCGCGTAGTGATGCGCGAACGCGCCCACGTGCAGCCCGCCGCTGACCTTGGCGAGCAGACGCCTGGCCTTGTCGCCGAGCATCGGCAGGTGCGTGTCGCGGTCGAGCACGGTCAGCTTGGCGAAGCGCTCGTAGGCGCCGAAGCCGCGCTGCAGCGCGTGGGTCTGACGCTGCATCTCGCGCGCGAGCACGTCGGTGTCCTTGTGCGCGTCGCGCGTCTCGAAGCCGTAACGGCCATCGCCGTAGGCCCAGGTGCGAAAGTAGGTGCCCGTGATGCGGTGGTGGTTGTCGCCGTTGACCATGCCGAGGCTCGCCGCCTCGACCTCGGCGTCGAGGCGCTTCATCCAGGCGCTGTCGAGCGGCGGCAGCGAGTGATGCTCGAGGAACTTGCCGGGCTGCGCGCGCGGGTCGCGCTCGTAGCGCGCGAAGCCGAGGGCGAGCTTGCCGAAGGCGGCGTAGTCGGCGGCGAGCTTGAGGTAGCCGGTAAGGCCCGCGCGGTTTTCGCGCACGAAGCGGCCGCGGCGCCCTTGGAAGGCGACGTTGCCTTGCCAGTAGACCTTGCTGCGGCCGCGCTCGGTGCCGAGGTGCTTGTCGATGGTCGCCACGCGCGCGAGCGCCTCTTCGAGCGAGTCGGTGGGCTTGGTGGTGAGCTCGGCGCCGCCGGGGTCGGCTTTGAGCGTGTCGGCGAGCCAGGCCGGCGCGCGCGCGATCTTGACGAAGCCGAGCCCACGGCTGTGTCCGACGTGCGCCAGCCGCTCGGCGTCGCTTAGCGACAGCCAGCGCGCCTCGTCGATGTCGGGCTTGCGGTACCACCTAAGCAGCGCGGGGGCGCGCGCGAGATCGACCTCGCCTTCGAGGCCGTAGGTGATGATGTTGTCGTGCTCGCCTTTGACCGCGCGGCGCTGCGCCTTGCCGGCAGCGAAGCGCCGCGCGTAGGCCGCGGCGCCGAGGCTGGCGCCGCGCAGGCTTCGTCGACGGACGCGGCGGCGGCGCGGGTGACGCGATTGTCTCGGCGCAGGCTGCCAGCGCGACGGCAGCTGCAGCCGGGCTGCGTGGCGCTGCAGCAAGGGCAGCAAGCGTTGATGGTGTCGCTGTCGCCGTCGCCCCGCCCGTCGCCGTGAGCTGTCGGCGAACGCGCCTGGTGCGGGCAACGACAGCAGCAGAGCGATCAGCAAGGTGGCGAGCGCGCGATGCACGGCCCTGTAGCGAGCAAGCTACGGGCCAGGCTTTCACACTGAAATCAATCGCGTTTTCTGAGGCGCTGGCGACCTCTGCGGCCGCCTGGGCTGGCTAGCGCAGCCACTGGGGCGATATCATCGCGCACCAGGAGGCGCCTATGGCCTGCATCGAGCCGCCGCCACAGACGCCGGCGGCGGCGCTGCGATCATCGAACATCTGGGTGCAGTACTTCGGCTGCCGGCTGCACGACGTGCACCTCTACGTGGTGGTCAGCATGATCGGGTGCGACGGCTACGAACACTGGATGGGGACCAGCCGCCATCCAGGCCTCTATCCGCTGACGCGCGACTATCACGAGTACTACGCCAGCGAGATGGGCGCCGACGCGATCTTGAAGTTTCATCACCGCGCCTGCGATCGCGCCGTGATGTTCGTGCGGCCGGATCTGGCGATCGAGCACTACCACCGCGCGCGGCGCCAGCTGGTGCTGCTTCTGGGTGAGACGGTGCCGACCTTCGGCAGCCACGAGGTCAAGTGGGTCGACGGGGGCACCTCGGGGCTCGCGATCTAAAAGGCACTGGCGGGCTGTTAGAGCGACTGCAGCTTCGCGCCGCCGCCGCCGCCGCCGCCGAAACCACCACCGCCACCGCCGCCGAAACCACCGCCGCCACCGAAGCCACCGCGACGTCCTTTGCCCGGACCGCCGCCGCCGCCCGGACCGCCGCCCGGGCCACCCTGATGACGCCAGCGCCGGTGCTGCCAACGGCGCCAGCCATTGCCAGGCCCCCACATGCCGCGCCCCATACGTCGGCACTGCTGCCGCATCTTCTTGCGCTGATCGGGGTTCATCACCTTGAGGATCGAGATGTAGGCCTTGACCATCTCTTCCTTCATGTTGCCGCGCGCGCCACGGATCTTGCGCATGGCGGCGAGCACGCGACCCTGGTTGGGCAGGTCCTTGCGCATCTCGGTGCGCTTATCGAGCCGGTACTGCTGCACCATCGCGCGGTACTTGATCGCCTTGCGCAGAAAGTTGGTGCGGATGGGATCGATCTTGGCGATCTGCGCGTCGGTCAGCTGCAGCCGCTTCTTGAGCATCTCGGGGTGGCCATGCATCAGCCGACCGAGACAGCGGCGTTTGCCCATCTGGTGGCGGCGCATGTGGCGCCAGGGTTGGGCTTCGGCGGGGGTTGGGGTGGCGACGACGAACGTCGCGCCGAGGGTCAGGGCGACGGCCGCCGCGAGGGGGGTGCTGCGGCGGCGCGAAGGTTGGCGGGTCATCGGGAGTCCTCCTGCATGAATTTAACCGTGTGAGAATTCCTCAAGCATCGGCTGTGCCAGCGTTTTTCCGTCGTGGCTGCGCGACGCGGTGCGGCACCAGGTGCAGATTCTGCACCCCTTTGTGACCCGGCGGTGCAACATGTGCGCTTCGCGGGCTGCGCCGAGGTGTCGGCGACGCGCCGCGAGGGACTCATCATGGCCTCGCCTCTCGCCGCCACGCGCGCTTAGGTCGCGTGGCTCGCGCGTGGCACCTGGCTTGCTCATTCGGGGCGTCGATGGCGCAGGAATCTTCCACCTCGGTTGGCGCTTCATCGCCGACGCCCTCCTCCCCGACGGGCAGCCAGCAGCAAAGCAGTTCAGCCTCATCCTCCCGCCCCCCGCGCCAGCTGGCCCTCGTCGGACTCTTCTCTTTTCTCGCCCTGCTCGCCGTAGGCCTCCCCATCGCCGCCTACCTCAACCTTCGCGCGGCCCGTGCCGCGGCGCGCGGCGTGCTCAGCGCGCGCGCCGCCCAGACGGCAGCGCTCTACTCGGCATCGGCGCGGCTAACCAAAGCGCGCGGCCCTGAAGACTTCGCCCGCCTCGCGCGCGAGGTGGTCAAGCCGCCGCTGCAGCTGGCCATCGTCGACATGAGCGGCAAAGTCGTCGCCTGCACCCCGGACCACCCCGCCGCCGGAAAGACGCTCGCCATCGACGTTGGCATCTTCGCCGACATCCGCAGCCGCGGTCAGCACGTGCGCATCGGACACGACGGTGTGCTGCTGTGGGCGCCGCTCGGCAGCCGCGCGCACTGGAAACGCTGGTTTCGCTCGCCGCACTTTCGCCACTGGCGCCAGCGGCGACGCGAGCACCGCTTCAGCGCGCCTGGCGATGGCGGCCCCGGTGGACCGAGCTGGCGCGAAGCGCGCCGCGCCTTTCGCCGGCGCGCGTTCCTCGACAACTCGCGCTTGCTGCGGCTGACCGTGCCCACCGAGGCGGCCTCGGCGGTGCTCGCACCAGCGCGCCGCCTGATGCTGCTCGGCGGCGTGGTCTCGCTGTCGCTGCTGGTGGCCGGCGTGCTCTTGTGGCGCGCGCTGCGTCGCGCAGTGGTCGCCGAGCGCGAGCTGACGCACAAGCAGAACCTGGCGCGACTGGGCGGCATGGCGGCGGTGATGGCGCACGAGATCCGCACCCCGCTGGCGGCGATCAAGGGCAACGCGCAGCTCGTCGGCGAGCAGCGTCCCGGCGATCCCAAGGTCGAGGCGATCGTCTCGGAGAGCAGCCGCCTCGAGCGGCTCGTCGAGAGCCTGCTCAACTACGCGCGCCCGCGCGCGCCGGTGCGCACCACCGTCGATCCTGACGAGATCGTCGAGCGCGCCGCCGAGATCGTCGCGCCGCGCGCGCTCGAGGCGAAGGTCGATCTGATGTGCGACGTGGTCGGCAGCGGGCCGTGCCTTTCGGCCGACCCAGACCAGCTGCTTCAGCTGCTGGTCAACCTGATGCAGAATGCGGTGGAGGCGAGCGAGTCGGCGGCCACGCAGGCCGGCGCCGACGCGGCGCCCGAGCCGGTGGTGGTGCGCGCGCGCAAGCGCCTCTCGCGCGTGACGTTCGAAGTGCTCGACCGCGGCCCGGGCCTGGACGACGTGACGATGGCACGCATCTTCGAACCCTTCTACACCACACGCGCGAAAGGCACCGGTCTCGGCCTCGCCGTCGCGTTCCAGATCACCGAGCAGCACGGCGGCCGCATCACGCTCGAGCGGCGCGATGGCGGCGGCACCGTCGCGCGCGTCGTGCTGCCCACGCAGGGCGCGGCGTCATGAGCCGTATCCTCATCGCCGAAGACGAGCGCTCGATGCAGGAGCTGCTCTCGACGATCCTGCGCGAGGCCGGTCACGACGTGACGGTGGTGGGCGACGGACTGTCGGCCATCGCGCGCCTGGGCGGCGCCGAAGGCGAGCGTTTCGACGTCGTGCTCACCGACCTGCGCATGCCGGGCGCCGACGGGCTTTCCGTGCTCGCCGCCGCGCAGAAGAAGTGCCCCGGCGTGCCGGTGATCATGATCACCGCCTTCGGCTCGATCTCGGGCGCCGTCGACGCGATGCGCCTCGGCGCGTTCGACTATCTGAGCAAGCCGCTGCCCTCGCCGCAGGCGCTGCGTTCCTCGGTGGAGCGCGCGCTGACGCGCACCGCCAAGGCCGACGCCGCTGCCGGCGCGCGCCAGCGTGACGTCGCCGAGACCGCGCCCAGCGCCGACGACAACAGGCCGCGGCGCAGCCACGCCAACATCATCTCGGTGGATCAGGTGATGGCGCAGGTGGTGCGCACCGTGGAGAAAGTCGCCGAGCGCGACACGACGGTGCTGCTGCTCGGCGAGAGCGGCGTTGGCAAAGAGGTCATCGCCAAGCTGATCCACGAGTCGAGCGAGCGCGCCAAGGGTCCGTTCGTCGCGGTCAACTGCGCCGCGCTCACCGAGTCGCTGCTCGAGAGCGAGCTCTTCGGCCACGAAAAGGGCGCCTTCACCGGCGCCGACATGCGGCGCGAAGGGCGCTTCGTGCAGGCCGACGGCGGCACGCTGTTTCTCGACGAGATCGGCGAGACCTCGCCGGGGCTTCAGGCCAAGCTGCTGCGCGCGCTGCAGGAGCGCACCTTCGAGCGCGTCGGCGGCACCGAGAGCATCAAGGTCGACGCGCGCTTCATCGCCGCCACCAACCGCGACCTCGAGAAGGCCGTCGAAGAGGGCTCGTTCCGCCAAGACCTCTACTACCGCCTCGCGGTGTTTCCGATCAGCATCCCGCCGCTGCGCGCGCGCCCCGGTGACATCCTGCCGCTCGCCGAGCACTTCGTGGCCAAGCTCTCCAAGCAAGACTACTCGCCAGCGACGCTCAGCGACGACGCCAAGCAGGCGCTGCTCGCCCACGACTGGCCGGGCAACGTGCGCGAGCTGCAGAACGTCATCGAGCGCGCGATGGTGCTCGCCGCCGACGAGGGTGTCATCGAGCCCGACATGCTCGGCATCGGCGTCGTCGGCAGCCCTGTTCGCGGCGGCACCGGTGAAGGTGCCGTCGAGGCGGGCGCCGGCGCGGCGATCGCCGGCGGCGGCACGCTCAAGGACATGGAGAAGCGCGCCATCGCGGCGGCGCTCGCCGCCGAGGGCGGCAACCGGCGCAAGGCGGCCAAGCGCCTCGGCATCGCGCTGCGCACGCTGCAGTACAAGATCAAATCGTACGGTCTCAAGTAGCGATGCGCGACGCGCGGCTGCGCGGCGGCGAGCCATGGGCCGAGCGCGCGCTCGAGCGCGTCAGCGAAAACCCCGCCTGGGCCGAGCTGTTTGCCATCGGCGCGCGGGCGGCCAGCGCATCCAAGCCGACGCGCGCGCTGCGCGAGGCCATGGCGCCGCACGTCGCGGCTATCGGCCGCGCGGCGCTCGAGCGCGAGCTGTCGCAGTGGATGGCCATCGCCGACGCGCTGCCCGACGAGCTCTTGCGGCAGAGCTTCGTCGTGATGGAGCACAACGCCGCGCTGCTTCGCGGCGTGATCTGGGCGCTCGACGATACGGCGAGCGAGGCGGCCCTCGACGCGCTGGCGCAGGGCGCGCGCTGCTTCGGGCGCAAGGTGCGCTTTCGTGGCCAGCGCTCGACGCGCGTGACCAACGCCTGTCTGCGCGCGCTGGCCGACAACGGCAGCGACGCGGCTATCGCGCGGCTGATCGCGCTCGGCTGGCAGATCGAGTACCCCTCGACCCAACAGCTGGTCGAGCGGCTGCTCGCGCAGGCCGCTAAAGACCGCGGCGTGGCGCGCGAAGCGCTCGCCGACCACCTCGCGCGCGGCGCGACCACGCGCGACGTGGACGAGGGCGCGCTCGAGCGCGCGCTGCGGTCGGCTCGTGATCTCGTGCGGCGAGAGCCTGCCGCGGCGCTCGAGCCGCTGTTAGCGCTCTGGCGCGGCTGTCGTGATGCGCGCTTGGCGGCGGCGATCGAGGCGCTCTCGGCGCAGCTGACGGCGCCCGAGCGTGTCGAAGCGCTGCGAAAGCGCTCGCAGAAGGCCACGCTCGCCGCGTGGTGCGAGCGCTGCGCGCGCGGCGACGCAGCCGAGCTCGGTGTGCTGCTGAGCCTCTTTCCGCTGGGCAACTTCAAGGCCTGCCTGGCGCAGGTCGAAGCGCTCGCAGCGCACTATCGCGCCGCCGATCCGCGCCTCGCCGCGGCGTTGCTTTCGCTGGTGACGCAGCCGAAGTACGAGTCGGCGGCTTCGCGCGCGCTCTACGGTGCGATCTTCGACGGCCTGCTCGTACACGCCGACCCGCGCAGCGCGGCGGCCGTCGGCGACGACGACGTCGTCGACCGGCTTGTCACCGCAGCGCAGAGCTACAAGCTGCGCGGCTTTCTCGAAGCGGCGATCCCGCGACTGCGCGCCGCGCTGGCGGCCAAGCTGGCCGCGCTGCCGAGCGCACTGCCGCCGTCTCTCGATGAGCTCGTCGCCGCTGTCGCGCCGTCGCAGGGCGCGGATGACATCGACGCTGCCGAGCTGCTCGAGGCGATCTACGCCGCGCCCCACGACGACAACCTGCGCCGGGTCTACGCCGACGCGGCCACGGCGCGCGGCGATCCCCACGGCGAGCTGGTCGCGCTGCAGCTTCTGCCCGAGCTGACGCGCGAGCAGCGGCGACGCGAGCGGGAGCTGCTGCGCACCTACGGCCGAGCCTGGCTCGGACCGCTCGAGCCGCTGCTGCAGAAGCAAGGGCTCGTCTACCGGCGCGGCTTCGTCGCCGAGGGCCGACTGCGCGCGCAGAGCAATGTCGAGCGCGCGGCGGGTGATGCGCGCTGGTCGACATTCGAAGTGCTCGACGCCGCCGGCTGCTTCGTCTCGTCGCTCTTCGAGCAGCCGCAGATGAAGCACCTGCGCGAGCTTCGCGGCCTCAGCGTGCACGACGCCGACGCGGTCTGCATCGCGCCCGAGGCGCTGTCGCTGCGCTCGCTGAGCTTCTCGCCACAGGTCTGGGAGGGCTGGTGGTTTCCCGATGGGCAAGCGCAGCTGCTCGAGGTGCAGCGCGCCTTCGATCGCAGCGAGGTGCTCTCCTCGCTGGCGCATCTGCGCGTCAACTTCGGCCTCGGCGTGCAGCCGGCGCTGCTGTTCGACTGGCGCTTCACCGAGCGACTCGAGCGACTCGCTGCTGGCGTCGACCAGCGCGACGCCCACCGCTTCATCGAACAGGCCTTCGCGCGCCGGCGCGCGGTGCAGCTATGCGTCGCGTCCGACGGCTACGAGAGCACGCAGATCGTCATCGAGGTCGCTGCCGCAGCCAATGCGATGGCGCTTCGCTTCGCGCTGCCGCCGCTCGCCAGCAAGCAACCCATCGCCGAGGCCGAAGCGCGCGGCGCGCTGCAGTGCGCGACCGCCGTCGCGAGACGACTCGACGCCGCCTTGCCCATCGCGTCGGCGGCGGTGACGGCGCGCAGCGAGCGCGAGCTTTCGGCGGCGCGCGCCGCGGCGCCAACGCTCGCGCGCGCGCTGCGTGGCCGTGCAGAGCTGCGCTTCGAGCGCGCCGCTACGGCGTGACGAACCACAGCGTCTGCGGCCACGACGCGCCCGCGAGACCCGTGCTGCAGCTGCCGTTGCCCGCAGCGCGTTGGTCGGCGCCGAGGTGTGGTGCTAGCACGCAGCCCTCGTTCTGCTCGCAGAGACCGTCGTCGTTGCCGATGCCGTCGCCGACGCGTTCGATGGCGCCCACCAGCACCGTCGCGCCGCGTCGGTCCTTGAGCAACGCGAGCGCTGCGGCCGGGCAGGGGTCACCATCGGTTGGCATTCCGCGCGCGAAGCGCAGCGGTGCACCGTTGGCCGCGTAGTCCCACAGCGCGCAGCTGCCGCCGGCTTCGCAGCGCCCGCGGGCCAGCGGATCGGGAAAGCTCGCAGCCACACGGCCCCAGCTGCGATAGGGCTCGGCGGAGCAGAGCATTTCGCTGGCGATGATGTTGTAGGCCACGATGCCGTTGGCGGCGCTCTTGCAGCTTGGCTCGCTGGTCGCGCGTCCAGCGACGCAGCTCGCGCAGTCGATGCCAGGGTACAGCGTGCCGTTGGAGTTGCCGTTGCCCCAATCCGCGCTCGGATCGTTGCCTGACTGGGTACAGTTGGGCTGGCTGAAGCCAGGCGTCGTCGCCGAGCTGAAGGCACAGTCGACGCGGTTTTTGCCAACCCACAGCACGCCCTGGATGTCGTTGTCGGCGCAGCCTTGGCAGAACAAGCCACCGTTGTTGGGCGCGCCGGTGTGGTGCGCGAGCAGCGCGTCGTATATCCGTGTGCCGGTGGAGCCGCGCAGGTCGAGGCCGTCGTTGCCGTTGTCGAGGGCGGCGAGGCCGATCACGGTGGCGTCCTTGGCCACCTCGAGACGTACGCCGTCGTCGCTGTTGTGCGCTGCGGTGACGTGCGCCAGGGTCACGCCGTCGGCGCGATTGACCTCGACGCCGTAGAAGCTGCCGGTGGCCAGCACCGAGGTGGCCCGCAGGTTGCTGCCGTAGAAGAACACGAGCGCCGCGCCGCCGTTGTTGGCGCTCGAGACCTCCGTCAGCGCCACGTCGGTGCCGTACTCGACGTGGATGCCGTCTCCGAGGGCGTCGGCGACGCGCACCGAGCGCGCGCGCAGACCGGTCTCGAAGTCGAGCAACAGCCCCATCTCCTGCTGCGCGTTGCCGTTGCCGCTGCCCACGCGCCACACGCGCAGGTGCTCGATGCGGTTGGCCTTGCCGTCGCGCAGGGTCACGCCAACGTCGAACGTGTCGAAGACGTCGAGGCGAGAGAGCCGCGACATGCGCCCGGCCACCAGCAGCACGCCGGTGCGCACGTTGCTCTGATCGCCGCGGATGTTTCCCTCGAGCCAGATGCGGCTGACGCCGCCGCCGCACACGACCGTGCGGCGCGAGGTCGAGCCGTTGGGATCGAGCGCGATCTTGCCGCTGTCGGTCTCGCAGTTGTCCTTGATCGCGCCGTTGTTGGTCAGCGTCGCGCCCTGCTCGACGAGCAAGCTCACGCCGTCGGCGGCGATGTTGAGGCCGCGCGTGGCGGCGATGGTGTTGCGGGGCACGACGTAGACGGTGCCTGGCACGTCGAGCGGCGTGATGGCCGTGTCGTAGCCTACCGGCAGCGACCGCACGGGGTTGTTCCAGCCCCAGCTTTGCAGAGGGCTGCGCGCGATGTCGCTGCCGCCCTTGCTGACGATGAACTGATTGGGCGCGAAGGCCATCTTCTCGATCAATCCCGCGAGGCCGCGCTGCAGGCCGGTGGTGCGAAAGACCATGGCGCCGTTTTCTACTTGGCACGACCAGCGAAAGGCCTGGCGCGCGTCGCCGTACTCGATGCTGTCGCATTGGAGCGCGAGGGGCAGCTTGACCTGGCGCAGCTGTCCTGCGTGCACGCAGTCGGTGGCGCTGCTCACCGCGGATACGTTGCAGGCAACGCCCGACTGCACGTATGGCGATTTGGTCGCGTCCTGCACGGCAACGTAGTCATTCCAGTTGGCCAGCGTCGGGTAGGGCGCCTCGACGACCAAGGGCACGCCCATGTCACCGTCGCCACCGCCGCCCTCGAGGACGCCCACGTCGCGGGCGTCGCCGGTGCCGACGTTGCTGCCGTCGCCCGCGTCCGCACCGTGATAGGTCGCCAACGCGTGGCAGCCGCCGAGCGCGACGTAAGCGACCAAGACAAGAGATCTAAGCACGCTGCGTTAGATGGTAGCACCCGCGCGCGCCAGGTGACGGAGCGCGAGGCGTTGGCCTCGCTCAGCGCCGCAGGGTGTGCTCGAGCCCGCAAAGCGGATCGCCATCGGCGCACTTGGTGCGCAGCACGGGCGCGGCCTTGGGCTTGGGGCGCGCCCGCCCGCGACCAGGTCGCTTGGGCCGTTTGGCGGCCGCGGCCGCCTGCGCGGCGCTTTCGGCGCGAGCCTTGTCATCGAGGCGCTGCTTGGTGTTCTTGAGCCACTGCAGCTCGGCCTGCAGCTTGGCGATGCGCTGGCGGCTGAGCGCGTTCTTTTGGAGCAGGCTCGCCTCGGTGTCGCCGCTGCGCGCCACAGTGCGCTCGACCTGGCGCGCGAGGGCGGCGCTGTGTCGCGTCTGCCGATAGACGACGAAGCCCATGGCGCCGCCGAGCACGAGCACCGTCGCGACGATGGCGACAACCAGCATGCGTGGCGAGCTCGCGTGCGCGCGTCCACTGCGCGCCGCCTCGACGCGCGCCTGGGCGAGGGCCAGCTCGGCC
>JAGQIK010000437.1 GCA_020431405.1 Myxococcales bacterium
CGCCGTGATGCGCGCCATCGCGCGCGAGCCGGACCTCGCGCTGGTGCAGCGCGCGCCGGTGGCCGAGGCCGCGGGCGGCGGTTGGCTGACGCGCCCGATGGTGCCGCTGTGGATGATGGCGCTGCTGCTGGTGGCGGCGGGCGCGCTGCTGGCGTGGAGCCTGACGCGAGCGCCCGCGCCGGCGCCGAGCACGCGCCTCGCGAAGTCCCCAGCCGCCCCCGCCACCGCGCCCAAACACGCGGCCCCCTGCGTCACACCGCGCGCTGTCACACCGAACACCGCCGCGCCCGTGTACGTCTATCGTTTCGTGCTGCGCGCGCCGAGCGCTCGTCGCGTCGCGCTGGTGGGCGACTTCAACGGCTGGAAGGCGCAGCAGACGCTGCTTCGCGACGACAACGGCGACGGCACCTGGTCGGTGACGCTTCGACTGTCTCCGGGCCGCTATCGCTACAAGTTCCTCGTCGACGGGCAGCGCTGGGTCGTCGATCCGGACGCGCCGGCGAGCGCCAGCGACGGCTTCGGTGGTCGCAACGCCGTGATAACGCTCTAGAACGAGGTTGCACAGCCCGCCTCGGCGCCGCACTCTTGTGCCGTGCGCCGGCACACGACCATCCACATCGCGGCGATCGTGGCAGCGGCAGCGTTGGTTTGCCTGCCGGGCGCCGCTTTGGCCGCGCCGCTCGAGCTCTCCACCGAGGCGAGCCTCGGCGCCGGCTACGACAGCAACGTTTACCTGCCGGCCGCCGCCCTGCCCACTGACGTCGCGGGTCGGGGCGGCTCGTTCATCGCGCTACGGCCGTTCCTCGTCGGCGCCTTGAGCTCGTCGGCCGGGCATCGCCTCTCGCTCGGCTACGCGCTCGAAGCGCGCCAGTTCATCGGCGCCGACATCGACAGCGAGACCACCATCGAGCAGCGCGCCGTGCTCGGCTACGCCAGCGCGCCGCTTTTCGGCTTTCGTCTCGAGCTCGAGCTGATCCTCTCGCACCTCTACTTTAGACAGCTCGCGGGCGGTGGCTGGCTCGGCGTCGGAGGCGAGCTGTCGCTGTCGCGCGTGCTGGGCAGCGCCGTCGTCGTCGAGGTTGGCTACGCGCCGACCTACCACGACTACCACAGCGCCAGCAGCGCCCAGCAGGACGTCAGCCATCGCCTCTTCGCCGAGCTGCGCTGGACGCCGCTCGCCGGCCTGGTGGTCGAGCCGCACTATGCTTTCACCGTCGTCGACGCCAACCCCGACGAGCTCGACTCCACGCGACACATGGTGGGCTTCGCACTGCGCTACCGCCCAGCGCGGCTGCCGCTGACATTCATCGCGGGCTACGACCTCGGCGTGCTCGCGCTGCAGTCGGCGGTCACGCGCACCAACCCGCAAGGCAAGCCGCTGCCGTCCAAGCCCACCGAGCGCACGGACCTGTTGCATCAGCCGTTCGCCGAGGTGCGCTGGCAGGCGAAGCGTTGGCTCGCCGTCGCCGCCTCCTACCGAGCGCTCGTCGGCCACAGCGACGTCGAGGAGAGCTACAGCCGCCACGTGGTGCTCGCCTCGGCGTGCTTTACCTTCGATCTCGGCGCCGGCGGCAGCGCCGACGCGGGGCCGCGCGAAGCACGGCGTGGCCATATCGCCAGCGCCGGCAACGTCACGTTCAGCGCCAGCCAGACCAAAGCCAGCAGCGTATCGGTGGTCGGCAGCTTCAACGACTGGGACCCCGAGCGCGGGCGCATGGCGCGACAGGGTGACGGGCGCTGGCAGCTCGCGCTCGAGCTGCCGCCCGGCAACCACCGCTACATGCTCTGGGTCGACGGCAGGGTGGTCGCGCCGACCCGTTGCGAGCGCTGGGTAGCAGATGGGTTCGGGGCGAAGAACTGTGTCCTTTCGGTAGGAAAGAGCGCGAGCCGCGAGGCCGCGCGATGAGCGGGGAGGCACGTGCTGTGTATCGAACGCGGCGACGAGTCGCAGATCATCACGTGGCAAGGTTGCTCGCGACATGCGTGCTCTCCCTGGCGACG
>JAGQIK010000438.1 GCA_020431405.1 Myxococcales bacterium
CGCTGCTTTCCCAGGCCATCGATCTGCTCGTTCCGCTGCTCGCGTCGAGCCACCCGCCGCTGGCGGCGCTCGAGCTCGCAGGCCGCGTGCGCAGCATGCAGGGGCGCTGGCGCGAGGTCATCGCCCTGCACGAGCGCGAGCGCGAGCTGGTCGCCGGCCTCACCGGCGAGCTCGATGCCGATCTGATCGCCGGCGAGCAGGCGCTGCTGCTCTGTCGCGTAGCGCAGGTCTGGCTCGAGCAGCTCGGCGACGCGAAGCGCGCCGCGCGGCTCTACAGCGAGGCACTCGAGCTGCGCCCGCGCTGCCTGAGCGCGATCACGGGTCTCGACCGCGCGCTGGCGCGCTCGCGCGACTGGGCGGCCACCGTCGAGCTGCTCGAGCACCGCAGCAGCGTCGCCGTCGACCCGGTGCTGCGAGCAGACACGCTCTGTCGCGCCGCCGAGATCGCCGACGCGCGGCTCCACCGCAGCGACGAGGCGTTGCGCCTCTACGGCGCAGCGCTCGCGCGTTGCCGAGACGCCGGGCTGGCGAGCTCTGGGCGGCGGCTGCTGCGCGCGCGCCACGAGCGCGAGCGTGCCTCGCAGCCGCGCGACGTGGCGACCCTCGATCTGGCGACCCTCGAGGCGCCGGTGGCAGGTGTCGGCGCGCTCGACGAGGCCTTTCGCTGCGAGCTTCGCGGCGACCTCGCCCAGGCTGCAGGCCACGTGCATCGCGCCGCGCGCGCCTTCGCCGATACGATCTATGCCGGCGCTGCATTGGCCGCAGCCCGGCGCGTGCTCTCGCGCGCAGGTCGCCACGACGAGCTGGGCGCGCTGCTCGCGGCCACCGAGGAGCACAGCACGGCCTCGCGTGGTGCACGACAGGCGGTCACCGCGGCGCAGGCATACCTCGCCGCCAACCAGCCGGACAACGCGCTCGAGGTCCTCGCTAGCGCCGTCGACCACGAAGACGATCTCGCGATCCTCTACAGCCTCGCCCGCGTGCTCGAGGCGCAGCAGCACTGGCCGCAGCTGGCGGTGTGCCTGCTGGTGCTGTCGGACCGCTGCCGCGCCGAGCGCAACGCGGTGTCCGCCCTCGAGCGCGCCGCCGAGCTGTGGTCGCTGTGCGGCGACGACGAGGAGGAGCTTTCGGCCTGCATGGCGCTGCTGGCGCGCGCCGGCGAGAGCTACGACGACGAGCGTTTCGTGGCGCTGCTGCGGCGCGCCGAGCCTATCGCGCGTCGGCTCGAGCGCAGCGGTGACCTGGCGACGATCCTGGCGCGGCGCGCCGAGCTAGCAGACGACGGCGGCGATCGCGCGGCGCTGATGCGCGCGCTGTGCATCGCGTTGCGCGAGGCTGGACGCTGGCAGCAAGCAGAGCCCGCCGTGGCCGAGGCGCGCGCGCTGTTGCCCGAGGATCTGACGCTGATCGTGATCCAGTTCGAGCTCGAGCTGCGGCGCGGCGCGCACGAGCAGTCGCAGCAGACGGCGGAGCTCGGCCTGCGCGTGGCCTCGACCTCGAGCCGCCGCAGCTGGCTGCTGATCGAGCTCGCCTCGGTGGGCGAACGGCTGCCGATGGACGAGACGCGCCGCGTGCGCTGGGACCACGACGCGCTGCTGCTCGCCGTCGACG
>JAGQIK010000439.1 GCA_020431405.1 Myxococcales bacterium
GCCATCGCAGCGGTGAAACCAGCGCCGACAAAAACAGCGCCATTGAAGCTCGCGCCAGCGTCACTGAAGCCCGCGCCCGCGCCTGCGCCGCTGGAGCCAGCGCCAGCGCGCCCGCGCTCGGTTGTTCCCAAGCGGCGCGCGCCGCGGCCCGCCCAACGCCCCGCCGTCAAACCCCCTGCCGTCACGAGCAGCGCCGCCAACGTAACAGCCGCCACGACCTCCGAGCTGACTCGGCAGATCGCGGCCTATCGTGCAGCGAAGGCGCTTGCCGACGCGCGCGCCGCCCTGCGCGCCTGGCGTGCGTTTCGCGCGCGTTGGCCAAAGGCCGCGCTGGCCCACGAGGTCGACCTCGAGATCATCGCGCTGCTCGTGCGCCTCGGCGAGCGCGCGGCTGTGCAGCGCGAGGCGCGCGCCTTCATGACGCGCTACCCCGAGAGCCCACGCCGCGCGGACGTCGCGCGTTTCCTCACCTCGAAGTGATCGATTCGCCCACCTGACGGCACGAGGGGATCGAAAGCTCAGGAGACGACGATGCAGCGCACCCACTCGATAGTCGAAACCCTCATCACCTACACCGCCATCATCGTGCTCGCGCTCGGCGCAGCCACCGCTTGCTCGACCGATGTCAGGCTCGGCGGCCGCGATTCGACGGAGCCCAGCGGCGACGCCGGTCCTGCCTCCGACAGCACCGCTTCAGCCGACAGCACGACCCAGCCCGATGCCCTGCCCTCCGCCGACTCGACGCCTGCCGACGACGCCGCGGCCACCTCGCCGAGCTGGCGCAAGCTGACAGCGCCGACCAGCGAAACGCTGACGGCTGTCTGGGGCAGCGGCCCCAATGACGTCTACGTCGTCGGCCGCCGAAAGACGATCCTGCGCTACGACGGCAAGACATGGTCGCCGCAGCCGTGGGTCGCGCCCACCGCCGCCGACGCGCTCGCCGTCTGGGGCAGCGGCCCGAGCGACGTCTACGTCGTCGGCACCTGGGGCACGCTGCTGCACTTCGACGGCACGAGCTGGACGCACATCGATCCGGGCCTCACCGTCCTTCCCGATGTCGTGCGCTTCGAGAGCGTCTGGGGCACTGGCCCCAACGACGTCTACGTCGCCGGCTACTGGTCGGGCTTTCAGGGCGGCACGCCGCTCTTCATCGCCATCGCCTACCACTTCGACGGCACCAGCTGGAGCGAGTACAAGCTGCAGACCGCGACCGTACACCCGATGTTTCACGGCATCGCCGGCGCGAGCAGCAAGGACATGGTCATCGTCGGCAACCCGCGCATCGTCAGCGGCGGACCGCTGTCCTTTGTCTCGTTGATCATCGAAAACGACGGCAACGCCTGGTCCATGAGCGAGCCGAAAGACTTCGAAGTGCGCCACGGCCTCAACGCGGTGCACGTGGGTCAACAGCGGGCCTTCGTCGCGGGCGATCAAGGCCTCGTCGCGACACGCGCCGGCGGCCCTGGCAACCCGTGGACGCACGAGCCAACCCCGGTGACGATCACGATGTTCGGCATCTGGGCCTCCGCCGACGGCAGCGCTGCCTACGCAGTCGGCCAGAGCGGAACGCTGCTCGAGCGCGACAGCACCAACGGCAGCTGGAGCAACCGCGGCGCGCTCGGCAGTAGCGAAGACCTATGGGGCGTGTGGGGCAGCGCGTCTGACGACGTCTACGCGGTGGGCGGAAACGGCCTGGTGCTGCACTTCGGCCGCGCGCCGTAGCGAGCGGCTCAGTAGAGGCGCAGGTAGCGCGAGCACTGCGGGACGGGGCGCGTCGCGCGGGCCGAGGCCGTCTGTCGCGGACGGTCGACGCGCACGGCGCAGACCTTGACGTTGGCGGCCGTCGAGCACGACGACGTACCCGTGATGCGGCAGCCGATGCTCTTGCAGAACTTGCGGTCCTTGAAGGTGTCCTTGCCGCTGCGCGAGCGGCACTGCTTGCAGCCGCCCGAGCTTCCGCTGCCGCAGTTGAAGCACAGCGCTGCCAGCGCCGACGAGCTCGTGCCGAGCACCAAGACCAGCGCGGCGATGCCCGCCACCATCGAGATCAGTCGTTTCATCACTCCTCCTTCATCGGAGGCTCGAGGGTAGCATGGCCCTGTGGCTCAGAACGTGGCCGCGCTGACCAGCCGCGCCTGGCGACCGATGACCTTCTCGAGCAGCACGCGATGAACCTCGGCGTCGCCGTCGATACAGCAGTCGCCGACGACGGTCAGGTCGTAGTCGGCGTCGAAGGCGTGACGCACTGTCGACAGCACCACGCCGCTGGTAGCGATGCCCATCAGCACCAACGCGTCGATCTGCTGCGCGCGCAGGATGATGTCCAGGTCGGTGCCCCAGAAGGCGTTCGTTCGGCGTTTGGTGACCACCACGTCGCCGAGCACGGGCGCGATGCTGGGATGGATCTTGGCCATCTCCGAGTCGGCGACAAAAAGGTCGCGCGCCTTGATCGCAGCCTCGAGACGCGTGTTGTGGCTGCCGATCTCCGGATGGCCCGGGCGGAACGCGACCTGCACGTAGATCACGGGCATGGCGCGCGCTCGGGCCGACGCGATCACCGCCGCGGCGCGATCGAGCAGCTCGGGATGACCCGCGCCATAGGCCGCGACGACACCCACTTGATAGTCCATCACTAGCAGCGCGCTGCGCCGACTGTCGCTCTCGGTCATCGAAGGCTCTCCTGTCCCGCCATCTTGCGCGCCGCTGCGACAAAAAGCAACTATCGTTGCTTTTACCTCACCCCTGCCCGCGCGGCAGCAGCTGCGCGATCACGTCGTCGACGAGCGTCGGCTCGATCGGGAGCCCCAGCATCACGGCGCGGTTGGTCAGCGGCGCCAGCAGCAGCTCGGCGAGCAGCTCGGCGCGCGTGTCGGCCGCGAGCTCGCCGCGGGCCACGGCGTTTTCGATGACCTCGACGAGCGGCGCCAAGCTGCGAGCGCGCAGCGTGCGCGCCAGCTCGCGCGTGCTGTCGTCATCGATGGCGGCCAGCGCGCGAGCGAGGCCGACGGCCTGCGGTTGCGCCAGCACCTTGGCCTTCTTGCGCAGAAGCCGCGTCAGGTCGGCGCGCACGTCACCCGTCTCGCGAAACGGCACCGGCGGCTCCGGCGTCTGCTCGATCGCCGCCAACACGAGATCCGCCTTGGTCGGCCAACGCCTATAGACGCTCGTCTTGTTGACGTTGGCGGCGCGTGCGACGTCGTCGACCTTGAGCGCCGCGAGCCCCGACGCGCCGAGCAGCTCGAGCGTCGCGTCGAGGATGCGTCGCACCAGCTCGTCGCTGCCGCCTGCCGGCCGGCCGCGAGGGCGCGAACGCGAACGCTTGCTCGACACCTTGGGCATTGGCTGTTCCTACCACACCCCATCGCGATCGGATCAGCGCCGCGCTGCGCACCAACTGCTCGGCATGCGGCGCAGGTGTGACCGGATGAACAACCGAGCGGTGAGCCGCGCCCCAGGTGCGGGCGCAAAAATGCCCGAAACCTCGTCGCCGCGACAGGCACGCGCCTTGCTGAGTTGCTCCAACGTCGGGGAGCAACAGCCAGCTAGGACCTATTCGATGTCGAAAACGTCGAGCGCGCGTGGTGCGCGCGCTGCGAAGTGCCTCGGTGCGCTCTTGGCCGCGCTTGTCTACCTGACCGGCTGCGGCATCGGCGAGTTTGGAGCGGGCGGCGACGACAAGAACAGCGCTAGCGGAGACCCCAACGACGAAGACTGCGCGCCGTTCTTCGATCTGTCGCAGCGCCAGGCGGCCGCCGCGTGCAGCAACGGCGGCAACTACAAGCCCAACACGCCGACCTTCAGCGCCGGCATCGAAGCCAACCCCAGCTACGTCAAGCAGACGACCTGCTCGTCGGGCGAAAAGCCCGGCGTGGTGGCGTTTCGCAGCTTCGTGCTGGCCGCCTATCCCTGCACCGGCGACTTCGGCATCACGCGCGCGTGCTCGGCCGGCGGAACCAGCGAGCACAAGGAAGGCCGCGCCTGGGACTGGAAGGTCAACGCCGGCCACCCGGCCGCCGACAACCTCATCGCCTGGCTGCTCGCTGCCGACAGCTTCGGCAACCAGAACGCCTTGGCGCGCCGCGCTGGCATCATGTACCTGATCCACAATCGCCGCATCTGGAACCCGAGCAAGGGCTGGCGCAACTACACCGGCAGCAACCCGCACACCGACCACGTGCACTTCAGCTTCTCGTGGGCCGGCGCGCGCGCGGAGACGAGCTTCTACAAGGCCAGCGGCAGCACGTCGCCCGTGCCGCCCACCAACAACAACGGCAACGGCACGCCGGGCAACTACGGCGTCTGCTACTACGGCGGCCAGCAGGGCACCTGCCAGTCGACCTCGCAGCCGTGCAACGGCACCTTCCGCGGCAGCCTCTGCCCCGGTGCGGCCGACATCCAGTGCTGCACGCCCAACGGCCAGCAGCCGCAGCAGCCGCAGCAGCCGCAGCAACCGTCGCTTCCGGGCAGCTACGGCAGCTGCAACTACGCCGGCCGTCAAGGCGTCTGCCAGACGACGAGCATGGCCTGCTCGGGCAGCTATCAGGCCGGCCTCTGCCCGGGCGCGAGCAACGTGCAGTGCTGCGTGCCGCAGGCGCCCGCCACGCCGAGCCAGCCCGGCGGCTCGAGCTACGGCAGCTGCTCTTCCGGCGGCCAGTCGGGCGTCTGCCAGTCGACGAGCACGGCGTGCTCGGGCAGCTACAAGGCCGGCCTCTGTCCCGGCGCGTCCAACATCCAGTGCTGTCTGCCCAGCGGCCAGACATCCAATCAGAGCAACTCGAGCTGGGGCAGCTGCTCGTCGGGCGGCGACAGCGGCAACTGCCAAGAAGACTCGACGCCCTGCTCCGGCTACTACCAATCGGGCCTCTGTCCCGGCCCCGCCAACGTGCGCTGCTGCTTGCCGTAGCGGTGATCGTTGTCCACTGTGTGTCGTGTGATGCGATGGTGCCTGATCCTGCTCCTGCTCGTCGGCGCGCAAGGCTGCGCCGAGGGACCGCGGCGCGCGGCGACCGATCAGGCTCTGGCAGACGCCGGCGGCGCTGACGGCACATCGGCAGACGGCACCCCTGCCACACACGCGACAGCCAGACGCCGCCATCGCCGCTGAGTGACGGCGCGCCGCGGCCCGACGGCGCGGCGCCGCCCAGCGCGACACCTTCTACTTCCACGGCACCGGCATGTCGCCCGACGACGCGGCGTGGTCGCTCGGCAAGACCGTCATCGATGACATCGTCGCCCAGGGCGGCGTCGTGCTGTCGCCCAAGGGCTGCCCAGCGGCTTTCCGAGCTACTGCACGATCTGGTAGGCGCCATGGCTGCGGGGGGGAGAGCCCCGCCAGATCCAAGCGGGACACTTCCCACGGTTAGCCACTCCCAGTGGACGCAAGTACGCATCATCACTGGTGGCACGACCGTTGCTCTTAGCTGCGCACATGGGAGCACCTCACAAGTCATCGATGGTCGCTGCGCTACTCGGAGCCTTGGTCGTGGCTGCTCTCGCCGTGGGTTGCGAGCCAGGCAGCGCCGATCCGGTGCTCAACTGCCCGGGCGGATGTCTCGCCGGACAGTTGTGCCAGAACGGACAATGTGTCGCCGACCCGGGTGGCAATCAGAGCCAACAGCCCATCACACCGTCGCAGCCCACGAGCTGCGCCGCGCCGACGGTCTTCTGCGGCTCGCTGTGCGTCGACACGCGCTACGACCCGCAAAACTGCGGCGCCTGCGGCGTCACGTGCGGCGGCACGGCGACCTGCACGATGGGCACCTGCAGCGCGACGAGCACGCCGCCGACGACGCCCGTGCCGGGCCAGTGCAACGCGTCGCTGATCAACTCGTGCGGCGGGCTCGGCGCCTACTGCGACAGCTACACCCAGCAGTGCCAGAGCTGCCCGCTGGGCTACAGCAACTGCGACGGCATGTTGACGTGCGAGTGCGCGGGCACGTGCTCGGGCACGCAGTGCATCCCCAACGGCGGCGGTATCCCCGGCGCCGGACAGTGCAACCCGAACCAGTTCAACGCCTGCGTCGGCGTCAACTCCTACTGCGACGCCTCCACCTACACGTGCCGCCCCTGCGCGCTCAACACGCTCAACTGCGACGGCCTCAGCACCTGCGAGACCTACGGCACCGTCTGCGGCAGCACCACGCCGCCGGGCACCGGCACCTGCAGCCAGACCACGCCCTTTCAGTGCGGCGCCAACACGAGCTACTGCGACACGACCAACACCTGCAGGCCCTGCCCGGTCGGCTACTACAACTGCGACGGCGCCTACCAGTGCGAGTCGGCGACGTACTGCACGGGCACCACCACGCCGCCCGGCACCACGGGCTGCGACGACTGGATCCCGTTTTCGTGCGGCACGGGCACCACGCAGTGGTGCGACTACTACGGCACCGGCAACTGCACGGCGTGCCCCGCTGGCTACAACAACTGCGACGGCATCGAAGACTGCGAGACCTACGGCGCGTGCATCTAGCGCCGCGAGCGGCCCGCGGCTGGCAGCTGGTTACGGCTGGTAGTTGTAGACGACCCCGAAGCCAGCGCGGATGTACTCGTTGACCGCGCTCGCCGTGTACTCGGGGCGCCAGTTGGCCTTCGACTGCTTGCGCGCCTGCGCGACGAATTCGTCGAAGGTCGCGCTCGCGGCGCCGATGCTCTGCATGTAGCTGACCAGCGTGCGCTGCGGCTCTGGGAACGAGCCGCTGCTGTTGGTCTCGCCTTTCCAGTCGTAGACGATGTGACCCGCGAGGCAGGGCGCGTCGCTGCGGCAGTTGTTGCTGATCGCGCGCTGGCCGCCCGCCGAGTGCGCGATGATGTTGCCCGCAGACTTGAACAGCGCCGCGTCGATGGTGCCGTAGTTGATGCCCCAGTCGCGCTCCTGGTTGGGGCTCGTGCCCGGCTCGCCGTGCAGCGGGAAGTTGAGCGAGTCGAGGATCACGTTGAAGTGCGTCTCCTGCACCGTGTTGGCCTGGTTCTGGCCGTTGATGTTGAGCGCGATGCCGCTGTTGAGGATCAGGTTGTTGACGAGCACGCCGCCGCCGCGCGCCTTGATGCCGTCGGAGGAGGCGCGCACGCTGACGTTGGCGTGGCACAGGACGTTGGTCGTGTCCTTCTGCAGATAGACGTTGTGGTTGTAGATGGTCGGCACCGTCGTCGGGTAGGTGCCGTTGACGTCGCCGGAGAGCCAGCCGTTGTGGTCGAGAAAGTTCTCTTCGAGCAGCAGATTGTCCACCGCTGACGCGTAGATGCCCTGCGCGTGGTCGAACTCGGTGCTGCCCGGGTAGTGGTTGTGGTAGCCGTAGTTGTCGAGAAACAGGCTGCGACGAACGGCGACGTGATCGGCCGCCTTGGCGCCGCCGCCCGCTTGAAATACGAGCTGCACGAATCGGAAGGCGCAGTCCTCGAAGAGGATGTGATGCGCCTCGCGTTGAAACATCACGGTGGGCGGGTTGCCGCCGGCATAGCGGCGCGTTGGCTCGAACTCGCTCGCGGCGGGATCTTTGTGCGGGTTGTAGAACTCGAGGCCGATCACCGCCCAGTAGGCGGCGACGTCTGCCGCTGCCGTCGGATAGCCCGAGCCGTGCCAGCCGTACGAGAAGAGCGGGCTGTTGGCGTCGGGCCAGATGAAGCGCGGGCGCGGTCCTTGACCGTAGCTGCTGAGCACCAGCGGGTGTTGGATCGAGATGCCGCCTTTGACCGTGTTGGCGCGGAAGCGAAAGTCTTCGGTCCACGTGTCGCCCGCCTTGAACAGCACCCAGTCCGGCTTGCGCACGGTGCCGTCCTGCGAGCTCGTCTTGAGCAGCGCCAGCGCGCGCGCGATGGTCTTGACCGCCTTGCTTTCCGACGAGCCGTCGTTGTTGTCGTTGCCGCTCGACGAGCTGACGTAGATCGTGCGCGTGGTGGCGTGCGGCGCGTACTGCGACCAGCCGGCGCTGTCGACGGGCGACCACGAGAAGCTCTTCGCGCCGGGAGGCGTCGAGCTATCGCCGCCGCCGCCGCCCTCGCGTCCGGGCATGCCGTCGCTGGGCGGGGGCGCGCTCTCGCTGCGCGGTCCGTCGCTTCCGGGGCCGCCGCCGTCGCGCGCGGCGTCGGCGCGTGCAGCGTCGGAGGCTGGCTGACTAGAGTCGCTGCAGGCCGGCGCTGTGATGCACAGCGCGAGACACACGAGGGTGCTTCGGCACGAGAGGCGTCGTCGCATCAAGTCTCCCTTCGAGCTCCAGCCTTGCCCGCCATCAAGGCGAGTCTACTAGATCTCGGTATAGGAGAGCTTTCCGCCGATGAAGTTGAAGAACATCCACCAGCCGGCGCCGTAGGTCGAGTGCACGTCGGCGTCGCTGTTGGCGCCCGTCGCGCACAAGATCGACTCGAGGGTGCGGCCACGGAGGAGCGAGATCGGGAAGTCCGGCGGCAACACGGTGTTGGCCGCGTCGGCCTGCGTGAGGAAGCCACGCAGCAACCCATCGTAGAGCACGTCGCCCTTCGGCCCGTAGTGTGCGGCGATCTGCGCGTCGCGCAGCTTGATCGGCACCTTGTTGACCGTCAGCTGCAGGTCGCGCGGCTGCGAGACGAAGCAGAACCCTGGCGGCTCGATCACAGGGTGGCTGGCGACGTTGGTGCCGCCCACGGTGGTTGTCAAACAGGTCATGCCGCTGTAGTTGGTGACCGGCGCCTTGCTCAGCGCCGGCTGCGAGCTGAGCGTGCGCGTGCACTTCGACTGGCTGACACAATCGGCGCGCGCGATCTCGACATCACCCTGCTGGCCGATCGCCAGCGAGAAGGGGCGAATCACCAGCACGTAGCTGAAGTCGAGCAGGCCATCGTTGTCGCGGTCGTTGAGGATCGCCCCGCTCATGTTGGAGTTGAAGATCCACGTCAGGTCCGTCGAGCAGTTGTTGTAGTAGACGTGCGGGTCGGCGAGGGTCAGGTCGTTGAGGCGATATGCCTTGATCGGCGGAGGCGGCGGCGAGTCCACCGTCGCGTCGGGCGGCGGCGCCGTGTCGACGGTCGCGTCGGCGTCCACGGTCGCGTCGGCGGGCGGCGGCGGCGGGCCGTCGGTCGTCGCGTCCGCCGCGGGGCCATCACGCGTCACGTCGCGCGCCGCGGCGTCGTTTGTCGTGTCGGTCGAGGGCGAGCGTTCCACAGCGGGAGCGCCGTCTCGAGTCGTGTCGCGCGCCGGCACGACATCGATCGGCGCGTCGCGCGTGGCGCCGTCGTCGTTCGCAGAGCCGCTATCAGCGCTGCAGCCGACGCCAGCCACTAGCGCCGGGGCGAACAACAGCAACAGCAGCGCGGGCCTCGACCATCTACACGACACGCCCTCCAGTGTGCCAGGACCTGGCCGCGCGCCTGCTTACACGTGATTTCACTGCACGGTGCGATTGGCCACTACGCCGCCGCCAGCAGCTCCTCGCTGATCTTCCACAGCCGCTCGGCGGACTCGTCGTTGCAGACGTGCGCGTCGACTCCGACGTAGCGCGAGGTGGGCGAATCCGGCTCCGTCGGCGCGGCGATGTTGCAGTTCTCGCAGTAGACACCGGGCTTGCCTTCGAGCAGCGCCGAGGTCGCCGCCCACAGCGTCGTCGAGCAGCCCTGCTCGGGGGTCTTGAAGCCTTGCTTGGCGAGCTCGCTGGGCTCGCCGCTCTCGTCGATCCACCCGAGAGCGACCATCTCTTCTTTGGGCAGGTGCCGCTGCAGCGGCGTGAAGATGCCGCCCGGGTGCACCGAGAAGGCGAGCCCGCCCGATTCGCGCAGCCGGCGCGACAGCGCATTGGCGAAGAGCGCGTTAGCGGTCTTGGCCTGACCGTAGGCCTTCCACTTGTTGTACTCGCTGCGCTCGAACTGGATGTCGTCCCAGCGGATGTCGCTGATCTTGTGACCGGTGGAGCTGAGCGCCACCACGCGGGTGCCAGCGCTCTTTAGCAGCAGCGGCATCAACGCCTTGGTCAGCGCGAAGTGGCCCATGTGGTTGACGCCAAACTGCGACTCCCAGCCAGGACCGACGCGCGCCTCGGGGCAGGCCATGATGCCCGCGTTGTTGATCAGCATGTCGAGCCGCTCGACGCTGCTCTGGACGGTCTCGGCGAAGCTGCGCACCGACCCCAGGTCGGCGAGGTCCATCGCCTCCGTCGTCACGTCGCCGTCGATGCCGGCGAGGTTCTCGGCCGCCGTCTTCGGCGAGCGCACCGGCACGATCACGCGCGCGCCCTTGGCAGCCAGCGCGCGCACCGTCTCGAGCCCGAGACCGCTATAGCCGCCGGTGACGACCGCGGTCTTGCCGCTGAGGTCGAGGTCGGCGATGACGTCGGCGCCGTCGGTTTTCGCGCCGTAGGGCGAGCTGGTAGGAACTTGATCGCTCAGAGCCATGGTGCCCTCTCCTTCGCTGCGGATGAAACGAGCGCGGACCATAGCACTCGGCGCGGCGCGCCGGTGATACGCTCGGCGGATGAAGCGCGCGCGGCGTATCGCTATCGCTCTCGCCCTGCTGCTTGGCCTCGCGCACGCGACGAGCGCGTGCAGCGCCAGCTCGAGAACGCCGTCCGACGGCGGCCCGGCTGGCGATGCCGACGCCTCGGCGGCGGCGTGCGCCGAGGTGATCTTCGACCCGCTGCAGGCGCCCACCGTCACGCCGTTCCCCAGTAACTTCTGGACCAAGGCCGACGCCACGACGCGCACCGGCCTGCGCATCGATATCGTCGCCGGCAACCACCCTGCCGACGACGCCGCGTTCAGCCTCTATCCCGAGCTGCGCGACCAGCTAGGCGAGCTCGACGGCTTCGGCACCATGGCCGGCATCGTGTTTCGCTTCTCCGGGCCTGTTGGCGAGCGGTTCGCCGTGGCGCCCGATGCGACGACCAAAGCGTCGTCGCCGATCGTGCTGGTCGAGCTCGCCAGCGGCGAGGCGGTCCCGCTGCTGCTCGAGACCGTCGAGGACACCAAGAAGCCGCTGCCCAACCGCGTGCTGATCGCGCAGCCGCTCGTGCCACTGCGCGCCAAGACAACCTACGCGGCGATGATCCGCGCCAGCGCTGTCGGCGCCGCCAACGGCTGCCTGGCGCCTTCGCCGTTGATGCGCCGCGTGATCGACGAAGACACCGCCGAGCTAACGCTCGATGGCTACAAGCGCCTCGCTCCCGACGTGCCGCGCGCCAAGAAGGCGCTCGTCGACGCCGGCTTCATCGCCAAGCCAGACGAGCTGGCCGCGCTCACGATCTTCACCACGCAGAGCATCCGCGAGCCCATGGCCGCGATCATCGAGGACGTCGACGCGTACGCGCAGAGCACCGGCTTCACCATCAGCAACGTCGTCGATAACGGACCGTCGAGCACCTCGGTGGGCCATCACCTCAGCGGCCGCTTCAAGAGCATCGACTACCGCGACCCGACCAGTGGACGCATCTCCTTCGACAGCGCTGGCAAGCCGCGCCGCGCCGGCTTCAACGACCTCGGCTTCGAGCTCTACATCCCCGCGACCAGCGTCGCCGCACCGCCCTACCCGATCGCGATCTTGATCCACGGCCTCAACGGTGACCGCAACGTCGGCAGCTTCGCCGAGCTGTTCGCCGCCAAGGGCGTCGCGGCCATCGCCATCGACGCGCCGCACCACGGCGAGCGCGCCAAGGTCCCGCTGCTCGCCGTGCTCGACTTCTTTGCCGTCGACATCGCCACCAAGAGCTTCGCCATGTTCAAGGCGCGCGACAACTTTCGCCAGGCCTACGCCGAGCTGCTGCAGCTCTCGCGGCTCGTCACGCGCGTCGGCGGCCTCGACCTGCTGCCCGCGACGCAGCCCGACGGCACGCCCGAGATCATGGCCAGCGAGATCATCGTCGCTGGCCACAGCCTCGGCGGCATCCTCGGCAGCGGCCTGCTCGCCATCGACGCGCGCTGCCCGATGGGCATCCTCACCGCCGGCGGCGCCGGCCTGACCAACATCCTGCTCGAGTCGGGCCTCTTCGGCACGTTCATCCTTGGCCTCAAGCCGGCCGGCACCAGCGACGCCGACGTGCGCTCGTTCTTCCCGCTGCTGCAGACGCTGTTCGAGCGCGGCGATCCGGGCAACTTCGCGAGCGGTATCCAGCGCACGCCGTGGGGCGCGCCCGGCGCGACGACGCTCAAGCACGTGCTCTACCCGATGGTCGAGAACGACAAGTTTGTGCCCAACCTGCCCAACGAAGCGCTCGCCCGCGCCGCCGGCGTACCGCAGGTGCCGCCGGTGCTGCACGCCGTGCCCGGCCTCGAGGTGACCGCCAAAGCGCCGCTCTCCGCCAACGGCCGCGAGGGCAAGACCGCCGCCTACTTCCAGTACGACATCGTCAACGGCAGCGAGACCGCCACGCACACCAACCTCACTGGCTCACCCGAAGCGCGCGCCCAGCTCTCGCACTGGCTCGAGACCTACCTCGCCACGGGCACACCGGAGGTCATCGACCCTTACGTGACGCTCGGCGTGAAGAAGCCTTAGCCGCCGCGAGCTCGGCGCGCAGCGCTTTGACCTCTTGTCGCTTGCCCGGCTGGACCTCGAGCTCGTAGTGGGCGAGGCGTCGGCGGCGCCGCGCCTCGAGGACCATCACGCGCGGCAGCTCGACAAAAAAAGAACGGGCCTACTTTTCGTTCTGATAGGCGCGCCGCTCGAAGAACCAGCCGATCTCTCCGCCGTACTTGTCGGCCTCGCGGCTGCCATCACCTTCATCAGCCCAGTGCGTCAGCTCGTGCAGCAGCGTCACGCCGATCTCGTAGACGCCGCAGTAGATGATCGCGCCGCGCCCGCGCTCGAAGTCCTCGACCATCCACTGTCCGACCTCGAGGATGTCCGACCACTTCGGATGCGAGCCGTACTCGAGGCCGCGCTGCTTGGGCACGACCTTGATCAAAGGACCCGAGCCCCACTGCAGCGCTTCGCGCAGCTTGGCGTCGCTCAGCGAGTAGTACGACGCGTACTGGATCGCCTCCATGATCTTGCCGTTGCTGCCGACCGCAGGCATGTCGACTCGCACGTAGTGCGTGAAGGCATGATACTTGGCCATGTCGTGTGGCTGCATGCGCACGCGGCTACCTCCTCGCGTTGGCGTCTGGCGACGATTGTCGCACACGCGGCGAGCGCTCGGCCATGTGGCAGGGGCGCTACGCCCGTGGAGCGATGCGCCTGCGTCGCGCCAAACACAGCAGCACGAGCAGCAGCAGCGACGGCCAACTGCAGCCGGTTACCAGCGCGGGCCTCGGCGTGTCCCCCGCCGGAACTGCTCGCGTTCGAGGTGAGCAAGCGCTTACTGTTGATCGCATGGCGCAACGTCGACGAGCGTCCGAGGTCCGTCAGGCGGAGCTGACCGACGCGGCGCTGCATATCATCGCGACCAAAGGCATCGCCGCGCTGACCACGCGCGCGCTGGCTGCCGAGGTTGGTCTGACCAGCGGAGCGATCTTTCGTCACTTCGCGTCGCTCGACGCCTTGCTCGATGCCCTCGTCGATCGCGTCGAGCAGGTGGTCGAGGCGACCTATCCTGCCGAGCAGCTGGCCCCCGCCGAGCGCCTCGAACGCTTCGTCGAGGCCCGCTCGACGGCCGTAGGCAAGCAGCTCGGCATCCTGCGACTGGTGCTCTCCGAGCAGTTTCTGCTGGCGCTCCCGCAAGAGAGCTCGCGGCGGCTGGGCGCCTGCGTGCGCAAGACGCGGCGCTTCGTGCGCACGTGCCTCGAGCAGGCGCAAGCCGAGGGCAGCGTGCGCAGCGACCTGCCCGCGGCCGCCCTGAGCCCGATCGTCATCGGGACCATCCGATCGCTGGCGTTATCTCACAAGCGCGGTGCCGAGCGCGGCGCGGAGGCCAAGGCGGTCCGCGAGACGTTGATGGCGCTGCTCAGCGGCCACACGTCTCGCGCGACGAGCTGACGATCGCCGCGAGCTCCTGCGCCGAGATGTACTGGGCGTTGTAGGTGACGCCGCGCGAGGCGAGCTGCGAGACGAAGGCGCGCAGGTGGTTGCGCGAGCCGCAGCGCAGCGAGTCGTAGACGGCGAGCACAGCAGGGTCGCTGCTGCGGCTGCGCATCTCGTTGATGTCGTGGATGTCGAGGTCCTCGATGGTCGCGCCAACGGTCAACGCGGCGTCCTGCGACGCCTGACCGCTGCCCACCAGCTGCGCGTAGAGCGCGGCGAGCTTGGCGTCGCGCAAGACGCCGACCGTATCGTCGGTGACGGGATCGGTAATGCCGCGCGCCGCGAGCAAGTCTCGCACGGCATCGGTGTGTGTCTGCTCGGAGGCCGAGATGTTGTCGAAGACGGGAATGCCCCAGCGTTTGTAGAGCTCGATGTAGACGTCGCGTGCCAGCTTCTCTTCCTCTCGCAGGAAGCAGAGGTCCTCGGCTGGCGACCCCACGCAGTTACCCGGCGTCGCCGCGGCGCCGTCGGCGGCGCTGCCGTCCACCAGGCCGGCGCCATCCGCGACGGCCGCTTGCTGGTCCGAGTCGCTGCCAGCGATGGGCTCTTCACCGTCGCAGCCGGCAGCAGCGAAAAGGAAAACAACGCTAGCGAGCACCAGAGACTTAGTACGTGTCATGTGACACCTCTCCGCGGCGGGGCCGCAAATTAAGTAAGCAAGTGCTTACTTACATAGTGATAGCGGCGCCGGCAGCCAAGTCAAGGGGGCGCGGGATGGGTCTCGGGGAGGAAGGGCGCTACGACGCGCAGGCGCAGGCGCGCAGCTCGTGCGCACCGAGCGACTCGGCCTGGCGTTCGAGCTCGACGATGGGGCGGTAGTCAGCGCGCGCGAGCCAGCGCAAACCCGCGATGTGCAAGGCGCCCGCCACGCGCACGTCGGCGAGCGCTTCGGCGAGCGCGGCGCGCAGAGCGGCGAGGGTATGCCGGTCGGTGCGCGTGCTCGTGACATAGGGCGGCGCCGGCGCGCGAGGCGTCTTGGCCAGCACGCGCGTGCCGCCGAGCGCTGCCGGCCGCACGCGGGCGAGCAGCGCGTAGGTCACGCAGTCGACCGCGGCCACGTCGACCACGCCGTGACGCAGCAGCGCCAGGCTGGCCTCGTGGCCGCCGCTGACCACCACGTCGGCGAAGAACTGCCGCCCGGATGAAAGCGGCGCCACCATCGCGTGCAGCACGTTGCGCCCGGAGTGCGACGTGGGCGTGTTGACCGCGCAGCGCCGTCGCCGAAGATCGGCCAGCGTGCGCGCCGGGTCGTCATCGCGCACGACGACGAGGCTGCGGTAAGTCGCGCCGAGACAGCCCTCGAGGCGATAACAGGGCGTCGCCACCACCTGCAACGCGTCGGCGTAGGCGACCGCGACGTCGTAGCCGCAGGCCTGGCCGAAGAGCAGCTCGCCCGAGCGCCACTGCTGCTCGTAGGGCGTGCGCCGATCGAGCTCGCTGGGGACGTCGCGCACGCCCGCCGCGCGCAGCGCGCCTGCGATTCGTCGCCACAGGGTATCGGTAGCCGAGGTCAGCTCGTGCAGGTCGTACCAGGGCAGGGAGACGTACATCGCCTACAGTGTAGCGAAATCGGAATGACTGTTGGCAACTATCGTGTTGCCCGATGATTGTTCTCCGATGTCTTTTCTGGTGCCGCACTCGGCTGGGCTCGCGGCCGACGGCGTGTAGCCTTGGAGGCCCGTGCCTGACCGCGCCGACATGTTTCACTGTTCGCACGAGCCCTGCGCGATGGGCGCGGCCAAGCTGCCGTCGGCAGCGGCGGCGCAGCTTTCACACCGCTGTCCGCTGTGCGGTGCCGCGCTGGTCTCGTCCTCGGCAACATCGGCCACGCCGGCGCCCGAGGCCGCGAGCGCGCTGCTCGACAGCTTGCCTTGGGTCGTCGCCTATCCGCTGGCGCACGCCGTCGACGACGAGCTCTCGCCGGCCGACCGCCTGCACAACGTTATCTTTGCCGCCTATCAGGCCATGCGGTTGGTCTCGCTGGTTCTGCTCGCCGACTATCTGCGCTGCGACGCCAGCTCGCGTTCGGTGCAGGATCGCATCGGCGGTCTGCGCGTACCGCACTGGGGCGAGTGGACGTCTCTAACCCACGCGCTCTGCAAGTTCTGGAGCGGTGCGGGCGCCGAGGGCGAGCGCGCCGAGCGCCCCACGGCATTCCCCGAGCTGGTGCGCGGCTGGCAGAAGGTCGCCAGCGTGCGGCGCGGCGGCGACAGCGCCAGCGAGACGCTGCTCGCCGGCCTCGGCGGCGTCCAGGATCAGCGCCAAGCGCGCACGCTCAACGACGCGCTCTGGCGGCTGCGCAATGACACCGCGCATCGCGCCGCCACGCGCACCATCGACCAAGCACGCACCCGCGCGCAGCTGGCGCGCTTTCTACCGCTGCTGCAGCGCAGCTGCGAGCAGATGTTCCCGGCGGGCGCGCTGCGCGTGGTGCGCTGTGTCGAGCTCGCCGACGCCGTCAGCGGCGCTGGCTGGTCGGCGCTGCAGCTGCACGGCGCACGGCTCGACAGGCAGCACGAGCGACGGCCGCTGCAGCTGCCGGCGACCGCGGACGACCTCGCGCCGGGCGATGTCGTCGCGCTCGGCAGCGCAGGTCACGCGTCGCTCTCCCCGCTGGCGGTCAGCGACGACGACGAGCCGCTGGCGCTGCTCGACGACGCGACCAAGCGACGGCTCGTGCTGCTCGGCGTGCGGCGCAGCATCGAACGCCCCGACCTGGCGCAGCCGTTCTTCGAAGCGCTCGCCCGCAAGAACGCCGGCCTCGGCCTCGAGCGCCGCCAGAGCCTGCCCTGGACCGTCGCGACCTGGTCGCAGATCAACGCCCGGCTAAGCGTCGACGCGCGCCGCGGCAGCGAGTACCTGCCCCAGTGCTACGTGGAGCGTCTCGCGCGCGAGGGCGCCGCGCGTGGCGTCGATGACGCGCTCGCCCGCGCCGTCGATCGTTCGGCAGCCGCGGTGTTGGTGCTCGGCGAAGATGGCGTCGGCAAGACGTCGCTCGTCTGCCATCTCGTCGAGCGACTCGTCACCGACCGCCGCGAGCAAGCGGACAGCGCGATGCAGCTGCTCGACGGCCGCATCGATCGCGACGTGGTGCTCTTCCTATGCGGCGGGCAGGCCTACGCCGGCGCGGCCGGCGACGATGGCGGCCGCCTGCTGCGCGACGCGCTGCTCGAGCAAGCCGGCGTGCGCCCCAGCGACTTTGCCGACGTCGCCGACTTCCTCGCGCACCTCGACAGCGCGATGAAGACCGACAGCCAGCGCGACCGCCGCGTGTGGCTGCTGCTCGATGGTCTCGACGAGGCCGACCGATTCGCCGATATCGCCGCTGCCGTGGCCGACATCGCGGCCCTGGCCCAACGCTACCCCTGGCTGCGCCTGGTCGTCTCGCTGCGCGCCGCTGCCTACCACGCGCTGCAGCAGCGCGGCGATGCGCCGCTCGGTGATCCCGCCGCCTGGCAGCACTTCGACGACGCGCACGGCGAGGCGACGCCGTACCTGCCGATACGGCCGTTTGACGTCGACGAAGGTCGGCTCGCCTACGTGCGACGCCAACAGGCGCTGCCCGAGCAAGCGGCCAAGATCGCCTACGAGCAGCTGACCCCCGACGTGCGGCAGCTGCTGCTCACGCCGCTGCACCTTCATCTCTTCCACGCCACCTACCGCGCGCGCGAGACGCTCACCGAGCTGACCGACCCCCTCGCGCTATTCGACGCGCACCTCGAGGTGCTCTGCAGCGAGATCGACGGTGTGCGCGAAACGCTGGCCGCCATCGGGAAGCTGATGCTCGAGCGTCGCTCGCCGCTCGTACCGCTCGACGCCGCCGAGCGTCTGCGCGCGAGCTGGGCGCGCGAGCGAGGCGCGAGCAGCCTGCAGCGCGCGTGCAAGCTCGACCCCATCGAGGAGCTCGTCGCCGCCGGCGTGCTGGTGCGTCCCGCGGGCGACGGCGCCGGCGCGCGCGGCTATCAGTTCGCGCACGAGGCGCTCTGCCGCCAGGTGTTGTTGCGCGAGCTGGCGTGCCGCGTGGCGCCACGCACCCTCCCCGATGGTGCACAGCTGCTGAGCTGGGCCCGCGACGCGGCGGCGAACGACTTCAGTGAGCTCCTCGGCGCCCTCGCGGTTGTCTCGGCGCGCCTCGCCAGCAGCGGCGACGGCGACGCCATCGCCGCGCTGCTCGAGCTCGAGGACGAGGGCGCTCGCACGCACCTGCTGCAGACCGCGCTGTGCAACGTCGAGCAGGCAGACGCGCACGCAGCGCACACTTCGCGAGCGGCCGCGATGCTCGATTCCCTCTTCGAGGCGGGCGGGCGCGGCGCGGACGCGGGCCATCGCCTGCTCGTCGCGGGCTCGGCTGCGAGCCGCTGGCTAGAGTCCATCGGTTGCAGCGCCGCCGCACTCGACATCAACGAGCGCTGCCTGCGGCTGGCGCGTGCTCGACTCGCACTCGAGCCACAGCACCACGGGCTGCAGCGCGCGCTGTGCACCGCGCTCAACGACATGGCGCGAGCAGCGCTCATGCTCGGCGACGCGCGGCGCGCGCTCGACATCAACACCGAGCTCGAAGCGCTGGTGCGCCGACTGATCGCGGCCGAGCCTCAGCGTCAGGTGCTGCGGCGCGATCTCTCTGTGGTGCTCACCGACCTGTGCAAGCTGTCGAACAACACTGGTGACAGCGAGGGCGCCCAGCGCTTCGCCGACGAGGCCATCGTCGAGCTGCGCACGCTGCTCGAAGCGCAACCCGAGAGCGCAGACTTTCGCATGCTGCTGGCGGCAGCGCTCGGCGCGGCGGTCGAAGTGGCGCGAGACACGGGCGACCGCGAGCGTGCCTGGCTGTGGGCCGAAGAGCACCTCGAGCTGTCGCGCGCGCTCGTCGAGGCCGAGCCCGAGCGCGCCGACCTGCGCGTGGCGTTGACGGTCGCGCTCAACAGCGTCGGCCGCCTCGCGGAGTGGGACGGCCGCATGAAGCAGGCCGAGGGCTGCTTCGGCGAGGCGCTGCAGGTCATGCGCGCGCTGGTCGACTCGCAGCCGCATCGCTCCGACCTTCCACGCGAGCTGGCGTTCGCGCTCGAGTGTGCTGGCCGCGTAGCCTTCGCGGTGGGTCGCATCCAGCAGGCGCAGAACTGCTACGAAGAGTCGATGACGCTGATGCGCCGCCTGGCCGATGCGGAGCCGCACCGCGGCGACCTGCAGCACGACCTGTCGGTGTCGCTCTCGCGGCTCGCCGCGCTGGCCAACGCCATAGGCCGCGACAGCGAGGCGCGCGCCTGCCACGAAGAGGCGCTGCAGCGGCTACGCCGCGTGCTGGCGAGCTCGCCGGCGCGCATCGACGTCGCACGCCAGCTCACCGTCTCGCTCAACAACCTCGGCGACCTCGAGCGCAGCGCCGGCTACTCCGAGCGCGCGCGCCAGCGCTTCGAAGAGGCGGCGCTGGTGACCACTTGGCTGACGCACGTCGAGCCGCAGCGCACCGACCTGAAGAGCGACCTGTCTACCGCGTACAACAACCTGGCGCTCAGCGCGACCGACGCCGCTCACTGGCCACAGGCTCGACACTACTTCGAGAAAGGGCTGCAGCTGCTGCGCGAGCTGGTCGCGATCGAGGGTCAGCGCACCGATCTGCGTGGCGAGCTGGCGACCTCGCTGCACAACGTCGGCCACGTGCTTCGTGCCTGCGGCGATCTCGACGCTGCCCGCGAGTACCTCGTCGAGATGCTGGAGATCATGCGCGCGCTCTGCGAGGCCGAGCCTGACCGGGCCGACCTGCGCGACGAGCTGGCCAAGGGACTGAGCACGCTCGGACAACTAGCGATGGAGCAGACGCGCCTCGACGAAGCGCGTGCCTATTTCGACGAGGCGCTCGACACGGTGCGTGCGTTGCTGGCGGCGCAGCCCGAGCGCACCGACCTGCAGCGCAGCCTCTCCATCGCGCTCGGCAACGCGGGAAACCTGGCCCGCAACGCGGGCGCCATCCACGAGGCCAAGCGCTACCACGACGAGGAGCTCGACGTCGCGCGTGCGCTGCTCGCCGGCGAGCCATACCGGCTCGACCTGCGCCTCGACCTCGCGATCTGCTGTTGGAACCAGTACATCATCGCGAGCGAGCGAAACGCCGAGCTGCGCTACCTGCGCATGGTGCTCGAGACGCTGGCGCCGGCGCGCGAGAGCGCCGAGATCGACAACGCCGAGATCGCGAAGCTCTGGGACCTCGCCAGCAAGGAGCTCGAAGAGCGAACGTCACCGCAGAGCTGAAGACGGTAGGATCGCATCTGACCATGCTCCAGATCGGTTCGGTCCTCGGCAGCTATCGGCTGACGTCGCTTCTCGGTAGCGGCGCGATGGGCGTCGTCTACGGTGCACAGCACGAGCGCAGCGGCGAGCGCGCCGCCATCAAGGTGGTGGGAATCGCTGATGAAGAGACCAAGCTGCGCTTCGAGCGCGAGGCGCGCGCGCTAGCTGCCATCGACGACCCGCACGTGGTCAAGCTGCTCGAGGTCGGCGAGCACCGTGACGCGCTGTACTACGCGATGGAGCATCTCGAGGGTCACGACCTCGGGGTGCACATGCAGCTTCATCGCCGGATGGCGGCCACCGACGCGCTGCCGTACGTCGAGCAGATCTGCGCCGGGCTGACAGCGGTGCACGCGCGCGGCATCGTGCACCGCGACATCAAGCCAGGAAACGTCTTCGTATGCGACGGCCTGCCGCTTTCACTCAAGCTGCTCGACTTCGGCCTGGCGCGGCAGGTCAACACGCAGCACCAGCTGACCGTAGGCGGCCTCGGCACGCCGCTTTTTGCCGCCCCCGAGCAAGTCGCCAATGACGGCCGCTGCGACCATCGCGCCGACATCTATGCGCTGGGCGTCGTGGTCTACAGGATGCTCAGCGGCGAGATGCCCTTCGACGTGCCCGAGACCGCGCGCGCGCTGGCGGTATTCATGATGCCGCTGATGCGCGATCCGATCCCGCTCGCGCAGCGCTGCCCACAGATCGATGCCGACATCGCGCGAGCCGTGGATCGCTGCCTGACGCGCGATCCCGGCCAGCGCTTCGACAGCGCCGCCGAGCTCGCGGCCTCGTTCGCGGCGGCCGCGCACCGCTCGCGCAGCGCGACGCTCGTCGGCGTCGGCCCGGCCGCAGCGCGTGCCGAGTCGCC
>JAGQIK010000054.1 GCA_020431405.1 Myxococcales bacterium
GATGGCCTGCCCCATCGACACGCCGGCGCCGCTCGACGCCCCGGCGCCGTGCGAAAGCTCGCTGGCGAAGGTGGTCTTCATCCACCGCGAGAGCTGCTTGCTCGAGAACATCAGACGCGACGCCTGCGCGAAGCGCTCCAGCTCCGATTGCAGGTCTTCGGCGCGCTGGAAGCGCTCGTCGCGGTCGCGCGCCAGTGCCTTGAGCACGATCTCGTCGAGCTTGCGCGGCACACCGCGGTTGATCGACGACGGCGGCGGCACCTCGGCGCGCCGCACGGCCTCGATAATCGCCGGCTCGTTGGGGCCGTCGAAGAGCCGCCGCCCGGTGATGCATTCGTAGAGGATCGTGCCCGCGGAGAAGACATCCGAGCGCGCGTCGAGCTGCTCGCCCGCCACCTGCTCGGGCGACATATAGGCGTACTTGCCTTCGAGGTTGGATGCGTCGCGCGGCTTGGCCAGCGTCGTCGCGCGCGCGATGCCGAAGTCGATCAGCTTCACCGCGCCCTCGAAGCTGATCAGCACGTTGTGCGGGCTGACATCGCAGTGGACGATCTTGAGCCGGTTGCCGGCGCTGTCTTGCCGGCTGTGCGCGTACTCGAGCGCGCTGCAGACATGGGTGACGACGTGGATCGCGAAGGGCAGCGGCACGTGCTTGCCCTTGAACTGCTCTTGGATCTCGCGCAGGTCCTTGCCGTGCACGTACTCCATGGCGATGAAGTAGGCGCCGTCGATTCGGCCGAACTCGAAGACCTGCGCGATGTTGGCGTGCGTGAGGTTGGCGCAGATGCGCGCCTCCTCGACGAACATGGAGGTGAACTCCTGATCGCTCGCGATGTGCGGCAGCACGCGCTTGATCGCGACGATCTTCTCGAAGCCCGCGGCCCCCGACGAGCGCGCCCGGTAGACCTCGGCCATCCCGCCGCCGCCTATGCGGTCGAGAAGCTCGTATCTGCCGAACTTATCCGCCAAGCATCACCTTAATAATCATACGCTTTTCGTCGCAGCGGGGCGAGAAAGGGATCGTAGCTCACGCGTCGTCGACTGAGCAAGCTGACGTGTCGTAGTCTGTGGTCGATATGACCGACGATCTCGACGACATCCTTGGCGACGGCCGCAAAGCCGAGATGGAATCCCGCTTCCGCGAGCTCGAGCAACAGGAAGAGCTCGAGCGCATGCGTCGCGGCGAGCCACCGCGCCCACGCGCCAGCGGCGCGACGGGCCGCGGCGCCAACGCCAGCGCAGGCGGCGGCGCCGCCACCAGCAGCTCCGACGACGACCTGGCCGACCTCAAGTCCAAGCTCGGCGACGACGCGCCGGCTGCCGCCTCGGCCGCAGACGCCAAAGCTGGCGCCGGCGCCGCCGCGGACGCAGCCCCTGCCGCCGACGCCGAGCGCTACGTGCTGATCGTGTGTCCCAAGTGCAGCGCCAAGAACCGCACCAGCCTGACCAAGGTGCGCACGCGCCTGCCGCGCTGCGGCGCCTGCAAGGCGTCGCTCTCTTTCACCAACCTCTAGCGCCGAATCCACCACCGTATGGCCGACCAGCCCCAACTGATTCACGCCTTCTTCGTCACCACCGACGACAGCGCCGACCCGACCCCCGTCTTCGAGAGCCTCGGGCGGGTGATGCTCGATTTGATCTGGCTGCGCGTCAATCCATCGGAGCTCGTGCTGCGCGGGCAGAACACGCTGCGCGTCGATCTCTTCGATCTCGAGAGCGGCCAGCCGGCGCTCACCGGCGAGCTGACACGCGAGCTGTCGGTCGGCGGCCGCTTCGCGCTGCGCGTCACCAGCGACGGCGACGCGACGAGCTACGAGCTGTGCGAAGACGGCAAAGAGCTTCGCGCCGGCCATGGCCCCGCCAACGAGGTCGCCGAGACGCTCGCCGAGCACGACCTCGAGTGGTCGGTGCTCGCGCAGGCGGCCGCCATCGAGGGGCCCGAGATCGAGATCGTCGACGAGGATGGCAACCCCGCCGAGCCACCCGAGGGCACGGTGGCGCCCGACTACTCGGACATCGCCGGCCCCGGCACGGGCGTGCTGGTGCGCGGGCGGCTGCTCGCGCTGCCCGTCGGCGCGCCGCGCTGGCCGGAGCTCTTTCACTTTCACACGCGGCTCGACAACCCCGACGACGACGACGACGACGAGACCGACGAGACCGACGAGCTCGCCGAGCAGCTCGATCGCATCGATGACCACGTCGACTACGACGACGAGGACGACGACGACGACGACGACGAAGAGCCCGACGAGGACCAGCTCGCGCTGGTGCTGCTCGACCGAGAGCGCGCCGACGAGCTATGGGCGCTGCCGGTCTCCGAGGTGCGAAGCTTCCTCGAGCTGATCCGCCCGATGGCGCGGCGCGTGCTCGGCCCGCTGGCGCACGCGCTGCACGACGAGGTGCTGCCCAAGCTCGCCAAGGCGCCCGCCGACGCCATCGTCTCCGAGCTCGACCACGATGACGCCACGCTCTACGAGGTGCTCTCGATGGCCACCGCCGTGGCCTACGTCATCGGCGACGACCTCTCCTACTACGACGAGTGCTTCTTTCCGCTGCTGTGCATGCGCGGCAGCGAGGTCAGCGAGCGCGCCGTCGCCGACGGCCTCGAGGATATCGAGGGCGCGGGCGTGCTGGCGGCGCTCACCGAGGTGCTGCCCTACAGCGTGCCCGACGGCTCGATGCTCGAGTCTTTCGATGACCGCGAGATCGCACCGCTGGCGCACTGGGCGGTCAAGGACGACAGCTACGAGGGCTCGCTGTTTCTGCTCGACGTCGAGCGGCTCGAAAAGCAGCTCGTCGACTTCGACGCCGGCGCCTTCAGCCAGCGCGTGGAGCGCTTCCACGCCGCCTGGCACGCCGCGCAAAACGACGGCGAGTCGCTCGACGAATGGCTCGAGGGGCGCGTCGAGATCGATCGCGACGAGCTCGAGATGTTCACCGAGACCATCGCCGAGCTGCAGCTCGTGCTGCAGCTGGCGGCGATCAACGAGCTCACGCCGGCGCTGCTCTTCTACGGCTGATGCGCGCCAGCAGCGCGTCGGCGAGGCGGCCCGCGCTCGCCGGCGCGTGTCCGAAGAAGAGCGACGGCTCGGTGAGCTCGAGCTCCATCAGCAACAGCTCGCCGTCGCGCACGACGCCATCGACACGCGCGTAGAGCGGCACCTCGCCATCGATCGCCGCCAGCGCGCGCTCGCCCGCCGCGCGCAGCGTCGCGTCGAAGGCCAGCGGCTCGCAGGCGCCGCCGAACTGCTCTTGCACGCGAAAGTCGCCGGCTGCCGGGCGCTTGCGCACCGCGTGGCTGGCGCGCCCATCGATGTAGATCAGCGACAGCTCGCCGCCGCTCGCGATCTCGTCGAGATAGGGCTGCACCAGCGCTGCGCCGTCGATCACCGCGGCCTTGTGCGCCAAGCGCTCGTCGCGACGCGTGATCGGCGCGCTGGCGCGAAACGTCTCGTGCGCCCCCGCCGAGACCACCGGCTTGACCACCACCTCGCCGAAGCCGCGCGACTCGACGAGCTCGGCGAGCGACTGGCCCTGCTCGAGCAGCGCCGTCGGCACGATCGGCACGCCACGCGCCTCGAGCGCGAGCAGGTAACGCTTGTCGATGTTCTGCCGCATCAGCGCCGGCGCGTTGAAGACCGCGCAGCCGCGCGTCTCGATCTCGGCGAGCGTGTCGAGCCAGGCGCGATAGCCCGCGATGTCGGCGACGTAGTCCCAGGCCGAGCGCACCAACACCGCGTCGTAGGCGAGCCAATCGACGCCCGCGTCGTTCCACGAAGGCGCAGCCACGCGACCACCGCGGCGCTCGATCTCGTGCGCCAAGATCGCGTCGTCAGCGTCGAGCCCGCCGAGCCGCCGGCAGGTGGCCAGGGCGACGTGGGCTCTCACCCGACAAAACGCGAGCTGTCGTAGGTCAGCGTCTCGAGGAAGTAACGCTCGCGCCGGTGATCGGCGACCCACCGCTCGAGCGCCGCCTCGGCCTGTGCCGGCGTGGGCAGCTCGATGACGCCCGCCGCGTCGACGCGATCGGCGTAGCTCGACAGCTCGCTGCTGCTGTAGAGCCGGCAGCCGGAGACCGCCACGCAGGCTTGGCGCGAGCCGCCGCGCGCCGGCCGCAGATAGCAGCGCAGCAGCGGCAGCTGCGCGTGCCCGCCTTGCTCGCGGCGCTGCTTGCGCAGCAGCGGCACCTTGTTTTCGACCTCGATGAAGTCCTGATAGACACGGCCGAGCAGAGAGAGCGCTTTGCGCGCCTCGGCGACGCCGGCGCAGCCGACGCGTTCGGTGTGCAGCGGTCCTTCGCGCAGGCCGCGCGCGATCAAGAGCTGCCACGGGCTCTCGCCGGGTCCGCGCGCGCGGCGATGGTCGAGCAGCTCGATCTCGACAAAAAGATCCAGATCCGTGCGCCAGAACGTGCGGCGCAGCGCCGCCGGCTCGCGCGCACCCGCGGCGAGCAACGCGTCGAGCTGCTCGTCACGCGCTTTGGCCGTGGGCGTGTCCCAGTAGTCATCGACGAGCTTCTCGCCGTCGTAGACGTACAAGCGCTGCTTGTCGTCGAGCACCCAGGCGATCCCCTGCTGGCGCTGCTCGTAGACCAGCTGCACCGGCCCGCGGCGAACCAGGGCGGCGATGTGATCCAGATCGGCGGGACGCTCGACCGGGCTGGTCGGCGGCCGGCGGCCGGTTCGGGTCTTGATGCGCGCGCGGCGCGGCGCCTCGTCCGAGGTGCCCTGGCGCAGCGCCGTCGGTGTGATCGACGCGTCGTCGGCCGGCCGCACCTGCACTTTGGTGCGCCGCCGCGGCCCCGGCGTGCCGTCCTGCTGCCGGCTCACCGGCTTGTAGGGCCTGGTCTGCCGCTCGTCGTCGTCGCGCTTGCTCACCTGGCGTCATTGTAGCGCTTCGAAGTGGATTTCCTAGCAACTCGCCGCACCCGCGCCGCGACAAGGGGCCAGCGAGGAGCAACCCATGAAACAGAACCTGATCGTGATCGCGGTGTGTGTCACCGCCCTCGGCTGCTCGGCAGTCAACGAAGACTACTGCGACCAATCCATCCCCTGCCGTTCCGACCAAACCTGCGACCTCCAGACCTTTACCTGCCACCCGACGACTGCCAGCGGCGCGGTCGACGCCGGCGACGCCAAGCGCCCGCTCGGCGGCACCTGCGCCAGCGGTGCGCAGTGCCAAAGCGGCTTCTGCGCCGACGGCGTCTGCTGCAGCTCGAGCTGCGACGGCGCCTGTCGCACCTGCAACGGCAAGTATCCGGGCGCCTGCGAGCTCGTTGGCAACGGCGACGACCCGCGCGGCGACTGCGCCGGATCCGACAGCGCCTGCGCCGGTCGCTGCGACGGCGCCGGCGCGTGCCGCTTCCCCGACAAAACACAGAGCTGCGGCAGCGCGAGCTGCTCGGCGGGCTCGCTCGAGGCGCCCGTGTGCGACGGCGCCGGCGGCTGCGCCAAGACGCCGACGCTGTGCGATGGCTTTGCCTGCGAAGCGAGCGGCAGCGCGTGCAAGTCGAGCTGCAGCGACAACGGCGACTGCAGCGGCACCTTCCAGTGCGTCGGCGGCAAGTGCGTCAACCAGCTGCCCAACGGCGCGAGCTGCGGAAACAACGACGACGCGTGCGCCTCGAAGCACTGCGTCGACGGCGTCTGCTGCGGCTCGGCGAGCTGCGATGCCTGCAACCGCTGCGACATCGCCGGATCCGAAGGCAGCTGCGCACCGCTGCGCTGCGGCCCTTACACCTGCGATGCCGCCGCGTCGCCCGCCGCCTGCAAGGTCGCCTGCAGCGCCGACGGCGACTGCGACAGCGGCTACTACTGCGACGCCAACAAGAAGTGCGTCTCGAAGAAGACGGACGGCCAGAGCTGCGGCACCGCCGCGCAATGTCAGAGCGGCTTCTGCGTCAAGGAAGGCGCCGCCACCAGCGGCGTGTGCTGCAATCGTGCCTGCGGCGGCGGCAGCAACGTCTGCGAGAGCTGCCAGCTCGCAGGCAAGGTCGGCACCTGCACGTTCAAGCCAGCGGGCACGTCCTGCGGCGCGGCCGACGTGTGCAGCGACAACGCGTCGACGCGCACGAGCGCCGTCACGCACCAGCAGTGCAGCGGCAGCGCGGCGAGCTGCGTTCCCGTGACGCTCCCTTGCGCGGCGGGCAGCAAGTGCAACGCCGCCAAGACGGCCTGCGCGACGAGCTGCGCGGCGCACGGCGAGTGCTGGGAAGGCATCTGCGACCTGTGGGACATTCACGGCCGCCAGAACAAGTGCGCGGCGCCGGCCGACACCTGCCACGCCAGCGCGGGCGGCAGCGGCGCGGGCAGCTACAGCTCGCCCGCCGGCACGATCCAGAGCTGCCTCGACGCGCAGAAGAAGTACGTGCGCGTCGTCGATGGCACGTACACCGAGAACCTCGTGGTCAAGGCGCCGGTGGCGCTCGTCGCGCCGAGCTCGCCGCAGGGCGCCTTCAGCGGCTTCGCCTATACCGGCAAGGTGCTCGTGCAGACGGCCAACGCCAACGCTGCACTGACGGTCGATCGCGACGCCATCGCCGGCAGCAGCAAACGCGCGCTGGTCTATGGCCTGCGCTTCTCGCGCACGAACGCGTCCAGCGCCGCCACGGCCGTGCACGTGATGGCCGCCCGCCTCGACGCGTGGAGCGTCGGCGCCAGCGACGTGTCCACCTCGTGCTTTCACGCCGAGGCGCTCAGCGCGCTGCGCCTGCACGACTCGGCGGCGAGCGGCTGCACCTATGGTGTCTACGCCGCCGACAAGGTGACGCTCGACGTTCGCACCACGCAGACCTTCCTCAACGTCGAGTACGGCATCCTCGTCGTCGGGGGCACCAGCTCGCTCACCGCGAGCGACGTCAACGCCGCCTTCAACCGCATCGGCGTCGGCTTCTTCGGTGCGGGCACAGTCAACCTCGACCGCGTTCTCGCCGACCACAACCAACAGATCGGCGTCCTCTTCTCGACGGGCGTGCAGGGTAAGGTGACCAACCTGCTGGCCTTCAACAACGGGTCGTACGGCGTGGCGGTGGTAGGCAACGCGCGCGTGGACTTCGGCAACGCCACGGTGGCGTACAACAACGGCAGCGGCGCCGACGTGAGCTGCAGCGGCGGCGGCTCGGGCCGCTTCGTCAACAGCGTCGTCTGGGATCAGAGCGGCAACAGCTTCGACAGCTGTACGTTCGAGCACTCCACCGTGCGCACGGCACCCAACGTCTTCCTGCCGTCGGGGCAAGGCAACAGCACCGCCGATCCGCGATTCGTCGACCCTGTCGGCGGCAACTTCGCGCTGCAGCCCGGCTCGCCGTGTATCGACTCCGGCTCGGACAGCGGCGGGACGCTCGGCAGCAAGCTCGTGCCAACCACCGACGTCAGCGGCGCCAAGCGCCCCGTCAAGCTCGGCAGCGCCGGAAGCAACAGCATCGACCGCGGCGCCTACGAGCGACAGTCGCCGTAATCTCTTGGGGCGCGCGCCGAGCCCGCTCGCTAGAGCGAGCCGAGGAACTCGAGCAGCGTGGCCCGCGCCGCGCTGTCGAGCTCTCTGAACGCCGCGCGGGCCGCGCGCCCCTCGCCATCGTGCCGCTCGATGGCCTGCTCGATGGTCGCAGCGCGCCCGTCGTGCATGTACGGCGCCGAGCCCGAGAGGCCCCACAGCGGCGGCGTCCGCAGCTCGCGGCCGCTCGCCGCGCCCGACGGCACCCCCAGCGCCCCCACCGCCATCACGTCGTGCAAGAGCAGATCGCTGTAGAGCGGCACGGGCGTGCCGTCGGCGGTGCGAAGCTCGGGCACGTGGCAGCGCTGACAGCCGATGCGCGCGAACAGCGCGGCGCCCGCGGCCGCGCGCGCGCTGTCGATCGGCTTGCGCGGCGGCGGCGCGAGCGACTTCATGAAAAACACCAGCGCGTCGTAGTCGGCGTCTTTGATCTCCGGATCGCTGACGCCGTCGTCGTCGCGCTGCTTGCCGAAGGTCAGCCCGGCGCGCGCCGGCACGGTGATGCCGAGCTCGCCCGAGAGCGCGTCGCGCGCGAACTCCTCGAGCGACGGCACGTTGGCCTTCC
>JAGQIK010000055.1 GCA_020431405.1 Myxococcales bacterium
CTCGCGCCATGGGCGCTCGCGGTTTGCCACGACGCTCGGCGTCCACCCCAAGCCGAGTTTCGCGGCTGGCGCTTGCGCCGTGGGCGCTCGCGGTTTGCCACGACGCTCGGCGTCCACCCCAAGCCGAGTTTCGCGGCTGGCGCTCGCGCCATGGGCACTCGCGGTTTGCCACGGCACGCGCGCTCGCATGTCTTATCCGTGGCCTGTGGCCTGCGGCCCGTGGCCTTCCGCCAGCGTGTCGCGCTGGCTGCCCGCCGGCAGCGGGCCCCCGCTGCGAGTGCGAAACCCGTCAGATTTCAGCCTTCTCGGAGGCGTCACGGCCCGTTGATCTCGCTCGCGCGGCTGTGATATAAACGTGCAAGCCTCACGGCTGATTTTCCCAATAAGTCTGCGGGTTAGGGCCATACCAGCTGTTTGACCGGACGGCGGTGCTTCGTCAGGTCGTGGTCCGACGCTCGCGAAGGCGATGGACGTTGTGCAGCCCACCTCTCTTCGAGCCAGCGCGGCTCGAAAAGGTACGGGGAGCAAATGAACGAGATCAAACAGCGGCTCCTTACTTCTCGCAACTGGCTTGGCCTGATCGAAGAGCTCGAGGCTGAGGTCGAGCAGGTCAGCGATCGACAGCAAAAGTCGAAGCGTCTCTACGCGCTCGGTCAGGCATGCGAGGAGCTGTTCCTGCGCAAAGACAAGGCCATGGTCAACTACCAGAAGGCCTTCAAGCTGTTTCCGCAGGACGTCCGACCGCTCGTACGCGCGCGCAACATCTATCGCGAGATGGGCAACCTCAAGATGGTTGCCAAGCTGATGGACTTCCAGCTCAAGGTCGTCGTCGAGCCGAGCGACCGCATCGATCTGCTCTCCGAGATCGGTCGCGTCTATGTCGACCTCGGCGACATCGACAAGGCACGCGCGCGAATCCAAGAGGCGCAGCAGCTCGACGCGAGCGGCAGCAACGAAGGCATCGCCGACGTCGTCTCGACCATCGACTACGACAAAGACGAGTGGCCAGAGGTCGTCAACAACCTCATCGACGAGGTCGCTGCGGCCACCGACGCAGCCGCTGCGTCGCTTCTGCTGCTGCGTGCCGCGCGCATCTACGGCATCGAGGCACCCGACGACAGCACGCGCGAGGATCTGCTGCGCAAGGCGGTGGAGTTCGATCCGACCAACATCGAAGCCAACTTCCTGCTCGAGTCGCTGCTCGCTGATTCCGGACGGCAGAGCGAGATCGTCGAGCTGCAAGAGGCGCGCGCGGCCAACGTCGACGACACCGAGCGGGCACGTATGTATCGTGACTTCGCATCGCAGTGGGCGATCCGCTTCGTCGACATGCCCACCACGGCGCGCTTCTACGACTTCGCGCTGCGCTCGTACTACAACGGCAACGCGGACCACTTCCCAGGCCACCTCGCCGCGTACAACCTGCTGCGCGAGGTGCGCGGTCCGCAGGGCGCGTGGGCCGAGCTGCTCGAGCTTGCCGACTCGGGTCTGCGCGCGCCGCTGCTCGAAGAGGATCAAGTTGTGCTCGCCACGCAGGCAGCCGAGATCGCATGGCGCGAGGTTGGCGACGTGGAGCGCGCGGCGGGCTACTACGCCTGGATCCAGCGTATCGATCCCGACAACGCCTCGCTGCAGGAGTTTCTCGCCGAGCATCCCGGTGCGATCGCATCGGCGGCCGCAGAGCCCGCCGCCGCGCCGGCCGACGACGAGGCTGCCTATCACGAGGACGAAGCCACGCGCGTCTCGCTCGACGGCGAGATGGATGGGCTGATCGAAGCGTCAGCTCACGAGACGGTCGAAGGCGATACCGGTACGCACGTCGCGCTCGACGATGACGCTGCGGCGCGCGCCGAGGCAGAGGCGCAAGAGCAAGCCGAGGCCGAGGCGGCGGCGCAGGCCGAGGCCGAAGAGGCAGCGCAGGCCGAGGCCGAAGAGGCGGCGCGCCTGGCGGCCGAAGAAGAAGCGGCCGAAGAGGCCCGCGCAGCCGAAGAGGCCGCGGCGCAGGCGGAGGCCGAGGCGCGAGAGCAGGCCGAGCAAGAGGAAGAAGAGGAAGAACAGGAAGAGGAAGCAGCGCACGACGAAGAGGAAGACGAGCGCGACGAGCAAGAGACGGCCGCTTCCGACGAAGAGGAAGAAGAGGAAGAGGAAGAGCAGCAGCAGGAGGCCGCGGCCGAGGCGGCAGAAGACGAGGACGAAGACGACGACGAGGACGCCGAGCCCGCCGTCGCCGCGGCGCCCGTCGAGATCCCGATGGACATCGACGAGGACGTCGACGACGAGCTGCGTGCGCAGTTCGCCGAGGCAGTCCAGGCCGAGGCCGACGGGCCGGAGGCTGCGATCGACGCCTGGCGTCGCATCGCCACGCGCAACCGCAAGGTCCGCACGCCCAAGCGCCAGCTGGCGCGCCTCTACGAGCAAGTTGGCCGCTACAAGGAGCTGGTCGACACGCTCAAGGACGAGGTCGACCTCGTCGAAGACGTTGGCGAGCAGGTCGCTCTGCTGCGCCGTATGGCCGAGCTCTATCGCGACGAGCTGCGCCTCGACGTGATGGTCGTCAACACGCTCAGCCAGGTGCTCAAGATCGACCCGGGACAGACCTCGGTGCTCGATGATCTCGCTCTGCAGTACGAGACCATGAACCGCTGGACGGATCTGATCTCGACGCTGAAGAAGAAGGCCAAGGCAACGGCCAACGTCGAAGAGAAGATCGAGATCTGGTCGCGCATCGCGGCGCTCTTTGTCGATCGCTTCTCGAACCAGGCCGAGGCGATCAAGGGCTACGAGCGCGTGATGGAGCTCGACCCTACCAACCGGCAGGCCATCGAGAACCTCAAGGGGATGTACGAGCGCCGTCGTGACTGGGAGAAGCTGATCGAGGTCTCGCAGCGCGAGATCGAGCTGCTCGACGACGACGAAGACCGCGCCGCGCGCTTCCTCGAGGTCGCGCAGCTGGCGTCGTCGAAGCTCAAGCGCCCGCAGGTTTCGATGGATCTGTGGCAGCGCGTGCTCGACTTCGACAGCAACAATCTGCAAGCGCTCGAAGAGCTCGAGAAGCTCTACGAACGCGCCAAGGAGTGGGACAAGCTCGCCGAGGTTTGCGAGCGCCAGGTCGAGCTGATGGACGACGCCGGTCGGCAGTCGCAGGTCCTGCAGAAGCTTGGCTTGCTCTTCTCCGACAAGGCACAGGACGACGCGCGCGCCATCGAGGCCTGGAAGAAGCTGCTCGATATCGACCCGTCGCACCGGCGCGCGCAGGACTCGCTGAAGAAGCTCTATCTCGCCAACCGCGACTACGACGCGCTCGAGACGTTCTACGCGAGCCAGGACAAGTGGGACGAGTTCATCCGCGTGCTCGAGCGTCAGGTCGACAGCGAGGAGCCCGAGACTCGCCTGCGCCTGTACTTCAAGATCGCCAACCTGTGGCAGCAGAAGATGGACAAGGCGGACCGCGCGGTCCGCTCCTACGAGAAGGTGCTCGCGCTCGACGAGACCAACCTGCAGGCTGCCGAGGCGCTGATCCCACTCTACGAGGGTGGGCGTGACGTCAAGAAGTACGTCAGCGTGCTCGAGATCCAGCTCTCGCACACCGACGAGCCCGACACCAAGCTCGAACGCCTGCGTCACCTCGCGGATCTCTACGAGAACCGCCTGCGCGACAAAGACGGCGCCTTCGAGCGCTACCTCGCCGCGTTCGAGGTCGATTGCCGTGCCGAGTGGATCCGCGAGGAAGCCGAGCGGCTCGCCGGCGAAGCGGACAAATGGCCCGAGCTCGTCAATGCCTACGAGGCCGGCTACGACCGTCTGGCCGACCCCATCGATCTGCTGCCGCTGATGCTCACGGTGGCGCGTGTCTACGAGGAGCAGCTCGGCAACGTCGAGAGCGCGCTCGAGACCAACACGCGCATCCTCGAGCTCGAGCCGCAGAACGCGCAGGCCATCGATGCGCTCGAGCGCCTCTACACCAAGACCGAGCAGTGGAACGAGCTGCTCGAGATCTACCAGCGCAAGATCGAGCTCGTCGACGACCCGGACGAGCGCAAGCAGATCTACTTCCGCATCGCGTACCTCTACGAGGAAGAGGTCGGAGACGCCGACAAGGCGATCGACGCCTATCGCACGGTGCTCGATCTCGGCGGCGACGACCCCGAAGCGCTGCGCGCGCTGGAGAGCATCTATCAGCGTCAGGAGCGCTGGAGCGACCTGGCCGACACGCTGGTGCGCCAGCTGAGCCTCGTCGCCGACGACACGCAGCAGCTGGTGGATGCCAAGTTCCGCCTTGGCCAGCTGCGCGAGACGCACAACGACGACATCGGCGGCGCCATCGACTGCTACCGCGACATCCTCGACCTCGCGCCCGAGCACGACGGCGCGCGCGGGGCGCTCGAGAACTACCTGCAGAGCGAAGAGCACCAGATCGAGGTCTGCACGATCCTCGAGCCGATCTACACCAATCTCGAGGACTGGCACAATCTCATCAACGTGCACGAGATCCAGCTCTCGCGCCAAGACGACCCGCTCAACAAGGTCGAGCTGCTGCTGCGTATCGGCAACCTGTGGGTCGAGCGCGTGGCCGACGGCTCGCAGGCGTTCAACGCCTACAGCCGCTGCTTCAAGGTCGAGCCCACCAACGAGATCGCACGCACGGAGCTCGAACGTCTGGCCGCGATCCAGGATCGCTGGGAAGACCTCGCCGTGCTCTACGAAGAGGCCACACAGCAGGCCCTCGACGCCCCGCTGCAGCACGAGCTTCTGATCAAGCTCGCCGGCATCTTCGACGAGCGCACCGATCAGTCCGAGCGCGCCATCGAGTTCTACCGCCGCGCGCAGGAGCTCGAGCCCGACGACACGACAACCCTCGACGCCCTCGAGAAGCTCTACACGCGCGGCCAGCAGTGGAACGAGCTGATCGACATCTATCGCCGCAAGGCCGAGCTATCCACCGACGCCGACGAGCGCCTCGCGCTCTACACGCGCATGGCGATGATCTGGGAGGAGATGCTGGGCAATCTCCCCGAGGCCATCAGCTGCTACAACGAGGTGCTCGCGCAGGACGACGCCAATATGGACGCCCTGCGCTCGCTCGATCGGCTCTACCAGGTGCAGGGCGCCTGGCACGAGCTGGCAGATAACCTCACGCGGCAGCTCGCGCTCGCCGACGAAAGCACCGACAGCATCGAGCTCCTGGTGCGCGTGGCGCGCCTGCGCGAGACCGAGCTCAACGAGCTCGCCGCCGCCGTCGACACCTACCGTCAGGTGCTCGAGCAGGACCCGACCAACGCGTCGGCCGTCGAGGCGCTCGAGCGGCTGATCTCGAACGAGGAGCATCAGCAGCAGGTCGCGCAGATCCTCGAGCCGTACTACAAGTCGACCAACAACTGGCACAACCTCATCGGCGTCTACGAGATCATGGTCAAGCACGCCTATGATCCCGTGCGCAAGATCGAGCTGCTGCACCAGATCGGCGAGCTCTACGAGCTGGCCGGCGATGACGCGAGCAGCGCCTTCGCCGTCTACGGGCGCGCGCTCAAGGAAGACCCCGCCCACGAAGAGACGCAGTCGCGCCTGTGGCGCCTGGCGCGCCAGCTCGACGGCTGGGGCGAGCTGGTCCAGCTGTACAACACGCTCGTCGCCGACGTGATGGACGAGATGCTGGCCGTTCAGCTGCACATGAAGGTCGCCACGATCTTCGAAGAGCAGGTCGGCGATCTCGGCGAGGCCGCCGAGGCATACAAGCGCATCCTGGCGCTCAATCAGGGCAACATCGAGGCGATCAACGCGCTCGAGAGCATCTACATCCGCTCCGAGCAGCACGTGGAGCTGGTGGGCGTTCTGCTCTCCAAGGCCGAGGTGATCCTCGAGGCCGACGAGCGCAAGAGCCTCTTCTTCCGCGCCGCGCAGATCTACGAGGACGTGCTCGAGCAGCTCGACGACGCGATCAAGGTCTATCAGCAGGTGCTCGAGCTCGACGACACCGATACGCACGCCATCGAGTCGCTCGAGCGACTCTACACGCGGCTCGAGCGCTGGGAAGACCTCAAGGACGTCTTCGTGCGCAAGGTCGAGCTCGCCGACGAGCCCGACGCCAAGAAGTCGATCTACTACGCGCTCGGCACCGTCTACGAGACGCAGCTCGAAGACCTCGAGCGCGCCATCGAGACCTTCCAGAGCGTGCTCGACCTCGACCCCGAGGACCTGACGGCGATCCGCTCGCTGGACCGTCTCTATCAGCAGTCGTCGCGCTGGTACGACCTGCTGCAGGTGCTCGAGCGTCAGGTCGAGCTGGCCGGCCACTCGCACGAGGGCATCGACCTCAAGCACCGAATCGGCCGGCTGTGGGAGAACGAGCTCGGCGATCTGACCCGCGCGGTGGAGACCTACCGCGAGGTGCTGTCGCTGATGCCGACGCACGACGCCACGCTCGCTGCGCTCGACGCGATCGTGCACGGCGAGAACGAGCCGGTGCTCGCGGCGCAAGTGCTCGAGCCGGTCTACGAGCAGTCGCTGGAGTGGGCCAAGCTGATCGACCTCTACGAGGTGATGGTCCGCAACGTCGACGACCCGTTCCGCAAGATCGAGCTTCTGCACCGCATCGCCAACCTGCAGGAGACGCGCGAGGAGAACTCGGCTGCGGCCTTCGAGGCGTACGGCCGTGCGCTGCAAGAGGACAGCGCCGACGAGCAGGCGCTGGCGCATCTCGAGCGTCTCGCCTCCGAGATCGGCGGCGAGACCGGCGCCGAGGGCTGGCAGACGTTGGCCAAGCTCTACGAGTCGGAGCTCGACAAGCTGGTCGACGCCATGCGCCAGGTCGAGATGGGCCTGCGCGTGGCGCGCGTCTACGAAGAGGAGCTCGGCGACGCCGAGTCGGCGATCCGCCACTTCAATCAGGTGCTCGAGGTCGAGATGGAGAATCGCGACGCGATCCTCGCGCTCGACCGTCTCTATCAGCAGGGCGAGCGCTACGGCGACCTCGCCGAGATCCTGCGGCGCCGCATCCGCATGGCCGAGACCGAGCAGGACATCATCGACCTGCAGTTCCGCCTCGGTCAGCTCTACCAGGAGGCGCTCGAGGACCTCAGCAACGCCATCGAGTGTTATCGCGAGATCCTGGCCTCGACGCCCGAGCACACGCCGAGCGTGACCGCCCTCGAATTGCTCTTCGAGGACGGCCAGCAGCAGCTCGAGATCGCCGAGATCCTCGAGCCGCTTTATCGCATGGGCGAGCAGTGGGAGAAGCTCGTCAAGATCATGCAGGTGCAGCTCGAGCGGATGGACGAGGACGCCGACAAGGTGAGCGCCATCCAGCGCATCGCCGAGATCTGCGAGCAGCGTCTCGGCGACCACCACCGGGCGTTCCAGTGGTGGGGCTACGCGCTGGCGCAGGACCCGCTGTCGGAGATGATCACCGACGAGCTCGAGCGTCTGGCGCGTACGGTCGACGGCTGGTCGGACCTGGCCGGCTACTACGGTGCCGTGCTGGAGAAGGTCGAAAACGACGACCGCAAGCGCCTGCTCAAGATGATGGCGCGCGTGTTCGACGAGGAGCTGCGTGACGCCGCGCGCGCGGAGGAGTCGTATCTATACGTCCTGCAGCTCGACGACATCGACCCCGACGCGCTCGCCGCGCTCGATCGCATCTACGACGCGTCGGCGATGTATCAGGAGCTGGCGGAGATCCTCAAGCGCCGCATCGCCATCACGGACGACACCGAGGCGTTGATCGAGCTCCAGCTGCGGCTGGGGCAGGTCTACGAGACTGCGCTCGAGGACCTCGACTCGGCGACGAAGACATACAACTCGGTGCTCGACACCGATTCGCGCAACAGCAAGGCGCTCGACGCGCTCGAGCAGATCTACTTCCGTCGCGAGCAGTGGCGCGAGCTTTACGACACGTACGAGAAGCTGGTCGACATCGCGCCCGGCGACGCGGGTGTGGCGGACTGCTACGCGCGCATGGCGAAGATCTCGAGCGACGCGCTGGAGGACCCCGAGAACGCGCAGGACCTGTGGAATCGCGTGCTCGATCTGCGCGGCGAAGATCCGATCGCGCTGTGGGCCCTCGCCGACCTCTACGAGGCGGCCGAGGAGTGGCGCGAGCTGGTCGAGGTGCTGCAGCGCCAGGTGCACATCACCGAGGACGGCATGCAGCAGATCCGGCTCTACCAGCGACTGGGCCGCATCTGGGGCGACAAGCTGGGCCGCGATCGCAACGCGCTCGAGAGCTGGATGAAGGTGCTCGAGATCGATCCGGGCAACACCGACGCGCTCTACGCCATGGCTGCGATCTATCGCAACACGCAGGCCTGGGAAGAGCTGGTCGAGACGCTGCAGCGGTTGATCGACATCGGCATGACCGGTGACATGAGCGAGGACGAGCTCAAGACGCTGTACACGCAGCTCGGTGAGCTCGAGGGCGAGATCCTGCTGCGCCCGCAGGCGGCGATCGACGCTTGGCGCAAGGTCCTCGACCTGCAGCCCGACGACTTCCGCGCGCTCGGCGCGCTGGAGCTTTTGCTCACGCAGGAGGCGCGCTGGGAGGAGTGCATCCAGGTTCTGCAGCGCAAGGTCGAGGTGCTCTCGAGCGACGAAGAGCGCATCGACGTGCTCATGCAGGCGGCCAACATCTGGCAAGAGAAGGTCGGTGACGCCGACTCGGCGTCGCGCGTCTACGAGCGCATCATGGAGCTCGACAACGCAAACCGCACCGCGTTCGAGGCGCTCGACTCGATCTATCGCGAGGGCTGGCACTGGGAGAAGCTCATCGATCTTCTGCTCGGCCGCACCGACCACGCCGACAGCATCGACGAGTGCGTGACGCTGCTGCAGCAGGTCGCCAAGGTCTACGAAGAGCAGCTCAACATGGGTGAGCAGGCCTTCGTGGTGCTGCAGGCGGCCTTCAAGCAGGACTACACCAACGACATCACCGCCAAGGAGCTCGAGCGGCTGGCGTCGTCGACCAACAAGTGGAACGAGCTGCTCACCGAGTACAACACGGTGGTGCAGACCATCACCGATCCGGAGGTCAAGTCGGACCTCTTGGTCAAGATGGGCCGCTGGTACGGCAACGAGCTCGGCCACCTCGACTACGCCATCGCATCGGTGCAGCAGGCGCTGCAGATCGACCCCGAGAGCGTCAAGGCGCTCACCGAGCTGGGCAATCTGTATCGCAAGACGGCCCGCTGGGCGGAGCTTGGCGGCGTGCTTCAGCGCAACGCCGAGCTCGAGGACGAGCCCGATCGCAAGACCGAGCTCTACCTGTCGCTCGCCGAGCTGTTCGAGACGCAGCTTCAGGATCCGAACCAGGCAATCGCCGCTTACAACAAGGCGCTCGCGGTCGACGAGAACAACGCCGACGCGCTCAACTCGCTCGAGCGGCTCTATCGCGTCCACCAGCAGTGGGAGGCGCTGATCCAGATCCTCTCGCGCAAGGCCGAAAACACGATCGAGCCAGAGCTTCTGATCCCGCTCAAGCAGCAGATCGGTCAGCTGTTTGACCAGCAGCTGGGTAACTCGTCGGCGGCGATCGACGCTTACAAGGACATCCTGACCATCGAGCCGCAGAGCCTCATCGCGCTGCGCGCGCTCGAGGCGCTCTACGAGAAGACCGGTCAGACCGAGGACTACCTCGACGTGCTCGAGCAGCAGCTCGACGTCAGCGGCAGCGACGACGAGCGCGTCTCGCTCTACCAGCGAATGGCTGGTGTGTGGGAAGAGCAGTTCAACAAGCTCGACCGCGCGGCGGAGTGTCTCGAGAAGATCCTCATCATCGACGAGCGCAACGAGTCGACCTACCGCAGCCTCGAGCGCCTCTACAAGCAGGACAACCGCTTCGAGGATCTCGTCGACGTGTTGCGGCGCCACATCAACGCGACCAACGACCCGCACCAGCGTGTCGAGATCTACATGGAGATGGGGCAGGTCTACGAGAAGTCGCTCACCGACCCCGACCGCGCCATCGAGGCGTACAACGACATCCTCTCGTTCGACCCCGACCACACGCACGCGCTCGACGCGCTGGCGCGCCTCTACGAGGACATCGGTGCTTGGGACCGCGCGGTGGATGTCATGACCCGGCTCACCGAGCTCGTCGACGACGCCAACTACCGCGTCAACGTGTTCTACCGGCTCGGTCGCATCTACGAGGAGCAGCTGCACGACACCGAGACGGCCGAGGAGCGCTACATGCAGGCGCTCGAGGTCTCGCCGTCACACGCCGAGTCGATGGTGCAGCTCATCGACATCTACAAGATTCGCGGTGACTGGGCCAAGGCGGCGCAGCTGATGATCCGCGCCGAACAGCACACGCAGAACGCGCTCGAGAAGTCGCGCCTGCTGCACGAGGCTGGCGCGGCGTACATGGATCAGCTCGGAGACGAAGCCACTGCCGCGGAGCTGTTCGCCCGTACGCTCGAGATCGATCCCGACCACGTCGATGCTGGCGAGCCGCTGGCGCACATCTACTTCCGCGACGGGCGCTTCGCCGAGGTCGAGCCGGTGCTCGACATGCTCGTGCGCAAGGCCGACCGGCGCGACAACCGCCGCCTGCAGGACCTTTACTACAAGCTTGGCACGGCGTCGGACAAGCTGGGCAAGAACGACAAGGCGCTCAAGTACTACCGCGCCGCTTACGACATCGATTCGACGCACCTGCCGACGCTGCTCGGCATGGCTGACCTGCTGCACCGCATGGAGGACTGGGATCGCGCGTTCAAGATCTACCAGACCATCCTGGTGCATCACCGCGACAGCCAGCGCCAGGAAGACATCGTCGACATCTTCTATCGACTCGGCAACATCAAGCTCAAGCTCGGCGAGCGCAAGAAGGCGCTCAACATGTTCGAGAAG
>JAGQIK010000440.1 GCA_020431405.1 Myxococcales bacterium
AAACGCGCGCGGCCCACGCGCCAGCGCCCTGCTCACGCGCTGCGCCAGCGTCCCGCGCGCGACGGCGGCCTGGCGCCGCACCGTGCGCGCCAACACCAGCGCCCGCGCTGCGGCAGCGGTTGCCGGCCACGTCGGCCACTGCCGCAGCGGCGCGCCTGCTTCCTTGCTCTGCACCCTCGAATCGCTGCTCGCAGCGCCATCGCGCACGCGGCCCGCGCGGCAACCGCCAGCGGCTGCGACAAGCAGCGCGGCCGCGAAGATGGCTGGGCGTTGTAAAATCCGCCCATGCGCCCGCCCGCGCTGATCTTGCTTTCGCTGTTCGTCACGACACCTGCGGCCGCTCGCTCGCGCGAGCTGCTGCGCCATCTCGATGGCGTCGCTGTCGTCGTCTCGTCGCTGGTCGACAATCGGCGCATCAGTACGAGGGAGCTGGTGGACGGCGACCTCTCGACGGCGTGGAACTCGCGCACCGGCAAGCTCGTCGGCGAGTGGGTTGGCTTCTGGCTGCCTGCAGGAGCGCGCGTCGAACAGATCAAGCTCACCATCGGTGACGTGCGCAGGAAGGGCATCCGTGACCTTTTCGTGCTCAACCATCGCATCCACAAAGTACGGCTTTGGCGCGGCCGCACCAAGCTCAGCGAGCACACGCTCGATCTGAGCTCGCGCGCCCTGCAGAGCATCGCCGTGCGCGACGGCCGCGGCGGCGCGCTGTTTCGTGTCGAGATCATCACCGTCGAGCCGGGCAAGAAGCGTCGCTGGCGCGAGATCTGCGTCTCCGAGCTGCAGGCCTGGGGCAGCGCCCCCAAGCTGCACCCCAAAGCGCACACGCCATTGGCAATTGTCGGAGCCGCCACGACGCGCTTCGACGCGCTCTGCCCACGCGGCACACAGTCCGTGATCGGAGCGTCTGGTCAAGACTGTCGCGACACGACCGGCAAGCGCCAGGGGCCGGCGCGCTACTACACGACACGCGGCATCCTGCGCTTCAGCGGCAGCTTCCGCGACGACAAGCGCAGCGGCACCTGGCTGCTCTACGACGCGCGCGGCAAGCTCGCGGCGCGCGTGCCCTATCGCGCCGGCAAGAAACACGGCGTGTCAACCCGCTACGAGCGCGGGCTCGTCGGCCACGCGCGTTTCGAGGCCGGCAAGCCTGCATCGCTCAAGGCGCCAGGCTGGATCGCGGCCTGGATGGCGACGCAGCGCAAGGCCGGAGCCAAAGTAGCGCTCGACTTCGCTATCGAGGCCGGCCAACGGCGCGTCTACGGCCTGCACACCTGGCGCAAATCGTCGCAGTCGCCGAACCACGAAACCCACCGCTATGTGCTGGCCACCGCGAAGCGCTTTCAGAAGGTGCTCGACGAAAGCGCCCTCGACACGACGGACAACGAGAGCACTTGGCGCGCGCTGCGCACCAGCCGCTACGACGCGCCGACCATCGTCGTGTCGCACGGCGCGGGCAACTCTCGCTTCGGGCCCGCGCGCGAGGTCGCAGTCGCCCTGCCCTGCCTCAAGAAGCTCCACACGACCACGGTGCAGGTCAACCACGACCACGGCTCGCACGGTTCTTCGGACACCGATTGCGCGCTCGTCACGCGCTGGAAGAGCAAGCGTCAGATCGTCTCGGCTCGCTGCGTCGACAGCCAGTCCACGGGCGACCGCGAGAAGCGCACGACGAGGTTCGACGACGGTTCGCCCGTGCTGCGTCGCGGCGCCTGCCGCTGAACAACGGTCTCAGTAGTAGAACAGCGCCAGCCCCGTGCGCTGCTCGGCAGCCCCGGCGATCCAGTCGCGCAGCTGCGAAAGCGCCCCCATCGCCCGCTCGCCGACGTCCTCGACCGTCCGCCCGCGCAGCTGATGCCACAGCGACGTGACCCTCGCCTCGGTCAGGTGGCCCACGCCCGGCAAGCCGTCGGGCTCTGGGATCGGCACCGGCGCACCGGAAAAGAGCAGCGCGTCCACCGACAGGCCGACGTTCGCCGAGCGCAGCAGGCCATCGATGTGCATGATGAAGTCGGGATCCGACGGATACCACGCGTCGTTGGGCAGAAACGTGCCGAAGTGGTCGACGATCAGCTCGAGCGCGTAGGCGTATACGAAGCCGTAGCCGTCATCGAGCGCCTCGGCGCCGATCAGCGAGGTCAACGCGGTATCGACGCTCGGCCCTCCATCGATCAGCGGACCGAAGGCCTCGTTGAGGTCGGCGATGCGGGTGGCGAACGTGGTCTGCAGCGTCTTGGCCAGCGCCTGCTCGTGACCGTTGCAGGCGCGGCGCACGCGCGTGATGTCGACGTGGTAGGCCGAGATTCCGAGTCTCAAGGATTGCTCTCTTTCTCTAACAGGCGCTCGAGCTCGCGAATGGTATCGGGCTCGAAGCGGCCATGCTCGCACAGCACCGTCCAGTCCGACAGCTTCGACAACGAATGCTCGCCGCGCTGCCCCTCGCGCATCGAGGCGATGCTGTAGGGCTCGTTGAGCAGCGTGGCCTCGACGCGCTCGTCCGACATGGCGTGGATCTCGAACCACAGGTGCTCGCGATCGGTCTCGGACTCGGCGCCGTCGATGGTGTAGCCGAGCTTGACGAGAAACAGCCACGCCTTCTCGCCCTCGTCGGTCTTATCCTCGCTGAAGCGCTCGTACAGCGCACGAAAGCGCGGCAGCCGCTCGCGCGCCAGCGCCGCGGCGCGCTCGGTCTGCATGTCCGAGATGTAGAGCAGCGGGTTCTGCTCGAGCTGCTCGCGATAGTAGTCCACACCCTTGTGCTTGCGCCGTCCGAAGAGCCCCTTGGCCGGCGCGAAGAGCACGCCGCGCGCGCCGCAGTGCGCCTCGTCGCGCCGGTCGCCGCGCCCTCCCGGCACGTTGCGACCGACCTTGTCCATCGCGTCCTCCCAGGGCAGCCACAGAAGCTCGATGCCGTGACCGGCGACAAACACCTCGTCGGCCTCCGGCACGCCCTGCTCGATGAACATCGTCGCCACGGTGTTGAGCAGCGTGCCCGCCAGACTGACAAAGCTCGCTGGCACGTCGACCAGATCGAGCTCGACGCTGCCGCAGCGGTCGAGGCCATGCGTGTGCATCCACACCGTGGACTCGCCCTGGTCGCCGACACAGTGGATCGTAAACAGCGTCTCCGGCGACGGCGGCGCCTGCGAGGCGGCTACCTCGGCGAGCCACTCGCCCGGTCGCGGCGTGAGCGCCGAGACGTCGAGCGCGAACACCGCGTCGGGCGCCAGCGCCGCCAGCAGCTTGAGCTGCTGGTGATACTCGCCGAGCGGCTCGTCGCCGAGCTCCACGCCGACCCCCATCGCCCAGGTCGCCTCGGTCGCGCTCTGCACATCCTCGTCGAGCACGCCGCGCCACTCGAGCCCCGCGTCTCGCGTCATCTCCTCGATGGTCTCGCGCGGCGCCGGCTCGAGCCACACGTGCGCACCGCCGGGCTCGATCTCGGCTTCCCAGCGCGCCCCGTGCGCCACCGTCGGCGGACACGGCGTGACCTTCTCGCAGGCGATGCCCGCCGCCGACAGCAGCTTCTCCACGTCGCTGACGCCGGCAGCCTTGGCGCCGCGCGGACGCACCGCCAGCACGATCGACGGCGCGAGCGCGCTCACCGTCCCCGCTCCCGTCCTATCCCTTGAGCGCCGCGAGCGCCGCCGCCAGCGCCGGATGATCGGCGTCGCTCTCGAGCCCGCGCTCGTACATCGACAGCGCCTTGGATGTCTCGCCCAGCCCCTCGTGCACGCGGCCGAGGTGATAGAAGAGGTCCGCGCGCGTGATGCCCGCCTTGTCATCGACGTTCTGCAGCAGCATCGAGCGGTAGATGCGGCGCGCGTTCTGCCAGTCCTCGGCCGCGAAATACAGCGCGCCGAGCTCGACCAGCGTCGGCAGATGCGTGCTGTCGGTGCGGTACGCCGCGTCGAAGCGCTCGCGCGCCTTGGCCACGTCGCCGCGCAGCTTGGCGATGGTGCCGAGCCGGTAGTGATAGCCCGCCAACGCCTTGGTACGCCGCGCCCCCGCCTGCGCGATCAGCGACTCGAGGATCGGCTCGACGTCGTCGTAGCGCTCCGCGCTGTAGTAGGCCTCGGCCAGCGCCGAGAGCACGTCCTTGTCCTCCGGCGCGATCTGACGCGCCATCTCGAATGCCGCGACGCTGTCCGCCGCGCGCCCCAGCCGGTCGCGATAAAGCGCGCCCAGCTCGCCGAGCACCTCGAGCACCACCGCGAGCTGGTCCTCGGGAATGCGGTGCACGCGCCGCTCGAGCAGCGCCACCAGGCGCTCGACGTCGTCATCCTCTCGCGCGATCTGCTCGAGCGCCGCCGCCGCCTCGTCGTGGTTTTCGTCGAGCGCTAGCGCGCGCCCGTAGTGCGCCACCACCACGTCGCGCTCCTCGCCGGTGCGCGCCGCGATGCGCCCCAGCCTAAACGCGATCTCGGCGCCCTCCTGCGCCGACGGATCGAGCGCCGCCGCCTGCCGCAGCACCTCGCCGCAGCGCTCCCACTGCTCGGTGGCCTCGTAGATGCGCGCCAGCTCGGCCAGCGCGCCGACGTGCTGCGGCTCGCGCTCGAGCACGCTCTCGAGCACCTCCGCTGCCGCGTCGGGGTTTTCCAGCTTCTCGGTCCAGATGCGCGCGATACGCAGCCGCTGCGCCGTCGCCGCCGCGCCGTCGCCCGCGTCGAGCAGCCGCTCGGCCGTGCGCCGCCGCAGGTCGATGAGGTCGTACCACTTCTCGCCGCGCTCGAGCAGCGACTCGAGCTTGCCCTGCGCCTCGCCGTTTTCGGGCGCGAGCTCGAGCACCTCGTTGAGGTAGCTCGCCGCGTCATCGATGCTCTCGAGGTTGCGCTCGGCGAGGTCGGCGAGCCTGAACAGCACCGGCACCGCCGCGCCGGGGCCACGCCCGCGCGCGCGGTCGAGCTGGCGCACGAGGATCTCGTGCACCGAAGCCCAGTCCTCGCGCTCGCTGTAGAGCGCCTCCAGCGCCGACAGCGCGCTGGCGTCGTCAGGCTCGATGTCGAGGATGTCGCGATAGCATTGCGCCGCGCGATCGAGGTCCTCGAGCTGGTGGCGGTAAAGCTCGGCCGCCCGCCGCTTGAGCGCGATCTGTGCCTCGCCCGTCTCGGCGAACAGCACCTGCTGCTCGAGGTTGTCGAGCAGATCCTCGACCGCACCGGTGCGCTCGAAGAGCAGCGCCAGCGACTCGAGCGCCTGCCGATCGCCCTCGTCGACGTCGATGACCGCACGCCAGCAGGCGATGGCACGCTCGCTGTTGTCGACCTGCTGCCACAGGCGCGCCGCCTCGGCGAGCAGCGCCCGCTTCTTGTCGATGTCGTACTCGAGCTCGGCGCTGCGCCCCAGGACGTCGGCGAGCTCCGCGTCGCGCGCAGACGCGCGGTAGATGCGCTCGAGCGCGTCGAGCGCCGCGCGCGCCTCGGGGTGTGCCTGCAGCACGCGCTGGTAGACACGCTCGGCGCGATCGATATCGGAGAGCTGCTCGACGTACCAGCGCCCGACGCGCAGCGCCAAGTCGCGCGCCGTGTCGGGCTCGATCTCGGTCGAGAGCTCTCCGTGAATGCCCGTGATCTCCTCGAGCAGCGCCGCCAGCTCGGCGAAGCGTCCCAGCTGCGACGCCAGCCGCTCGGCCTGGTCGAGCGCCCCGCTGTTGCTCGGGTCCTCGGCCAACGCGCGCCCGAACGCTCCCAACGCCTCGCTCGCTTGGCCGAGCTGGTGCTCGTAGAGGCCGGCCAAACGCTCGAGCAGCTCCGCGCGCCCGGGCTTGTCGTCGACCGTCCCGAGCCGCGTCTCGTAGAGCTCGACGAGCTTCTGGTGATCGCCCGCCTGCTCGTAGAGCGGCTCGAGCACGTCGAGCACCTGCACGCGGTGCACGTCGCTGAGCAGCAGCCGGTCCATCGACTGCCGCGCGCCGGCGTGCGTCGGCTCGCGATCGAGCGCGTCGCGATAGGCGATGAAGGCGCCGTCGAGGTCGCCGCTCAGCTGAACGCGCAGCTCGCCGACGCGATAAAGCAGCTCGGCCTGCGCACTCGTGTCACGCTCGCCGTCGGCGCGCCGCTCGAGCACCTCGAGCAAGCGCTCGCCGATGGTCTGCTCTTGATCCTCGCTCGCCGCTGCAAGCCGCCGCGACAGCACGCGGTCGAGCGCAGCCAGCGGCTCTTGCTCGTCGCCAGCCCCGGTGTCGAGCGCGAGGCGGAAGTGCCGCTGCGCGCGCTCGTCATCGCCGAGGTGCTGCTCGGCGATGCGCGCCACCTCGAGATGCAGCCTGCGCTGCACCACGTTGTCGTAGATCGCGTCGAGCCGCTGCTCGTAGAGATCGGCCAGCTCGGCCTCCGCCGACAGCGCACCGGCGAGGCGCTCGAGCTCGCGCTGCGCGCCTTCGCTCGGATCCTGGCTGAACGCCTTGGCGTAGGCGTCGAACGCGCGCCGCGTCTCGCCCTTCTGCTCGCACAGCGTGGCGATGCGCACCCACAGCTCGTGCGCACGCAGCGGATCCGCCGTCGCGCCCACGCGCGCCTCGAGCACGCCGATCAGCGGCTCGACCTCTCCGCTCTCCTCGTAGACGCGCTCGAGCACGTCCGCCGAGCGCTCGCGGTAGTTCTCGTCGCCGAGCAGCCGCGTCAGCTGCTCGCGCGCCTGCGGATGCGACGGCCGCTCGGAGAGCACCAGCTCGAAACGCCCCAGCGCCGCGTCGATATCGCCGATCTGCTCGGCGAGGATCATGCCGCCGCGGAAGCGCAGCGCCAGCACCCCGTCCGGATCCTCGGACGCTGCCGCCTTGAGGTCGACGACCTCGAGCAGGTCCGTCCACAAGCTCTCGCGCGCGTAGAGTCGGTCGAGCGCCTCGAGCGCCTCGAGGTCGAGCGGATCCCAGTCGACCAGCGTCTTGTAGGCGGCGATCGCCTCGTAGGCGTCTTGGATCTTGCTGTCGTAGACCTGCGCGCGTTTGAGCCCCAGCTCGCGCCGCTCGACAGGATCGTCGACGTTCTCGACCTTCTGGCCGAGCACCCAGATCAACTCGACCCACTCGCCCACCGCCTCGTAGAGGCGCTGCAGCGCGTCGAGCGCGCGGCGGTCCCGCTCGTCGAAGCCGAGCGACGTACGCCAGGCCTCGATCGCCTTGCTCACCTCGCCGAGCTTCTCTTCCTGCACCTCGGCGATCTGCTGGTAGATGACCTTCTGCTGCTGTGGATCGCTCGAGTAGTCAGCCTTGCGCCGCAGCACGGCGGCGAGATCCTCCCAGCGCTCGAGGTCGGTGTAGAGCCGGATCAGATTGCCGATGGCCGACGAGTCGTCCTCGCGCACCGTCAGCACCTTGGCCCACGCCTCAGCCGCCGACGACGGGTCGCCGAGGTTGTGCTCGCGGATGCGCGCGAGGCGCCCGTAGAGCTCGGCCTGCAGGTCGTAGTCGTAAGCCTCGGCCACCACGCGCTCGCAGAGCGCCGCCAGGCTCTCGTGCGAAGCGATGCGGTCGGCGACACGCGCCGCCCAGTTCCACAGCTCCTCGTCGCTCGGCTCGAGCTCGTAGGCGCTCTCCAGCGCACGCAGCGCGAGCTGCATGCTGCCGCCGCGCTCTTCGTGCAGGCGCGCGATCTCGCGCAGCAGCTCGATGCGGCGCCCCTTCTCCTCGATAAACTCGAGCTGGGCGTCATAGATCACGACCAGCTTGGCCCACTCGTCCTGAGCCTCGTAGATCGGCTCGAGGATCTTCGAGATGCGGAAGCGGTGGTCGCGCTCGAGCACCAGCCGCTCGAGGGCAGCCAGCGCGTCCTCGCTCTGCGGGTCGCGCGTCAGCGCCTCCTCGTAGTAGTCGATGGCGCGCGTCAGATCCTCGAGCTGCACCTCGGCGATGCCGCCCAGCCGCAGCTTCTGCGCCACGATGGCCGACTCGTCGGCCATGAACTCGACCTGCCGCTCGAGCAGCGCGATCAGATCGTCCCAGCGCTCGGTCTGCCAGAGCAGCCGGTCGAGCGCCGAGACGGCCTCGCTGTCGCTCTCGTCGAGGTCGAGCACCGCGCGGTAGGCGCTGATCGCCTCGTCGATGTCGTCGAGGGCCTCCTCCCAGACGCGGCAGATCTTGAGCATCAGATCGCGCTGCTCGGAGGGATCCATCGTCGCGTCGGCGGCGTCGCGATATAGCCCGAGCAGCTCCTGCCAGCGGTCGTAGCGCATCAGCATGCGCTCGAGCAGGCCGAAGACCTGCCGATCGCCGCGATCGACGGTCAGCACGCGCTCGAGCAGCGACTTGGCCGGCTCCCAGCGATGCAGCCGGTCATCGAAGATGTTGGCCGCCAGCAGCGACAGGTCGCGCATCAGCGGATCATCGTCGCTCATGCTGTCGAGGCTGCGCGACAGCAGCTCGGCGAGCTCCTCCCAGCGGTCGAGGATCCCGGCCAGCCGCCGCAGCTGGTCGCGCGTCTTGCCGTCCTCGGGCTTCTCGACGAAGACCTTGCCGTACCAGACAAACGCCTGCTCGAGATCCTCGAGCTGCTCCTCGTAGAGCTGCGCGATGCGCTCGACCAGCGAGAGCCGCTGCTGCGGATCGTCGGCGGTGGCGAGGCGGATCTCGTAAATGCGAATCAGCGCGGGCCAGTCCTGCCGCTGCGCGTAGAGCGGCTCGAGCACCAGCGCGGCGTCGGCCTGCAGCTCGAGGTCGTCGAGCATGCCCTCCACGGCGGCGATGGCCTGCGGGTTCTCGTGCTCGATGCGCAACAGCTCGCGCCACGCGTCGAGCGCGCGCATGGGATCGGCGAGATCGCCGGCGCGCATCACGCCGAGGCGCGCCAGGATCTCGACGCGCTGAGCGGCGCCGCTGGTGCGGTCGAGCCGTCGCTCGAGCAGCTGGTCGAGATCGATCAGCCGCCGCGCCTGTTGATAGAGATCGTCGAGCGCCGCGTCGGCCTCGGGGTGATCCGGCACCATCTCGAGCACGCGCTCGAAGTCGGCGATGGCGTCATCGATACGCTCGAGCTTGTCGCGCGCGATGCGCCCCGACTCGGCGAGCCGGTAGGCGCGCTCGTCGACGCCCTCGGCGAGCTCTACGCGCCGCAGCAGGATCTCGCGCAGCAGCTCCCACTCGCCGCCGTCGCGGTAGAGCGTCTCCACCGCCTCGAGCGCCTCGCGGTGCGTCGGATCGACGTCGAGCACGCGCAGGTAGTGGTCTCGGGCGCGCTCGGCGTCGTGAAGCTCGCGATCGCTGGCCTCCGCCACGAGCAGGTGCAACCGCAACGACAGCTCGCCGTCGAGCACGTCGGCGATGATGCCCGAGATGCCGTCGACCACCGTGCGCCACGTCTCCGACGGCTCGCGCTCCTCCGCGCGGCCTTCGCCCTCACCCTCCGGCGCCGCGTCCTGCGGGACGCCTTCGACCTCGACATGCACGTCATCGGCGTCGTCGCCCTGCGGCTCGCCCGCGCCCACGCCGGCCGCTTGCCGCTTAGCGCGCGCCCAGACCGCGGGGCCACCGCCCGCCTTTTGCGCGGCCAGCCGCACCAGGTCGTCGGTGATCTGCTGCAGCTCGGGCTCGGCAGCGGCCGGTCCGAGCGCCTCGCAGAGCGCCGCGAACGCGCGCTCGTTGTCGCCCAGCTGCGCCTCCGAGAGCGCGGCGATGCGCCGCAGAAGCTCCACGCGGCGCGGACCGCCCGCGCGGCGCGCCTGCCATTCGAGCACCACCACCAGCTCGCGCCACTCCTGTCCGCGCTCGTAGAGCTCGGCCAGAAGCTGCGCCACCGTCGTGCCGTGCTGCTCGTCGTCGAGCAACTCGACCAGCGCCGTGCGCGCCGGTCCGTGGCCCGGCTCGAGCTCCAGCACCTGGCGGTAGCGCTCGATGGCGAGGCCCGTGTCGTAGAGGCGCTCGCGCAACAGCGTCGCGATCTGGAACACCAGATCGACGTGCCCCGGCCCATCCGGCGAGAGCGCCGCCTGGCGCTCCAGCATCTCGAGCAGGTCAGGCCAGCGCTCGGCCTCCCGATAGTGCCGCGCCAACGCCACCAGCGTGGCCACGTCCTCGGGCAGCTCGTCGAGGATCGCCAGCAGCGAGATGATCGACTCCTCGCGGTCGTCGAGCTCGAGCTCGTAGATCTCGGCGATGCGCTGGTGCAGCAGCGCGCGCTCGCGCACGTTGTCGCTGTGCTCGATGCGCCGCCGAAAGATGCCGATCAGATCGCGCCAGCGCGACGCGTGCAGGTAGAGCCGCTCGAGCGCGTCGAGCGCGTCGAGCGAGCGCGGGTTCTCCTCGAGCACCGCGCGCCAGGCCTCGATCGCCTCGTCTGGCTGCGAGAGCTCGATCTCGCGCAGCCGCGCGATGCGCGCCAGGATCTCCTCGCGTGCGCCACTGTCAGGCGCCCACGCGACCGTGCGCGAAAGCACGCGCGCCAGCTCTTCGTGGCGGCCGGCGTCCTCGTGCAGCACGGCGAGCGCCTCGCAGGCCTTGCCGGCGATATCGGGGTTGTCCTCGTCGAGCGCGAGCAGCTTCTCGTAGGTGCCGCGCGCCAAGTCGGCGTCACCGAGCCGCTGAAGCTCGACCATCGCCAGGCGCCGGTACAGATCGGCACGCACGGCGATGTCGCCATCACCCGCCGCCTCGGCCGCCGCGCGGTAGCCGTTGGCGAGGTCCTCCCAGCGGCCGAGCTCTTCGGCCAGTCGCGCCACCTCTTCCCAGAGCGCCTCGCGCCGCGGCGCGGCGCCCATCGCCTCGAGGTAGCTCGCCAGCGCGCGATCGCGATCGCCGAGCGCCTGCTCCTGCAGCTCCGCCGCGCGGATCAGAAGCTCGAGCGCGTAGTCGGGGTTGTCGCTGAGCAGGCGCCGCAGCAGCAGGATCTCGACCAGCTGCGCGTGGGCACCGGTGGCGTCGTAGACGCGCTCGAGGATCTCGGCCACGCGCGCGGCGAGCTCCTCTTCGCCGAGCAGTCGCTCGAGCAACAGCACCGCCTCGGCGTCGGGCTGCTCGCTGACGATCTCCTCGAGCAGATCCACCGCGCCCTGCGCGTCGTCGATGTGCGCCACGCGAAGCTCGGCGAGCAGCAGCTTGTAGCGCCGCCGCTCGTCGCCCGTCTCGGCGATGTCGATGCGCTTGGCGTAGAGCTGCGAGAGCTTCTCCCAGCGCTCCGTCGCGCGGTAGTGCCGCTCGAGCGCCGCGAGCGCCTCGGGGTGCTCCGGCTCGACCTCGAGCACCGCCTCGTACGACGTGATCGCCGCCTCCACGTCGGCCAGCACGTCCTCGTCGAGGGCGCAGATGGCGAGCAGCAAGCGCTTGCGCTCCACCGCGTCGAGCGAGTGCTCGAGCCACTGCGCCAGGTGCGCGCGCAGCTCCTGCCACTTGCCGCCGCCCTGCAGCACGCGCTCGAGCGACTCGCGCGCGCCGCGGTTGTTGGCGTCGAGCTCGATCAAACGCCGCAGGTGCGGCTCGGCGCGCTCGGGCTGCCCGAGGCGCTGCTCCCAGATGTCGCTAAGCTCGCCGAGCAGCGCCTGCTCGTGCGCGATGTCCTGCGGCTCGCGCTCCTCGCCGTCGCCGTCGCCGCCGCGTGCCGCCACCAGCGCCTCTTCGAGCGCCTGCGCGTAGAACGGCAGCTGGTCGACACGCTCGGCGAGCGCCAGCAGCTGACGCCGGTTGTCGGCGTCGCGCGCGTTGATCTCGAACAGCGCGTGCGAGGCGATAAACGCCGCCGCGTAGTCGTCGAGGCGCCGCTCGCAGATCGTCTTGAGCCGCTCGAGCAGCTCGACCAGCTCGTCGCGGTCGCCGGCGGTCTCGGCGCGCTCGATCAACACCTCGATGGTCTGCCGCAGGCGCGGAAAGTCCTCGTTGCGCTCGTAGAACGGCCGCAGCAGCGCGGCCACGCGCGCGCGGCGCGCCACGGCGTCCTGATCGCGATGCCCCGCGCCGTCATCCACCGGCGCGTCGAGGTGCCGCTCGAGTGCCAGCACCGTCTGGCGGTGCACCGGGTCGTGCTCGAGCACCTCGGCGTAAGTCGCGATGGCCGGTGCCTGCATCTCGAGGTGCACGTCCTGGATCTCGCCGATGCGATAGAGCACCGACGCGCGCTCGTTGGAGTCCTCGGCCTGGGTCAGCTGGCGCCGCAGCACGGCGGCCAGCGCGCTCCACTCGCCGCGCGCCTCGTGCAGCCGCTCGAGCGCCTTGAGCGCGCGCGCGTTGTGCTCGTCGATCTCGACGATGGCGTTGTAGGAGTCGATCGCCGAGACGGGATCGCCGAGGCGATCCTCCTGCAGGAAGGCGATCTTGAAGAGCACGTCGACGCGCTCCTGCCCCTCGACGAGCGCCGCCTGACGGTGCAGCACCGAGATCAGGCGCGGCCACTGCTGCGTCGAGCTGTAGATCTGCTCGAGCGCGTCGAGCGCCGGCCGGTCCTCGGGGCTCAGCGCGAGCAGCTGGCTGTAGAACTGCTCGGCGCTCTCGGTGTGGTGCAGCTTCTCGCTGCTGAGCAGCGCCAGCCGCCGCAGCATCGCCACCTTGGCCTCGTCATCTTCGAGCTTGTCGCACTGCTCGCGCAAGATCTCGACCAGCTCCTCGTAGGCATCGGCCTCGCCGGCGAGCCGCTCGAGCTCGGCGTCGAGCTTGTCGTCGCGCGGATCGAGCCGGTAGGCGCGCGCGCACCACTCGAAGGCGAGCTGCTTGGCGCCGAGCTGGTCCTCGTAGAGGCGCCGGATCTCGGCGAGCAGCTCGAGCTTGCTGGCCTTGGCCTCGCGGTGCTCGAGCAGCGACTCGTAGGTCGCCAGCAGGCGGCCCCACTTCTCGCCCGCGAGATAGAGCGGCGCGAGCGTCTCGAGCATCTCGACGTTGTCGGGCGCCGCGGCGAGCGCGCGCTCGTAGGCCTTGATCGCGCGATCGGGCGCGTCGAGGCGGCGATGATGGATCTCGCCGACGCGGCTGTAGAGCCGCAGCTTGAGCGCGTGATCGGCGGTGCGGTCGGCAGCGGCGGTGAGCGTATCGGCAAGCTCCGCGTGGCGCTCGCGCGCCGTGAGCAGCTGCTCCAGATCATCCCAGCGCGCGACCTCGACGTAGAGGTCGCAGAGCACCTCGAGCGCCGCCTCGTCGTCGGGCGCGCGCTCGAGCAGCGCCTTGTACATCTCGGCGGCCTGCGTCGGCGCCCCGAGGCGATCGCGATAGATCGCGCCCAGCTCGCCGTAGAGCGTCACCACGCGCTCGCCCTCGCCCGCCGCGTCGGCGGCATCGCGCTGGCGGTGCAGGATCTCGGCTAGCGCCGGCCAGCGCCCCTCGCGCCGGTAGAGCTGCGACAGCTCCTCGAGCGCTTCGGCGTCCTCGGCGTCGCGCGCCAGCACGCCGTTCCAGACCTCGATGGCGATCGCCGCGTCGGCGAGCCGCTCGGAGGCCAGTCGCGCCATCTCGCGCGTGAGCTCGCGCCGCGCCTCGCCCTCGGCGTTTTCCGCCTGGCGTGCACACAGCGAGATCAAAGCGCGCCAGTTGCGGCGCCGCGTGTAGATGCTGCGCAGCCGCTCGGTGGCGCGCTCCTCGTTGGGGCGCAGCTCGAGGATCTCCTCGAGGGGCTCCACCGCCTGGCCTTGGTTGCCCAGACGCTCGGCCCACAGGTCGGCGATGCGGTGCAGCGTAGTGACGCGCTCCTGCTCGCCCTCGGCGAGCTCCTTCTTGCGCACCAGCACGCCGATCAGATCGTTCCAGCGCCCGATGGACTCGTACTTGTCGACCAGCGCGTCGATGGCGCCCACGTGGTCGGGCTTGAGCGCGAGGATCGCGTTGTACGTGTTGACCACCATCACGTCGAGGCGCAGGTGGTCGCGGTAGATCTCGACGACCTCGAGCAGCAGCGCGATCTTCTCGTCGACCTGCTCGTCGGGCAGTGCGTCGATCTCCTCTTTGAGCAGCTCGCGCAGCGCGTTCCACTTGGGCGGGTTGGTGCCGCGATAGAGCCGCTTGAGCGCCACCGTGGCGGCGCGCTCGAGCTCCGCGTCGCCGCTGCGCCCGAGGTGCTTCCAAAGGTCGATCGCCTTGTCGAGGTTCTTGACCTCCTGCTCGGCGACCTCGGCCATCTCGCGCGACAGCGAAAGCCGCGCCGCCTCTTCATGCGTGGCGCGCTGCGCGGCGTCGAGCAACGCCAGGATCTTGCCCGGCTCGCCGCGCTGGCGGTAATGCTCGCGATAGAAGTTGAGCATCAGCGGCTGCGTGGCGTCGGCCTTGCGCACGCGCCGGAAGTACTCCTCGGCGCGCTCCGGTTGGTCGAGCTTGCGCGCGTAGAGCAGGCCGATCTGCAGTAGCGTGCCGGTGTCGACCTCGCCGCGCGGGTGCGCGCGCAAGGCGTCCTCGTAGACGCGCGCCAGGGCGGCGTAGTCTTCGGCCTGCGTGTAGTGATCGACGAGGTAGCGCAGCGCGCGCGGCGACGTCGGCGCGAGCGCGAGAGCGCGCTTGAAATAGTCGGCGGCCTTGTCGGCGCTCGCCAGGTGCAGCGCCCACAGCTCGCCCGCCGAGAGGAAGGCCTGCACGCGGTCTTCGCGCGACGTAGCGATGGCGGCGCGGCGCTCGAGCAGCTCCGCCACCTCGGCGTAGCGCTCTTTGCGGCGCAGCAGGCGTTCGAGGTGCGAGCTCGACTTGCGATCGTGCGGATCGACGTCGAGGCTGCGCTTGAGATACTCCTCGACCTCCGGCGCGTCGGGCTCGTTGCGCCAGATCACCTCGGCGGCGCTGCGATATAGGTTCGCCGAGAGGTCGCGGTCGGTGGCCGACTCGGCCTCTTTGACGTACTTGTCCGAGACGGCGCGCCAGTTCTCGCGCACGAGCTCGATCTGCTCGAGGGTCTCGCGCGTGCGCGAGTCCTCGGGACGCAGCGCCAGCGCCGCGCGCAACGCCTCGAGCGCGCCCTCCTCGTCGAGCAGCTCCTCCTCGAGCACCTGCCCCTTGAGCGCCAGCAGCTCGGCCTTGCGGTCGCCGCTGGCGACCCCCAGCTCGGCGTCGAGCAGACGCACCACGGTCGACCACTCGCCGACACGCTCGTGGTAGTCGCGGTGCCTGGCGAAGAGGTCCGAGAGATCTGTCGGCGGCGCCTCGTCGCCGTTGAGGAGGGTGTCGAGCTGCGCCAACGCCTGGGCGTCGCTCGGCCGCTCGCGAAGAGACGTCAGGACCTGTTCGATCTCGCTGCGCATCGCGTGTCCGTCTTTCGTTCGTCAGCCCGCGGCCCGCTTGCACCACGCTCGACGACCAGACGCGCGCCGCCCCCTCTCGCATCTGGGCTGCGGCGTGCTCACGTCTCGCGTAACTATGGGATACGGCTGACGACTGTACGGCTTCGTGGGTTCGGCCGATGGTATCAAGGGGTCGTTCAGGCGTTCAACCTGTTGCTGGACAACTGCCCCTGCTGCGTCCAGCCTCCAGATGTGCCCCCCACCGCCCCCGGGGCGCGCTCCGGCAGCGACAGCGGCCCGCGCGCCATCCCTACCCAGCCGCTTCGCTTCCTAGCGCGCCATACGCGCTGGATCGTGGGCGGCATCGTGGCCCTGGTGGCAACCAACGTGCTGGCGATGGCGGCGCCGTGGTTCGTCAAGCTGACCATCGACGCCATCGACCAGGTCGCCAAGAGCCACGGCGGCGCCGGCGGCACCTCGCGCATCACGCTGCTGGCCCTCGCCGTGCTCGGCCTCGCCGCCGGCCAGGCGCTGACGCGCATCATCTCGCGCGTCTACATCTTCTACGCCGGCCGCGAAGCCGAGTACGAGCTGCGCCGCTCGCTGTTCGCCCACCTGATCCGCCTCGACGGCGCGTTCTATCGCCGCTTCCGCGTGGGCGATCTGATGTCGCGCCTGACCAACGACCTGTCGTCGGTGCGGGCGCTGTTCGGCGTCGGCACGCTGCACGTCATCAACACGATCTTCGCCTACGCCCTCGCCCTGCCGCTGATGATCAAGATCGACGGCTGGCTCACGCTGTGGGCGCTGCTGCCGTACCCGATCCTGCTGTTCGGCACGCGCTACTTCGCGCGCGGCATCTACAGCTGCAGTCGCGAGCTGCAGCAGGCCCTCGGCGCCATGACGACGGCCGTGCAGGAGGACCTCGCCGGCATCCGCGAGATCAAGAGCTACCAGCTCGAAGCCGCGCGCGCCGGCGAGTTCGGGCAGTCGTCGGCGAGGTACTACAAGCAGGCGGTGCGGCTGGCGGCTTGGCGCGGCGGCATGATGCCGTTTGTCGGCGTCGGCGCGGTAGCGAGCCTGGTGGTGGTGCTGTGGATCGGCGGGCGCGCCGTGGTGCGCGGCGAGATGTCTCTCGGCGACCTGGTGGCGCTTAACCTCTACGTGGCGCAGCTGGCCTGGCCGACGATGGCCATCGGCTGGATCCTCTCGCTGTGGCAGCGCGGCGTGGCGGCGTGGCATCGCCTGCGCGAGCTGCTCATCGAGGAGCCGCAGGTGGCCGTGCTCGAGCGCGACCTGATGGCGCCGCACGACGACGAGCGCGAGGAGGACGCCCCGCAGAGCATGGCGCTCGAGGTGCGCGGGCTGACCGTCGAGCTCGTGCAGCGCGACGACAGCGCGCCCGAGACGCCGGCCGCGCCCGGCGGCGAAGCGCCTACGGCGCGCGAGAAGACGGTGCTGCGCGACGTCAGCTTCGAGGCGCCCGCCGGCGCGCTGGTGGCGATCGTCGGGCGCGTCGGCAGCGGCAAGACGACGCTCGCCGAGGCGGTGGCGCGCCTTCTGCCGGTGCCCGAGGGGACGCTCTACTACGGCGGGCGCGAGGCCCACGACGTGAGCGTGCGCGCGGTGCGCCAGCGCATCGCCTACGCGCCGCAGGACGCGTTTCTGTTCTCGGCGAGCATCGCCGAAAACGTCGCGCTCGGCCTCGACGACGACGTGCCGCCCGAGCAGCGCGACGCGCGCGTGCGCGAGGCGGTCAACGCCGCCGGCCTCGCCGCTGACCTCGAGCAGCTGCCGCACGGGCTCGAGACCATCGTAGGCGAGCGCGGCATCCCCCTTTCGGGCGGGCAGCGGCAGCGCGTGGCGCTGGCGCGCGCGCTGGCGGCGCGGCGGCCGATGTTGATCCTCGACGACTCCCTTTCGGCTGTCGACGCCGAGACCGAGCGCGAGATCATCGGGCGCCTGCGCGAGATGCTCGCGCACACCACCACGCTGCTGATCTCGCATCGCCTCTCGGCGCTGCAGCACGCCGACGACATCGTGGTGCTGGGCGACGGCGGCCGCGTCGTCGAGCGCGGCACCCACGCCGAGCTGATCAAGCGTGGCGGCGTGTACGCCTCGCTCTACGAGCGGCAGCTGCTCGACGCCGACATCGCCGCGCTGGGCAGCGCCGCCCACGACGACGACGAAGACAACGCCGACGACGCCGGGGTAGCGCCATGAGCGCGCGCCGCAAGTCGCCAGGGCCGCGCCAGCGCGAGCTGGCAGCGCAGGCGAGCGCGGCGGACGAGGCGCGCGCCGACGACAGCCAGAACCTGCCGGCCGGCGAGACGTCGCTCGAGGACGAGGCCGCGCTGGCGCCGATGGCCGACCGCCGCCTGCTCGTGCGCATCTGGCAGTTCGTGCGGCCGCACCGGCACCTGCTGCTCTTCGCGCTGCTGCTGCTGCCCGCCGTCTCGGCGCTCACGCTGCTGCCGCCCTATCTGCTCAAGCGCGCCATCGACGAGTCGATCGTCGCGCGCGCGCTCGACAAGCTGCCGGGCTTCATGCTGCTCGTCATCGTCGCGATGCTGGCGCAGTATCTGTTCACCTTCGGTCAGACGATCCTGCTGCAGCTCTGCGGCCAGCGCGCGATGCACGACCTTCGTCGCCAGACCCACCGGCACTTGATCGGTCTTCGCGTCGGTTTCTTCGACCGCACGCCCATCGGCACGCTGATGACACGCGTGACCAACGACATCGAGAGCATCGCAGAGGCCTTCGCCGGCGGTCTGATCTCGCTGGTGGGCGACGCCGTCACGCTGGCCGGCATCGTGGCGGCGATGCTGTGGCTCGACGTGCGCCTGACGCTGATCGCGTTTTCGGTGCTGCCCGTGCTGATCGTCGTGGTGATCTACTTCCAGCGCATCCTGCGCCGCGCCTATCGCGTGATCCGTCGCCGACTGGCGCGCATCAACGCCACGCTGCAGGAGCAGATGACCGGCGTGAAGGTGGTGCAGATCTTCGGCAACGAGCGCGCCGCGGCCCTCGAGTTCGACGCGGTCAACCGCGACTATCGCGACATCTATCGCCGTTCGATCAAGTACGACGCGATGCTCTACGCCTTCGTCGAGATGATCAGCAGCGTCACGGTGGCGGGCCTCCTATGGTGGGGCGGCCACGACGTGGTCGGCGGCAGCGTCAGCTTCGGCCTGCTGGTGGCGTTCATCCAGTACATCGAGCGCTTCTTCATCCCGATCCGAGACATCGCCACCAAGTACGCCACCATGCAGCTGGCGATGGCGGCCTCCGAGCGCGTCTTTTCGCTGCTCGACATCGACGAGCCCGACGCCGCCGGCCGCATCTACGCCGACGAACGCGCCGCCGGCGCCGGCGAGCACGTCGCCCGCGGCCAGTCGCTGCCCGACGGCCCGCTCGGCGTGCGCTTCGAGGACGTCGTCTTCAGCTACGACGGCGAGCGCGTGGTGCTCGACCGCATGAGCTTCGACGTCGAGCCGTGCAGCCACGTGGCGGTTGTCGGCGCCACGGGCGCGGGCAAATCGACGCTGGTGCGCCTGCTGACGCGCTTCTACGAGATCGGCGCCGGGCGGGTGCGCTTCCGCGGGCGCTCGGCGGAAGACGCGCAGATAGACATCCGAGACGTGGACATCCAGGCGCTGCGCCGCCGCGTGGTGGTGCTCAGCCAGGACGTGTTCCTCTTTGCCGGCAGCGTGCGCGACAACATCACCCTCGGCGACGCCACGCTCGACGACAACCGCGTGCGCGACGCCGCCGAGCGCGTGGGCCTTCTGCAGCTGCTCTCGCTCGACCACGAAGTGCTCGAGCGCGGCGCCAACCTCAGCGCCGGCGAAAGGCAGCTAGTGGTCTTCGCGCGCGCGCTGGCGCGCGACCCCTCGCTGCTGATCCTCGACGAGGCCACCGCGAGCGTCGACCCCACCACCGAGCGCATCATCCAGGAAGGGATCGACGAGCTGATGCGCGAGCGCACCGCGATCATCATCGCGCACCGACTGTCGACCATCGAAAAGGCCGACCGCGTGCTGGCGCTCGCGGACGGCCACGTCGTCGAGCAGGGTCGCCACGACGAGTTGCTCGCCAAGGACGGCATCTACGCCCGCCTGCACCGACTGCAGTACATCGGCGAGCACAGCGACTAATACTGGCGCTTTCCAGCTAACGTCGGCGCCGTGCGACCAGCAGCGCGCCCAGCGCCAGCAGCAGCCATAGCGCGCTCGGGCCGGGCGCTGCGCCCTTCGCCGCGCCGACGGCGCAGCCGCCATCGTCGTCCTCGGTGAGGACCTGCGCGGCGTCGCGGACGCGCACCGAGACGACGGGCGTGATGTTGATGCGCCGCGCCGCGGCGAGCGCCGCCTGCTCGTCGCCGCGCACGATCCAGAACGTCCACTTGACCGTCTCGAGCGGCGGCACGGTCTCGTCGCGGAAGCGCACCGTGCGCTTCTCCTGCGACGGCTCGAAGATCGCCCCGATGTGCACGCTGTTGGTCTGTTTGATCAGCCAGGTGTCCTTGCCGATGCCGACCAGGCCGTTGGAGAGCGGCAGCGTGATGCGCGGCTTTTCCAGCTCGAAGCTGCTGAAGGGGTACTTGCCGACCTGATCGTCGCGCAGCCCAGGCGTGACGTAGAAGGCGTCGAGGTCGAGCGGGAAGCTGACCTCGACGGTGCGCCAGCCCTTCTTCGAGGGCTGGATCTCGATCGTCAGCCGCACGCGGTCGTCGCCGAAGGCCTCCCAGGTGAGCTGCGGATCGCGGTCGCCGGCGTCGAGCGTGAAGCGCGCGTCGTCGGCAAAGGGCGAGCTCGCCGGCTTGGCGGGCGTAGCCGTGGGCGCCGGCGGCGCGGCGACGTTGGAGCCGAGCACGCTGCCGTCGGCGAGGTCGACGCGCAACCACTGCACGTCGAACGACCAGCGCCCGGCGTAGGTCTTGATGATGCCTTCGGCGCAGGCGCGCGCGGCGGCCGCGTGGTCGAGCCCGTAGGCGACCTCGTTGGCGATCGGATTGACGCCGGTGGTGTCGCTGACCTGCGCCAGCAGCGCGTCGCGCCAGCACTGGCGCAGCTCGGCGTCGTGCGCGCCCTTGCTGGCCCAGCCGGCCTTGACCGCGTGGGCAGCGACCTTCTCGGCGGCCTGGACGATCTGCAGCGTGCGCACGTTGCCGCTGGTGATCGTGTTGTCCTGCTCGGCCCGGTTGATCACGTCGGAGAGGCCCGAGGCGCCCATCCAGCGAAACATGCTGTCGGTGCTTCCCGGCTGCCAGGTGCCGTCGAGCACGTCGGGCAGCGGCTCCTGCTTGACGCCCTGCTTCTTCGACCAATCGACGAAGTTGGCGATGTTCGAGATCGTAAAGCCCTGCTGCTCGAGCGCGACCAGCTTGGCCTCGTAGTCGGCGAGCGCCTGCGGGTTCTTGACGAACAGCGCGCCGGCGTAGGGCGGCAGGTCGCCGGTGGCGAGCAGCTCGCCGTCGTCGGCGAAGGTCCAGGTGACCTCGACCTTGTCGGTCTTGAAGCCGCGCCCCATCAGCAGGATGTCGACCCCATCGCGCTGGTAGAGCGGAGGCGCGGTCTCGTAGGCGCTCTGGTGCTGGTAGCGAAACAGGTTCTTGGCGAGCACGAGCACCTCGCGGCCCCACAGCTTGGCCAGCGGGATCATACCCAGCCCGAACTGCCCCTCCTGGCAGAAGACCACGCGCGACGGCCCGATGCCGGAGGCCTTCCACTCGCGCAGCATCAGCTCGCGCGAGCGCTCCATCGCCACCTTGGGGTAGGCCAGAAACAGCTGGTCGGACCAGTGGAAGCTAACGATCTCGACCTGGCCCGCGTCGTACATCGCCTTGAGCTTGCTCAGCACGCGCGGGTGCCGGCGGCGCAGCACCTCGACCATGTAGGCCTGCATCTCGAGCGTCACCTGCCAGCTCGGATGTTTGGCGTAAAGGTCGAGCACGGGCTCGAAGCTCTCGGTGATGATCAGGTCCTCGACCTGGTCGTTGTTGAAGTCGAAGGCCTCGACGACCTTGCCGTTGGGAAAACCGCGCAACCCGCCGACGACGTACTGCACGTTGAAGTGAAACATGCTCAGCGCGAACTTGCGTTGAGCCTCGGCGGGCGATGGAGCGAGCAGCGACAGGGCGACTGCCGCCGCGAGCAGTGGGCGGTTCATGGCGCGCAGTGTAGCCACAAAGGGGGGCAACTTCATCGGCGAGTGTGCTGCGCCGCCGCAGAGAAGAAGGCCACGGGCCGCAGGCCACGGGCCACAGGATCGCGAGCGAACGCTGTGCTCGCTTCGCCGCGGCATCGACACGCGAAGAAGAAGCGAGCGCCAGCTGTCGGCGCTGCGAAGGGTGCCTCGCGGTCGGGCGGGCCTGTGGCCTGTGGCCCGAGGCCCGTGGCCTTTGCTAGCTGCCGCGGCGTTGGCGAGCGGCTTCGTAGACCACCACAGCGGTGGCCGCGGCGACGTTGAGCGCCGCGAACGGCGCGTCGCTGGGGATCGTCAGCAGCAGGTTGGCGCGCGCCTTGAGCGATGGGCGCACGCCGCGCTCCTCGCTGCCCATACACAGCGCCAGCGGGCCGGCGAGATCGGCCTTGGCGGGGTCTTCGCCGCCCGACTCCACGGTGACGGCCACGCGTACGCCGGCCTCGGCGAGCGTCTCCATGGTGCGCGCGAGGTTGGTCACCAGCGCGCAGCCGACGTGCTCGGTGGCGCCCGAGCTGACTCTTGTCACCGTCGGCGTGACGTGCGCGCAGCGATCGCGCGTCAGCACCACGCCCGTGGCGCCGAGCACCAGCGCCGCGCGGAACATCGCGCCGAGGTTCTGCGGATCGGTGACCGTGTCGACGAGCAGCAGCAGCGGCGATCGCTCGCCATCGCCACCGAGCAACGCCTCGAGCTCGACGTAGGGATAGAGCGGAAGCTCGCAGGCGATGCCCTGATGCGAGCGCGAGCCGCAGACCTGCGCCAGCCGCTCGGCGGCGACCGTCTCCACGCTGATGCCGTCGCGCTCGGCGCGCGCGGCGATCTCGCCGACGCGCTCGTCGCGCGCGACCAACAGCCGGCGCGGCCGTCGCGTCTCGTCGCCCGCCTCGAAGCGGTCGAGCGCAGCCACCACCGGGTGCACGCCATAGACCAGCCGCGTCTTGCTCTTGCTCTTGCTGCCCTTGCCCTGGGTCTTGCTCTTGCCCCGGCCCCTGCCCGCTCGGGGCTTGTCGCGCGCGCCGCGGCTGCCGCTCATCGTGGATGCGCGCTAGCGAACGGTGGGACGCAGCGAGATGCCCTCGCAGCGCTCGAGCATCGCCTCGACGGTCGCGTCGTCGAAGCCGAAGAAGAACGCGCCCTCGATGATGAAGGCGCGCTCGATCTCGCGCGCGAGATCGTCGGGGCGGGCCGCCCAGTACGCCACGCTGCGACGGTAGACGAAGACGGCAAACAGCTCGGCGCTCTCCGGCGAGACGCCGTCAGCGGCCCCGTCGGTCGCGCCGTCGCCGTCTCGTTTGGCTTTGGCCTTGGCTTTGGCCTTGCTGACCTGCTTGACGCCCTTGGTCTTGCGCTTGGCGCGCCCACCTTCGGGCACGCCGGCGCCAGCGCCAGCGCCGGGCAGCGCGCTGCGCACGGCGTCGAGCGCGTCACCGTAGCCGGCGGGAATGCCCGCCAGGTAGACCGCCATGCGCGGATCGTGCCCTTCGGCGACCAGCTCGAGCGGCGCCTGCTCGGCCACGCGCAGCGGCACACGCCGCAGCAGCGGTCCGAGCGGCTCGCCGAGCTCCTCGACGACGGCGCGGGTGGTGGTCTCGAGCTCCTCGAGCGGCGGCATCCACGGCGGCAGCTCGAGCTCGCCGTCGAGCCGGTGTGCCTCGTAGAGGTGCGCCAGCGCGCGGCGCGGATCGATCGCATCGAGCGCCAAGCCCAAGAAGTAGTGTCCGTCGATGCGCGACGGCTCGTGCTCGATGGCGCGCTCGAGATAGTCCACCGCCACGTCGATGCGGCCGGTGTCGATCATCAGCCGCCCGGCGCGCAGGTACATGCGTGGGTCGGCGAAGATGCGGCGTGCGGCGACGGCGTCGGTGGGGCGGCGCGCGGCCTCGAGGTCGCCGCCGAGCAGCGCCGCCTCGGCGCGCAGCAGCCACACCTCGGCGCTCTCCTCGTCGTCGGGCTCGAGCAGCTCCTCGGCCTCGTCGACCAGCCGCAGCCCACGCTCGAGATCTCCCAGGTCGTGGATCGCCACGTCGGCGCCGTGCAGCATGGCGTCGACGTAGTCGGGGTCGGCATCGAGCGCCTTCTGGAACAGCTCCACCGCCTCTTCGGCCTCGCCCTCCTCGCGCGCGATGGCGCCGAGCAGCGCGAAGCCTTCGGGGCTCTCGGCGTCGTGCTGCAGGATGTGATTGGCCGACACGCGCGCGCCCGCCAGATCACCGCGCGAGAGCAGATCCCAGCCGCGGTCGAGGTGTGCCGTCACGGCGTCCATGTCGAGAGAGCGCGACAGCACCTCGTCGCCATGCGAGCCATTGGGTCGGTCGATCACAGCCCAACTATACCGCCCCGTGCTCGCGACTCGTGCAGGAATCAGAGCCGCCGCGGCCGCTCACGGCACGAGCGCGATCGCCCCGCCGTTGACCTCGTAGAGGGCGACATCGCCGACACGTGCACCCGCGCGATCGAACTTGATCGCGCCGGTGAGCCCGCGTGCAGCGTGGCCGTGAAGCGCCGAGAGCAGCGCCGCCGGCGTGCTCACGCCGCGCTCGAGATGACTGCGCAGCACCCCGACGGCGTCGAAGGCGAAGGCCTCGAGCAGACCTGGCACGCGCCCGTGGGTCTGACGATAGATGCGCACCAGCGCGCCGCTTCCCGGCGCACGATCGTCGGGGTAGAAGCCGGGTGCGAGCAGCGCGCCACCGAGGTAGCGCCCAGCGCGTGCGATCAGCGCGGCGTTGGCGCCGTCGGCGGTGGCGAGGATCTGCACGGCTCGACGTCCCTTGGGCGCCCGCCTGCGCGCGCCGCTCGACCACAGCCCCGCCTGCGCCAGCGCCGGCGCCAGCAGCGCCAGCCGCCGCGCCAGGTCGGGCACGAACAGCGCGTCGAAGCGCTGCGCGGCGAGCACGCGCGCCTCCTTGGCGAAAGTCGTCTGACCTCGGTCGTAGCGCGTCGAAAACACGATCGACAGCCCGCTCTCGCGCGCCGCCGCCGAGAAGGCCGAGACCATGCGCGTGCCGTAGCCGCCG
>JAGQIK010000441.1 GCA_020431405.1 Myxococcales bacterium
CACGACCAGCAGCGCGCAGGCGCAGGCCAGCGCGAAGCCCCACAGCCAGCGCCGTCCCGGCGCGCCCGCGGCGCCGGCGCCGCTCTCGGCTTCGATGCGCTGCCACACCGCCGCGCGCGTCGACGCCTCGAGCGGCGGCGTGCCGCGACGGAGCAGATCGGCGAGCTTGGCGGTGCCACGCTCGAGCCGCCTGCAGGTCTCGCACGACGACAGGTGCGCCTCGAGCGCGGCCTGCTGGGCGAGATCGAGCTCGCCGCGCTTGCGCTCGGACAGCTGCACCTGCGCGCGCTGACACGCTGCGGGGAGGCTGGTCTCGCGGCTCATCGCGCAGGCTCCGGCGACTTGGCCGCGGACGACCGCTCCGCGGCGAGCGAGCTGCTGAACAGCACGCTCAGCACGTCGTCGTCTTGGGCCAGCCGCTCGAGGTCGTGGCGCGCGCGCCAGACGCGCTTTTTCGCGGCAGACACCGAGATGTCGAGGATCTGAGCCGCTTCGGCCAACGAGTAGCCTTCGACCTCGTGCAGCACGAAGACCACGCGGCGGCTGAAGGCGAGCTTGGAGAGCAGCGCCGTGAGCCGTCGCAGCGCCAGGTCGACGTCGATCTGGCGCGCGGGATCGGGGGTCGTGGGGTCGATGATCACTTCGGGCAGCTCGCGCGACTCACGCCGCCTGCGCGCGCGCGTGCGCCGGTAGCGGCCCACGCAACGCACGGTCACGCCGCGCAGCCACGAGGCGATCGGTGCCTCGCCGCGATAGCGCGACAGCGAGCGGAACGCCTGCAGGAAGGTCTCCTGCAGCACGTCCTCGGCCTCGTTGGGGTCGCCCAACAGCCGCCAGGCGAGGCTGTGCACCATCGAGGCGTGCTTGCGGTAGAGCTCCGATCGGGCCACCTCGTCGCCGCTCAGGCAGCGGCTCACGAGCTCGACGTCGTCGGCGTAGGGCTGGCGCGTCTCGGCGATGTCTCCGGTCACCGTGCCCTGCACGCGCGACTCCATAACGGCTCGGGTTGACTCTCGGCTCAGAGTCTCTGTGCCCGGAGGGATCTTCACGGTCCCAGCCTATAGAAGTCCTACGTGAAGTCCAAGGCTTGCGCTGACCTCGAGGCCCGAGGTCTCGTCGACGGCTACGCCCGCGACCTTGACGCGGCTGCCCACCAGCAGGGCGCCGACGTAGCCGCGGGCGACGATAGCCAAGCGATCACCGAGCCGAAAGCGCGCGCCGAGCTGCCCGCCAAGGGCCACCTCGCCGAGCAGGCCGCTGTCGGACTCGTCGGCCAACCGCGCGCCGCTGCTGCCCAGCGCGAAGCGCAGCGCCGCGCCGGCGTCGAGGTCGAGCCAGCGCAGCGGCGAGAAGACCCAGCGCGCGCCGCCGCCGACGTGCATGAACCGCCGAGCGGTCTCGGTGTTGAGCGTTGTTGTCTGCTTGCGGACCGGATCTTCGACCGCGATCTGGTGCTGCCGTGTCTGCGCGAGCCGAAAGCCGAGGCTGAAGGACACTTCGAGCTTTCGCCACACGCGCAGCGCCGCCCATACGTCGGGCCCGTGGCGCATGTCGTCGCGCTGCGGATAGGCGTCGAAGCGGTAGCTGGCGCCGATGGCGAGCCGCGCGGGCTCGCGCGCGAGCGCCACGCCGCCGCGCAGCGAGGTGCTGCTGCGCCCGCTCCTGTCGGCTGCCGAGGCGACGGCGCCGCCGGCGAGGACGCGCGCGCCATCGGGCAGCGGCGCGCCTGGCGGCGCCAGCACGTAGGTGCGGATGCTCGCGGCGACGCTGCGCTCGAGCCCTGGCGCGGGCTCGCCCATCACGAAGCGGCGCAGGCGCTTCTGCGCCACCTCGGCGACCCAAACGCTGACCTCGCCCGCCTCGAGCGCGTAGCCCACGCCGAAGCTGGCGCCCCGTTCGGCGAGCGCGCGCGCCAGCTTTTCGTCGAAGCTGCGCGGCGCGCGCCCTGACCAGCGCGCGTGGCGCACGCGAAAGCCGTGCGGCTCGAGCTGCAGGGCGAGCGCCACCTCGAGGCTCTCTGCCGAGAGCGGCACCGACGAGCCGCTCGGCTCGAAACAGACGATGATACGCGGCGCGCGCAGGTTGTCGGCGGCCGCGGCGGGCGACAGCAGCAGCGCGACGGCCAGCGCCAGCGGCGCCAGCGGGGCGCCGCGCGGGCGTTTGACTGTGTGACGAGGCAACACCAGTCGAACAGGATAGCAGGCGCGCCGTATGATGCGTCGATGTCGCGCTGGATCCGTCGCATCGTGCTCCTCGGCCTGCTCGTGGTGGCCCTCGCTGGCCTGGTGGCGCAGATCATCAAGGTCGTGCTGCCCGAGGCGATCATCAGCGCGCCCAACCGCGGCCAGCGCATCGACCCGGCG
>JAGQIK010000442.1 GCA_020431405.1 Myxococcales bacterium
AGTCCGGCAGCGGCCCGTCGCCGGCGTACGTCTTGGTGCTCGCCGCCGCGCAGCCGAGACAGCCCGCGCGGCGCGCGCCGCTTCCGTAGGCAAAAAAGCCGGGCGTCGAGGCCTTGGAGCCGGCCACGGTCCACAGCTCGACGAAAGCGCGCGGCGGGTTGGCGTTGACCGACGTCAGCACGCCGATCTCGAGCGTGCCGTCACCGTCGATGTCGGCGAGGGTCGGGCCGTTGAAGAAGGTGCTGCCGGCGACGATCAGCGGGAAGTTGGCCACCGCCGTGCCGTCGTGGTGAAACGCGTCGAGCCAGCCGGCGTTGTTGTTGTTGGGGTCCCAGCGGTTGCGGTCGAAGACGAGCTCGAGGTCGCCGTCGCCGTCGAGATCGGCGAGGGCCACCGAGGCGTTGACCTCTTCGCCCGACACGCCGATGGGCGAGGCGGCGAGCGCTTTGCCCGTAGCGTCGATCAGCGCCACGCCCTTGTCGCGCAGCGGCACGGCGATGACCATCACGCCGTCGCCCGCGATGTCGCCGGCGCTCGGCACGCCGACGTCGGCGATGTCTGCGCCGAGCAGCACCGGAAAGCCGCTCAGCTCGGCGCCGGCGGCGGTGCGCACGTGCAGCCACGCCTTGCCGAGCGGGTTCTGCGTATCCTCTTTGGTCAGATAGATCAGCTCGAGCCCGGCGTCGCTGCTCGAGATGTCGGCGAGCAGCAGACCGCCGGTGAAGACCTGCTTGTCGGGCGCCGGGAGCGGCGTGCCGAGCACGGGCTGTCCTTGCTGGTCACGGATCGTCAGCGTGGCCGAGGTCGCGTGCGCCAGCTCGAGCGCGCCGTCGCCGTCGATGTCGGCGATGGCCGCCGGCGCGATGGGCAGCGCGTCGAGCTTGAAACGCCACGGCGAGAGCGGCTTGCCGTCGCCGGAGTAGACCTCGAGCATGCCGCCAGGCGGCCAGTGGCCGATCTGCAGCACCACGTCGAGCCCGCCGTCGCCGTCGAGATCGGCGAGGGACGCGGTGCGAAAGACGAGGTTGGGGATGCGCAGCGGCCAGCCTTTGACCGGGGTGCCGTCGGCCTCGAAGGCGTGCACGAAGGTCGGGTCGCTGTAGCGCAGACCGCGCGCGATCTGCACCACCTCGAGCTTGCCGTCGCCGTCGATGTCACCGACGGCGGGCGGCGCCTGCGCAGTGCCCTGGACGGTCTGCGGCCAGCCCGCCTTGGCGTTGCCGTCCGGGCCGTAGACCCAGATCCGATCGCCGCTCGAGGCGATCAGCTCCTTCTTGCCGTCTCCGTCGAGATCGGCGAAGGCCACGCCCTCCATCGGCGAGAGCAGATAGCCGCCCGACACGCCCGCGGCGAGCTCCTGCGGCCAGCCCGCGAGGCGCGTCGGCTGTGCGTGCGCCCGACCGGCTCCAATACCCAGCGCCACCGTCGCCAGCAGCACACCCCGAACAAAACATCTTCCCGACATAGGCGGCGCAACCTAGCAAAGCGATTGGGCGCAGCCAAGGTGGCATCTAGGCTACACGCGAGGCTGCAGGGCCGAGGCGCCGGCGTTCGAGATCGAGAGACGTCGACGTGTGCGATCGCAGGGACTTAGCTGCGGCACGAGCGCTGCAGTGGGTGGCGCGATGCTCCGTCGCCGCGCCGCCTTGG
>JAGQIK010000443.1 GCA_020431405.1 Myxococcales bacterium
GCCCGCGGCAGTGGTGTCGCCCGCGGCGGCATCGACGAGGTGACCAGCGAGGAGCTGCTGCGCGCGGGCGAGCAGGCCAACGCCGAGCTGGCGGTGGCGCGCGCCGAGCTGGCGGCGCTGCGCAGCCGCGAGGAAGAGGCCGAACAGGTCGCGGCGCAGATGCGCGTCGAGCTCGAGCGGCTGCGCTACAGCGAGGACGAGCTGCGCGCCGAGGTCGAGGCGCTGCGCAAGACGCCCACCGATCAGCACCCGGCGGTGGACGTGCCGCTAGCGGGCGCGGGCAACGGCTCGCCATCCGACGGCGGCAACGCCGAGGCGCTGGCGCTGACCAGACGGCAGCTCGAAGCGCTGCTCGACGGTGCGCTCGAGCACAAGGCGCAGTCCGACTCGCTGGCTACTCGCATCGACGAGCTCAGCGATCGCGTCGACGAGCTGGCGCGCGAGCGCGACCGCGCCGAGCGCGAGCTGAGCGAGTGCCGCCAGCGCGGCCGGCAGCGCGAGCGCGAGCTCGACGACCTGCGCCAGCAGCTGAGCCACACCGGGCGCGAGCTGGCGCGCGCGCAGGGCGAGCTCAAGCGCTTTCGTTCGAGCCCGAGCTAGGATCTTCTCTGCGCCGCTAGCGGCCTCGCGTCGCGAGCGCTTCGCGCGCGCTGCTTAGCGCAGCCTCTGCCCAACGCCGATACATCTTGCCGCTGGGATGCAGCCCGTCGCCCGCCACGAGTGACGTGTCACTGGCGGCTTCGCGCGAGATGGCGGTCACGTCGACGTAGCGAGCGCCGCGCGCTGAGCTGGCGGCACGGTTTTCGGCGTTGAAGGCGTCGATGGCGGCGCCGATCTCCTGGCGGCGGGCCGCGGGTGCGAAGGGCGTCACGCCCCAGTCGGGGATCGAGAGCACGATCACGCGGCGCGCGTCGTCGCCGGCGAATGCGATCGCGCGCGCGAGCAGGCGTTCGAAGCGCGGGCGGTAGTCGTTCGCCGAGCCGCCGCGGTACTGGTCGTTGACGCCGATGAGCAGAGAGACCAGCGCGTAGCGGCCAGAAGGCGCGGCCGCGTCGATGCCGGCGTCGAGCTCGTCGGTGGTCCAGCCGGTGCGGGCGATGATCTCGGGCGCGGCGACGGGCTGGCCCGCCTTGGCGAGCAGCGCGCCGAGCTGCACAGGCCAGCGCTCGGCGGGCGTCACGCGCTCGCCGATGGTGTACGAGTCACCGAGGGCGAGGAAGCGCTCGGCGGGCGCCGTGCTGTCGCCCACAGTCGCGGGCTGGCGATCGGCGCGTGCGTCGGCGACCGGTGGCGTGCTCGACGACGTGCAGCTGCTCGCCAGCAGCGCGATGAGCAGGAGCAAGCGTGACACGTCGTGGGTACGGTCTCGCGTGTGCGGCGGATCGAACCGCGAAGCGCGCTACGCGGGATCAGCCTCGCATTTCGCCACAAGTGGGTCGTGCGCTTCGCAGTGACGGTCCGCACAAGGCCGCCCCATCGCCGCGTGTTGCCTCGCGATTGCGCAGTGCGTCGAAAATGGTCCGTCGATTGCTCTCAGCGACCACGACGCCCCTGTCATACCGAGGAGAAGCCCATGTGCCGCATGTTGATCGTGACGCTGGCGACGCTGCTCGCCGTTCCCACACCCGCCCGCGCCGACGAAGCCATCGTGCTCAGCGACGGCAGCACGGTCACCGGCAAGCTCCTGCACTACTACGACGGCGTGTTGACGGTGCGCGTGGCGGGCGGCCAGCGCGTGCGGCTGCCGGCGCACAAAGTCAAGCGCGTGCGCTTCACGCTGCCCGCGCCGCGCGCCGCGTTCTCCACGCCGCGCAAGGCGTTCAAGCGGCTGCGCGCCGCGGCGCTCAAGGGCGATCTGTCGGGCTACATCGACGCCTACGCCTCGACCTACCAGATGCTGCTGTCGCACCAGATCTCGATCGCCTCGCCGAAGAAGTTTCGCGCGCAGCTCAAGAAGCAGTGGGGCGCCGCGCAGCTCGAGGTGGTCGGCGCCAAGATCAAGGGCGCCACCGCGCAGCTGACCGTAAGGCGGCGCAGTGGCGAGCGTTCGGCCAAGGGCGAGCTGCACTTCGTTCGAGAAAACAGCGAATGGAAGATGGTGCTGCCGCTCTAGGCCACGGTCATGCGACGGACTATCGCCACCATAACGCTCGCGCTGATCGCGCTGTCTGCCAGCAGCGCGAGCGCGCAGGGCACTGCCCGGCCCGACGTGCAGCTCGGCGGGCAGTGCACGTCGGACGTGCAGTGCGTCGCCGGCGCCATCTGCCAGGCCGGCACCTGCCAACGCGTGCAGCGCCACATCAACCTGCTCTATCTCGTCTATCGCTCGGAGGACCGGCGCTTCCTCGAGCTGTTCGGCCTCTACTGGCACCGGCGCGGGCGGCGGCGCGGCTTTCGCGTGCTGTTTCCGTTCTACTGGCAGAGCTGGTCCAAAGGCCGCAAGAACCACGCACGCGTGATCGCGCCCTTCTTCGTCGATGTGAAGCGCGGTGCGCATCGCACCTTCGTGGTGCCGCCGGTGCAGGTTACGCGCAACGCCACGCAGCGTTCGGTCAACGTCTGGCCGCTGTTCTTCTTCCGCAAAGAGAAGCTGGCGAGCGGCGCGTGGGGCTCGCGCACGGCGCTGCTGCCGCTGCTATGGCGCCGGCAGCACCCGCGCGGATCGAGCACCACGCTGCCGCTGCTGCTGAGCCACTACAGCCACGACGTCGAGCGCCAGCGCTCCAACCTATGGCTGTTCGGGCTGTTTCATCGCGCCACGTCGCCGCGTCGCACCAGCACGGCGCTGCTGCCGCTGTTTTATCACCGGCGACGCACGGACCCGCACGGCCAGTGGCGCTCGAGCTTCAGCTGGATATTCCCGACGCAGCTCATCTCGCGTCGCCCCGGCCGGCTCGCCTACGGCTCGATCGTGCCGCCGCTGCTCTACCTGCGCACGCGCCAGCGCGCCGACTGGCTGTCGCTCGTGCCGCCGCTTCGCGTGCACTACCGCAAGGGCCGCGAGCTGGCAGTCGATCTGCCGCTGCTGTTTCACCTGCGGCGCGACAGCGAAAAGCAGATGTTCTCTGTCGGCCCGTTCGTTAGCTATCGCGACGCGACGTTTCGGCGCACGGCGCTCTTGCCGCTGTTCTACTGGGGCGAGCGCCACGACGGCAGCGAGCGCCAGTTGGCGATCCTGCCGTTTCTCTGGCAGCACCGCGAAGGCGAAGAGCGACTCGCCGTGGTGCCGCCACTGCTCAGCTACGTCGCGCGCGGGCCGAGCAGCTCGCGCGGGCTGCTCTTCGGCGCCGTGCACTGGCGGCGCGAGCCGGGCTATCTGCGCTACGGCGTGATGCCGCTCTTCTATCGCCGCGTGCGTGACGATGGCGCCGGCGCGCGCCGCAGCCTCACCTGGGTCGCGCCACTGTCTCTGTTCTGGCGCACGCCCGACGAGCGGCGCGCGTTGATCTTTCCGCTGCTCTATCACCGCAGCAGCGTCGCCGACGGCAGCACCACGGCGCTCTTGACGCCGCCGTTCTACTACCGCCGTCGCCCCGACGGCAGCCGCAACCTGATGCTGCCGCCCGTGGTGTTCTATGGCCGCGATCCGGCCGCCGGCACGCGCCACCTGCTGGCCGTGCCGCTGCTCTTTCACTGGCGCGACCACGACAGCTCGACGACCATCGCGCCGCCGGTCTTCTATCACCGCCACGCTACCGGCTATCACGCCGGCGTCTTTCCGCTGCTGTGGCGCGGGCGGCGCGGCAGCCGCTCGCATCTCGTCGTCGCGCCGCTGTTTTGGCGCTTCCGCAACGGCGCGGCGCAGACGCACACCACGGTGGTCGTGCCGGGCTGGTATCGGCGCGGTGTCGACGGCTACAACGCGGGCCTGTTTCCTGTGCTCTTCGCCGGGCGGGAGGGCAAGCGCAGCCACTTCGTGGTGGCGCCGCTGTTCTGGCGCTTCCGCGAGGCCGACGGCGCGAGCACTACCGTCTTCGGTCCAGCCTATCTACACCGGCACAGCCAGGGCTGGCATGGCGCCATCGCGCCGCTGCTGTTCGCCGGCCGCCGCGGGCGCAGCCGCCATCTCGCCGTCGTGCCGCTGCTGTGGCACTTCAGCGACGCGCGGCGCTCCACCACCATCGTGCCGCCAGCGTGGTATCGGCGCCGCGAGCACGGCTACAGCGCCGGTGCGTTTCCGATCCTGTGGCTCGGCCGCCAGCGCCAGCGCCGCCACCTGGTGGTGTTCCCGGCGCTGTGGCACTTCTCGCGTCCGGGCCGCTCCACCACCGTCGTGCCGCCGGCGTGGCTGCATCGTCATCGTCGCGGCTACAGCGCCGGCGTCTTTCCGCTGCTCTTCGCCGGGCGCAAGAACGATCGCCGCCACCTCGTGGTGGCGCCGCTGCTGTGGCATTTCGCCAGCGCGCGCAGCAGCACCACCGTCGTGGCGCCTGGCTGGTATCACCGTCACGCGCGCGGCTGGGCGGCGGGGCTCTTTCCGCTCGTCTACGCCGGCCGCCAGCGCGAGTCGCGCTACGCCGTGGTCGCGCCGCTGTTCTGGCGCTTCTCCAACCCGCAGAGCCACACCACCGTCGTGCTGCCCGGCTGGTATGCGCGTGATCGCCAAGGCTACAACGCGGGCCTCTTTCCGCTGCTGTTTGTCGGTCGCCGTCGCCAGCGCCGACACGCCGTGCTGTTTCCGCTGCTGTGGCGCTTTTCGCGCCCTGGCCGCTCGACCACCGTCGTGCTGCCCGGTTGGTACGCGCGCCGGCGCGCCGGCTACAACGCCGGCCTCTTTCCGCTGATCTATGTCGGCCGCGACGGTCCCGAGCGCCACGCGGTGCTGGCGCCGATCTTCTGGCGATTCGCCGATCGCGATCGCAGCACCACTGTCGTAGGCAACGTCTACTATCGCCGCACGCCCACGCACCGTTCCTTCGGCGTGGTGCCGCTGCTGTTTCACGAGCGCTCGCCGCGCCGCAAGGCGACGCTGCTGGTGCCGCTGTTCTATCACCAGCGCGATCGCGACGGCTCGATGGCCTTCGCCACGCCAGCCTTCGGCTGGTCGCTGTCGCGGGGCAGCCGCACGGTCTACGCGCTGAGCTACGTGCATCACCGCTCGGAGCACAGCGAGGTCGACACGCTGATCCCGCTCTTCTACCGGGCACACGATCGCCGCACCGGCACGACCACCACAGTCGCCGGCCCGTATCTCTCGCGCACGTCGCCCACCGAGCGCTTCCACAGCGTGGTGCCGCTGCTCTTCAACTGGCGCGACGCCGACTCGCGCACCACGGTGCTGCCGCTGTTCTACAACCACAGCGCGCGCTCGGGGCGCCACGCGACCGTCGTCTTCCCGCTGTTCTGGCACTTCGGCGGCGCGCGCCGCAGCAGCACCGTCGCGTTCCCGCTGTACTGGGACTTCGCGCGCGGCAACCGCCGCTCGCGCGTGCTGTTTCCGATCTACTGGGACTTCGCGCGCGGGCGTCGCCGCACGGTTGTCGTCGCCAACGTGCTCTATCGCAAGCTCGCGACACCGGGCACCTACGACTTTCACGTGATCCCGCTCTTGCGCGTGGCGCGCAAGCGCCCGGGCGACCTCAAGCTCGCTTTCCTCGGTGGCATGTTTGGCTACGAGCGTATCGGGCGCAATCGCCGACTGAAGCTGCTGTTTATTCCGGTGCCGCTCAAGCCGCTGTAGACTGCCAGCGCTATGGTCCGTAAAGCGCTCAGCGAGTCCTACCAGCGCTTTCTCGACTCGACCGCGATCAAGTTCGGCGTTCTGATCTTCGTGCTGCTGGCGGTCGGGCTGTGGGTTGCCTCGCGCGATCTGCGTCCCAACCTCGCGCACCTCGACGTGGTGCTGCTCTCGGGCTCCAAGCAGGGCCAATATCACGTCTTCGCCGGCCAGCTCGCCGAGCGCGCGGCGCAGGAGCGCGGCCACATCCGCAACCGCGTGACGCTCGGCTCGGTGCAAAACCTCGCGATCCTCGCCAAGGAGCGCGAGCGCTGCCGCGTCAAGTTCGGCCTCGCGCAGGACGGCCTCGACTGGAAGCAGAGCCCGGGGCTGCAGCTGCTCGGGCGCCTCGACAAGGCCGAGTCGGTGTTCTTCCTCGGGCGCGACGCCGACAAGATCGAGAACTTCGGCGACCTCGAAGGCAAGCGCATCGGCGTCGGGCCCGAGGGCAGCGGCACCGAGCGCATCGCCTATCAGGTGCTCGGCTCGCGCGGCCTCGCCTCGCTCAAGCACAAGCTCTCCAACCACAGCTGGTCGAAGCAGCTCGAGATGCTCGCCTCCGGTCAGCTCGACCTCGGCGTTTTCGTCATCGACGAGGACGCCGACATCGTCGATCGCGCGATCCTCAAGCTCGGGCTGCAGATCGCCAACTTCCGCCACCTCGACGTGGTAGCGCGGCGCCTCTCGTTCGCGCGCGTGGGGCGCATCGGCGCCGGTCAGTACGACCCCGTGCAGCTCCTGCCGCCGCGCGACAAGCGCGTGCTGCGCATCGAGACGCTGCTGCTCGGCAACGGCTGCGCCTCGCGCTCGGAGGTCGCCGCGCTGCTGGCCACCGTCGCCGACATCAAGCCCGGCTTCATCCCGCACAACCGCACCACGCCCAACCGCACCGGGTTGGCGCTCGCGCCGGCGGCGCGCCGCTTCTTCGACAACCAAGGGCGCGACTTGATGGACCAGTACGCGCCGTGGCTGCTCGACATCATGCCGCCCAGCAACTGGGTGCACATCGCGCTCGGCATCTCGATCCTCTTCAACGTGATGGCCTTCTGGCACCGCTTCAGGCTGTGGCGCATCGACGCCAATCGCGTGCGCATCGAGCGCGACATCCAGCTGCTCTTTGGTGACGAGGCGCTGCGCGGCGATCTGCACGCGCTGCCCGTGGCGCAGGACGCGCAGGTGCGCGAGCTCAGCGCGGTGCTCGTCTCGCGGCTCGCGCGGCTGCTGCGGCGCGCGCGGCGGCAGGCGCAGTCGATCCTGGTGCCCATGGGCAGCGAGATGGCCTATCGCTACCAGGAGTCGCTGATCGCGGGCTGGATCGAGGAGCTCGAGCGCGTCGCGCCGCCTGCGCCGACGCCGCCCGCCGCGCCCGACGAGACGCAGGGCTAGTTGCAGGTGATGACGCCGCTGGCGTCGCAGCTGCAGTTGGCGCCCGACGCGCCGCCGCAGTCGATGCACTGGTAGCTGCCCGTGATCTCGATGTTGGGGCTCGGCGTGCGCCTGTAGGTGTAGACCGCGCCGTCCCAGGCCTGCACCACCGGCGGGTCGCTCATGCACTTGGGGCTCTTGGGCACGGCGTTGGGGTTGAAGTCGAGCCCTGGCTTGGGCGGCACCGGGCAGCCTTTGGGGCAGTAGCGCTGGCCACTGGTCGGTGGCGGGTTGTCGATGTAGTCCTGCCCGCTGTTTAGGTAGTTGGTGATCCTGGCGTACCTGGTGCTGGTCATGGTGACGGTCTTGGTGGTGTGGTCGTAGACCTCGACCGTCTCCTCCCAGCCGTTGTTGGTCGTCGTGTAGGTCGTCGTGGTGTTGCTGCTGCCATCGGTGCGCGCGCGTCGCGTCCAGTCGTTGCCGTTGACGGTGACCTCGATGACCTGTCGCGAGGTGGTCGTGCTCGTGCCGCCGTTGTTGTTGGTCGTCGTCGACTCCGTGATCTCCTTCCAGCCCGGCCCGGAGCTAGGTGGCGTGGGCGGCGTGGGCGGCGTCGGCGGCGTGGGCGGCGTGGGCGGCGTCGAGGTTGGCCCCACGACGAAGCCGAAGGCCGCGGCGATGGAGCCGCTGCGATGGAAGGCGTCGCGAGGCAGGCTCGCCAGCACCGTCGCGCTGCCGTCCGGAGCGGGTTCGACTTTGGCCGCGTAGCGCGTGCCATCAGATTCGTCGAGCAGCCGCAGCGAGACGGTGGCCTCAGCCAGCGCGGCGCGCTCGGCGGCGTCGAGGTGCAGCTTCAGCGACACGCTCCCTCTCAGGTCGTCGAGGTCGTGGGTCAGGTGCACGCGATAGACCGCGCCGAGCAGCTGTGTCTTGTCCAGTCGCGGAAAGCTGGCCTTGTCGTGCGCGCTGAGCTCGGCGCGGCCAGCGCGGGTCACGGCGTCGTCGGCGAAGGTCGCCGAGAGCTTCGAGAGCGCGAGCGCGGCCCCTTTGCCGTTGTCGATGTCGGCTTCGCCTCGCTCGAGCGCTCGCGCCACGCGCAGCTGAGCGGTCACGGCGACCGCGCCGCCGCGGTTGTCGGAGACGGAGACGGAGACGGAGACGGTGATGGTGTCGCCATCGGGCGTGTTGTCGGGCACTGACACCACGGCGCGAAGCATCGCGCCATCGACCTCGAGCGCCGCTTGCCCTGTGCCGACAGTGAGCGCGAGCGTCTCGGGGGCGTGGCCGGCGGGATCGACCAGCACGGTGATCTTGTCGCCAGGCTGCACGATCTCGAACGCGCCAGGCTGGACGATCGACGGCTTGGTGCTGCTCGTGGAGTCAGGCTCGGCTTGCTGGCCGCAAGCGGCGAGCGCGCCGAGCGCGAGGAGGACGAGGAGGACGAGGAGGGCGGTCTTGGTTCTGTTCTTCATGCCGATGCTCCTGTCGATTCCTAGTTGCACGTCAGGCCGTTGTTGGGGTCGCACGAGCAGCCAGCGCCCGACTTGCCGCCGCAGTTGAGGCACTGGTAGCTGCCGGTGATCGTGACGCCGGCGCTCGGCGAATTGGTCCACGAGTACAGCTGACCGTCGAATCCCTGCACGTGCGGCGGGTTGCCGACGCAGATCGGCTTCTTGGGCACGGGGTACGGAATGAAGTCCTCGCCGGGCTTGGCCGGCGGCGGGCACGCGTTGGTGCAGCTGCGATAGCCCGTGGTCGGCGGTGGATTGTCGGTGTAGTCCTGACCGGTGCCGAGATAGTTGGTGATGTGCGTGTTCTTGCTGGCCGTGATCGTCACGGTCTTGGTCGAGTGGTTGTAGACCTCGAGCGTCTCCGCGACGCTGTTGAGGCTCGTGCTGTACGCCGGTGTGGTGGTGGTGCCCGTGGTCGTGGTGACGCCGCGGCGCGTCCAATCGTTGCCGCTGACCGTCACGTCGACCGTGACCGTGGTCGTGCTGGTGCTGCTGCCGCCGTTGTTGTTGGTGGTCGTCGATTCGGTGCGCTGCGACCAGCTCTGACCGGTGGGGGTCGGGCCTGGGTTGGGGTTGGGATTGGGATTCGGGTTGGGATTGGGGTTGGGATTCGGATTGGGGTTCGGGTCTTTCGTCGCGTAGCAGAAGCCGCCGTCGACGAGCTGCCAGAGCAGGTCTTTGAAGGCCGCGATGGCGCCGACGGCGACGGCGTAGCAAACGAGCTCTTGATCGCTTATGGCGGTCTCGTCGAACTTCAGGGTGTCGGGGTCGCTGGCGTTGCCGCGCGCGAGGGTCGAGGGGATGGTGACCCTGACGTCGGCCGACAGCGACGCGCGTGTTCGAGGCGCGGCCTTGACCTCGAGCGGGAAGGGCTGGCCGACCCAGCCGCCCGCGTAGCCGTCACCGTTGAGGTCGTTGCGGCTGAAGTTGCGATACACCGGCCCTTCGATGCCGAGCTCGCGGCCTAGCGCCGTCGCGTCGGCGGCGTCGACGCGCCCATTGCCGTCGACATCGAGCAACGCGCGCGTCAGCGGCGGGGTCGCTCCGCTGGCATTGGTTTGCGCCGCCATGATCGCGAAGAACCCATCGAGCACCGGAGCGCCACCGACGCAGCCGTCGCCCGAGGGTTTGGCCGTCTCGATGAGCAGCTGCTTGACCTGCGCCGCGGTTAGCTGCGGGTGCGCCTGCCACACTGCCCATGCGGCCGCTGCGACCTGCGGCGTTGCGAACGAGGTGCCGGTGGCGTTGGTAAAGGTGCCGTTGGGCTGTGCGAGCGTGGGCACGTTGGTGTCGACGGCGGCGATGGGCGCCCCGAGCAGGCTCGTGTGGCTGCGGCAGAGCGTGTAGCGCTGCGTCTTCTGGTCGAAGTGGCCGACCCTCACGCCTTCGACGACGAGCACGTTCGTCAGCGCGGCCTGCCCGAGCGGGAGCGGACCGCTGCCGGCGATATTCATCTCGGATGCGTCGTTCGCGGCTACGCGTGCCGCGCCGTTGGCCGCGGTGTAGTTTCCGGCGCCGGAGACGATCAGCAGGTCGCGCTCGAGGCCCAGCGCCTGCACGACGCCAGCGATCATGCGCGCGCGGACGCGCATCAGATAGTCGGTCCTGCATGGCACCACCGCGCCCGACGCGTCGAGGTGACCGCAGTTTTGGCCGAGGCTATGGTTGGCGACGACCTTTCCGCCGCTCGCGACGATCGGCCGCGCGAGGTTGAGCATCCGCTGCCAGTAGCTGTAGATGCTGGTCTGGCGGTGGTGTAGTGCGCGGATAGCGCCGGGGAAGGGATGCACGCCCGTCACGCTGCGATCGGCAGCGGTCGCGCTGGCGTCGTTGTCTTCGAAGCGGGCCGCGATGACGCCCAGCACTTCATAGCCGTGCGTGCTCGCGCCGCCAGTGGTCGGATAGTCGCCGGCCGTGAAGCTGCCGCCGAAGTACGTGGGGTCGGGCGGGCCATGGGTGAAGGCGTCGGCGATGACGAGGGCGACACCTGGCCCGGCGCCCGCCGCTGCGCTGCGGAAGTAGTCGCGCAGATTCCATAGTCCCGCGGCGCCGACAGCGAAGTGCGGGTCCATCGTCGGGGCGGTGCTCGGCGTGAGGTTGACGGGAAGCTGCGTCGGCTCGGTCTGCACGTCAAACGCCGCGCTCTGCACGGCCTGTTCGGACGACCACTGCTCGGAGCGCGGACGGGCCTCGTCCTCGCGCGTGATCGGCTCCACCGCGAGCCGCAGCAGCGCTGTGCCTTCGATGCCGCCTACGACGCGGGCGCGGCGAGCGGCGAGCAGCGCGTTGACCTCGCCGACGGTGGCGTCGGCGGCGAGCTCGACGATCAGTCGGTCGGCGATGATGTTGCGACCGACGATGGGCGATGGGTCGGAGCGCGAATCGTCCCAGCTCTTGATGACGTCGAGCGCGCGTGCGCTTTCGTCTCCCGGCAAGCTGCCGTCAAAGGCGTTCTGAGAGGAGCACGCGGCGAACGCGACGAGGGCGGAGATGATCGTCACATGGGCGGTCACATGCGCCGGGCGTCGGTGTCTGCATTGCGGTTTCAAGGGCTTCGCTCCTGCCTCGGGTGGTGACCCCGAGCAAGAGCAAGCCGCGCGCCATCACTTTTCTCAGTTGGACGTGTTGTGGCAGATGCCGTCGTTGGGGCCGCCGGCGGGATCGGGCATGCAGGTGCCGCCGGTGGGCTGCGCGCAGGCGGCGCCGGGGCAGTTGATCTGCTGCTGGCAGGTGGTGGCGGCGTAAAGCGTTTGGAGCTTCTGCATGTTGGCGAGCGCCGCGGCGTGGCCGGTGGGGTTGACGTAGGCGTCGCAGGGGCAGGCGAGGTGGTCGGCGACCTTCTGCGTGCACTGCAGGCTGTCGAGGTTGGGGTTGCACTTGCGCGCCTCGGCGAACGCCTTGCCGTAGGCGTCGATGAGTGCAGTGCAGACGGCCGTTGGCGTGGGGCCGTCGCCGGTGGGCACGTCGGGCAGCGCGTCGCGGCCGGGTGCGTCGCTGGCGAGGGCGTCGGCGGGCGCGTCGGTGGCGGCGTCGCCGCTGGCGCCGTCGGAGGTGGCACCGTCCTTGGTGCTGCTGCCATCGCGCGCGCGGCCGTCGGTGGCGCCGTCGCCGGTGGCGGGCGAGCTGTCGCTGCACGCGGCGAGCGCGAACGCGAGCGCGAGGCCGAGTGCGAAGGCGAGCAGAGGCGAGCGTGACGTGGTCATGCGCTCCAGTCTAGCGCGACGGTGGCAGCGAGATCTTGCCCAGCACGCGCGGGCCGCGCGCGCCGGTAGCCGATGGCACGTTGCCGGGGGCGCCGAAGAGGGTCTGGTTGGCGAGCAGCGCGAAGCCGACGGCTTCCTTGGCGTCGGGATCGACGCCGGCTTCGGCGGTGCTGCCGACGGGCAGCGGCGCGAGGCGCTCGGCGATGCGGCCCATGACCACCGGGTTGTGTACGCCGCCGCCGCTGGCGAGCAGGCGCGACAGCGGCGGGTCGCCGGAGCCCCAGCGCTCGACGGCGTCGGCGACGCTGTCGGCTGTGAGGCGCGCCAGGGTCGCCATCAGGTCATCGAGCCGATCGCTGTAGCGATCGATGAGCGGGCGCACGAAGTCGCGGCCGAACAGCTCGCGCCCGGTGGACTTGGGCGGCGCCTCGGCGAGGTAGGGATGAGCGAGCAGCTCGGCGAGCAGCGCCTCGTCGACGCGGCCGCGCGCGGCGCGCCGGCCGTCTTTGTCGTAGCCCTCGGCGCCGCCCGACGCGGCGCGCGCGACGGCGTCGAGCGCCATGTTGGCGGGGCCGGTGTCGAAGGCGACGAGCGCGGAGAGGTCATCGCCGACGAAGCTGACGTTGGCGATGCCGCCGAGGTTGAGCAGGCACTGCCGCTCGCCGGGGCGACGAAAGAGCAGGTAGTCCACCAGCGGGATCAGCGGCGCGCCGTGTCCGCCGGCGGCGACGTCGGCCACGCGAAAGTCGCTGATCACGGCGATGCCGGTGCGCTCGGCGATGAGCGACGCCTCGCCGATCTGCAGCGTGCTGCCGCGCGCGCCGCGACCTATCGGCGGCTCGTGGCGCGCGGTGGCGCCGTGCGAGCCGCAGAGATCGATGTCTTCGGGGCGAAGGGCAGCGGCCTCGATGACGGCGAGCGCGGCGTCGGCGAAGACATCGCCGATGTCGAAGTTGAGCGTGCACAGCAGCGCCGCGCGCTCGCCGGCGCGCCGCACGGGGACAGCGCCGCCGCGTTGATCGACGCGGTAGTCGTCGGCGAGCGCCCAGACACGCTGCGCGAGCGCGAGCGGCAGCGGGTGGCTGATGCTCGCGACGAGGCGCGCCGTGGTGTCATCGCCGTGGCCGCCGATCTCGACGATGGCGGCGTCGACGCCGTCGGCGCTGGTACCCGAGATGAGCCCCAGCACGAGGCGCGTGGGCTTTTCGCGCAGGGCGACGAGGCGCGCCAGCGCGTCGCTCACGGGGCCTGCTCGATCAGCGGGCGCAGGTGACCGCCGTGCTCGTCGAGCAGGGCGCGCGCGCGTCGCTCGCTGACGTCGTGGAGGGCCATCACCACTGCGACTTTGGGGCGGTCCTTGGCTTTGCGCAAATAATGCGCCGCCTCGCGCTGAGAAAGGCCGGTCAGCGTGCGCACGATGCCCTCGGCGCGCAGGCGCAGCTTCTTGTTGGTCGGCAGCACGTCGACCATCAGGTTGTCGTAGACCTTACCGAGCCGGATCATCGCCGCCGTGCTGACCGTGTGCAGCACGGCTTTGGTGGCGAGGCCCGCCTTCATGCGCGTCGAGCCGCTGACCACCTCGGGGCCGACGTCGAGGCGCACGAGGATGTCGGCCGCGCCCTCGACGGCGGGCGCGGGGCCGCAGGTCACCAGCGCGCTCGGCACACGGCGCCTGGCCGCGTAGCGCAGGGCGCCGCGCACGAAGGGCGTGGTGCCGCTGGCGCTGATGCCGCAAACGAGGTCGTCGCGTGCGAGGTCGAGCGCGCGCAGCGCGTCGCGTCCGCCGCTGGCGCTGTCCTCGGCGCCTTCCACGGCGCGCGCCATGGCGCGTGGCCCGCCGGCCAGCACCGAGACCACGCGCGAGGGCGAGACGCCGAAGGTCGGCGGGCATTCGGCTGGGTCGAGAAAGCAGAGGCGCCCGGTGGTGCCGGAGCCGATGTAGATGAGCCGGCCGCCGCTGGCCAACGCGA